>NC_010718.1:1251000-1563000 GCF_000020005.1 Natranaerobius thermophilus JW/NM-WN-LF | reverse complement strand
TTTCCATTTTCATTGCTTCCAAAATCATAACTACTTGACCTTTATCTACTTCGTCTCCTGAATTAACTTTTATATCAAGAACATTACCTGCTATTGGGGCTGTAATAGCCTCACCATCACCAGCCGGAGCACTATCTTGAGATTTATTTTCTGTCTGAGTTTCTTTTGGTTTAGATTGTACTTGACTTGGTTTCGCAGATTTTTCAGGGGTACTTTGACTAGGTTTCGATGGCGCCGGTCTACTATCTTGTGCGCCCGAAGTTGTTCCCTGGGAAGTAACTTCTTCCACTTCAACTTCATAAGTATTACCCTCAACATTTACTCGAAACTTCTTCATATCAAGGTCCTCCTTTTATTAAATTGAAGGATAACAATTTTAATTATAATTTTAATGTTTATTACTGGCCTGTAATTGTTCCTGACGACCAACAAATTTCCATCTAGAGTCTTCAGTTCCTTTTACCGGCCGGATACTGGTGATACGAAAACCGTGATCCGAGCTATCTGCCATGGCAAAAGAAACAGCTGCTGAAATAGCTGCAACTACCTGGGGCGAAATATCATCTTCAGCTTGGTGCATCTCTTGTTGTGAATCAACAGTAGTTTCACTGCCTTCCTTCGATCTAGAGAGGGTATCTTGCGAATCTCCCTCTGTTTTTTCATCAGGGCTGTCCCCTTTACTTTCAGGTTTGATTGCCTGAGGATTTATAAGTCTACTGAAACCGGCCATAACGAGGGATAATATCACCAGTGATAAAATCACCACTGAAAACCCTATAATAGTGATTTGAATTCCTTGATCAAAAGTATCCATATCCATAATCATCACATCCTTTGTCCCAGTATTTCAAAGCCCACTGAAAATTAAACAGGGATATTTCCATGTTTTTTAGATGGCCGTTGCTCTCTCTTGGTTTGTAATGTTTCTAGGGCATAGATTAATCTAGGTCGGGTTTCTTTTGGATCAATAATATCATCAACCCTACCTCTTGATGCAGCTACATAAGGATTAGCAAACTGTTCCCGATATTCGGAAATCTTTTCTTGTCGAGTATTTTCTGGATCATCGGAGTTTTCAATATCTTTTTTGAAAATTATATTTGCAGCCCCTTCAGGTCCCATAACAGCAATTTCGGCACTGGGATAGGCATAAACTACATCTGCCTGTAATGATTTAGAACACATGGCTAAGTAAGAGCCACCATAGGATTTTCTAAGAATGACAGTAATCTTAGGAACAGTAGCTTCAGAATAGGCATACAATAGTTTGGCACCATGGCGAATAATACCACCATGCTCTTGATCCGTTCCCGGTAAATAACCCGGTACATCTTGGAAAGTTACAATAGGGATATTAAAGGAGTCACAGAAACGGATAAATCTGGATGCTTTGTCCGAGGCATTAATATCCAAACAACCAGCCAGATGAGCAGGTTGATTTGCTATAATACCTACCGTCCGGCCATTCAAACGCGAAAATCCAATTATTATGTTTTGGGCATAACTTTCTTGAATTTCAAAGAAATAGCCATCATCTGTAATTCTGGTAATAACGTCTCGTACATCATAAGGTTTATTAGGATTTTCCGGGATTATATCTTTTAAATCTTCTTCTTTGCGGTTGGGATCATCACTAGGCTCCACAGCTGGTGGATCTTCAGCATTATTTGATGGAATAAAGCTAAGCAATTCCCGGATTTGTGCCAGACAGTCTTCATCATTATCAGCAGCAAAATGACCCACACCGCTTTTTGAATTATGGGTATCGGCACCGCCTAGCTCTTCAAAAGACACCTCTTCACCAGTAACTGTTTTAATTACTTGGGGGCCTGTAATAAACATTTGACTGGTGTCTCTTACCATAAACACAAAGTCTGTCAAGGCTGGTGAGTATACAGCCCCTCCAGCACAAGGACCCATAATTGCGGAAATTTGCGGTATAACTCCGGAATAAATAGTGTTTCGGTAGAAAATATTGCCATAACCTTTAAGCGCATCTACCCCTTCTTGAATACGGGCCCCTCCAGAATCATTTAAACCGATGAAAGGAGCACCTACTTTAGCAGCCCGATCCATGGCATCACATATTTTATACGCATGCATTTCACCCAAAGTTCCACCAAGAACTGTAAAGTCTTGAGCAAAAACGTAGACTAAACGCCCATCTACAGTTCCGTATCCAGTAACAACTCCTTCACCAGGAGCTTCTTTTTTGTCCATTCCCAATTGGGTTTGTCGATGCTTGACAAAGGCGTTCAATTCGACAAAACTTCCATTATCTAGAAAGTTTTCTATGCGCTCTCGAGCTGTTAATTTTCCTTTTTCATGCTGTTTAGCGATCCGTTTTTCTCCTCCGCCTTTAGATATCTTTTCTTTTTCTTCCTGTAACATTTCCAATTTGTCTTTATCATTAGTTGCCATATGGATGACCTCCTTAATTGGGGTTATTCTTCACGCTCGCAAAGCTCTATTAAAGTGCCACCCGTACTTTTTGGATGTACAAAGGCAATCTTTGCCCCACCTGCACCATATCTTGGCTTTTCATCAATCAGCTTAACACCTTTTGATTTTAAGTCTTCCAAGCTTTGTTCTATGTCGTCCACGCGAAGGGCTATATGTTGGACACCAGCACCTTTTTTCTCAATAAACTTATTTATGGGGCTGTCTTCTGTAGTCCCCTCCAGTAATTCCAATTTTGTATCACCTACAGGTAAGAAAGCCACTTTGACTTTTTGTTCGGAAACCTCTTCCGTGCCGGTAGCTTCAATTTGTAATTGATTTTCATAAAAGTCCAGGGCTTCTTGCAGATCTTTCACTGCAATACCAATATGATCTAGTTTATCAATCATGAAGATACCTCCTTATTATCCACATTTTTCTCTATAAAGTCAATAATTTCCTGACTAGTAGTACCTGGAGTAAATACTTCTGCTACTCCTTGTTCTTTCAGATA
Organism: Natranaerobius thermophilus JW/NM-WN-LF; assembly: GCF_000020005.1. Classification (NCBI taxonomy): domain Bacteria; kingdom Bacillati; phylum Bacillota; class Clostridia; order Natranaerobiales; family Natranaerobiaceae; genus Natranaerobius; species Natranaerobius thermophilus. The sequence continues at coordinate 1,560,047 of NC_010718.1, read as the reverse complement.
AGGGATATCTTCTTCAGGAATAATCCCCCCTCCTAAGACCAAGACATCTTCTGCACCTTCATCCTTCAACATAGATACAATCTGGGGAAATAACTCATTATGAGCACCGGATAAGCAGCTTAATGCCAAAACTTGAGCATCTTCCTGTAATGTAATAGATGCTATTTGTTCTGGAGTTTGTCTAAGCCCAGTATAAATTACTTCCATTCCTGCATCTCTTAAGGCTCTTGCGATAAATTTCGCACCTCTATCATGTCCATCTAAACCTGGTTTTGCCACAACCACTCTTTTGGGAGACAAGTTAACATAACCTCCTTTTATGTTATGTTTTAATTAAACTGGTAATTTTAGATATAGCTGTCAGCTTCATATTCTCCAAATACTTCTCGTAAAGCTCCACAAATTTCGCCAAGGGTAGCATATTCTTTAACTGCATCGATGATATACGGCATTAGATTGTCATCACCATTGGCAGCTTTCTTTAATTCACTCAATTTGTTTTCAACTGTATCATTATCTCGTTTATCGCGCAGATCTTTTAATCTTTTACGCTGATCATCTGCCACACTTTGATCAACTTTATGAGTTGTCAGGTCAAACTCTTCTTCAACCTGATATTTGTTAAGTCCCACAATTATCTGTTCTTCTTCTTCGACAGATTTTTGCCATTCATAGGCGCTGTATTGTATTTCTTTCTGGATAAATCCTTGTTCAATGGCTTTAGGAGCACCACCTAAATCATCTATCTTATCAATTAATTTTTGAGCTTCTTCTTCTAATTGATTAGTAAGGGATTCAACATAGTAACTACCACCTATTGGATCAACAGTATCTGCTACACCACTTTCATTTGCGATAATCTGCTGAGTTCTTAAAGCTATTTGCACAGATTCTTCTGTGGGAAGTGATAGAGCTTCATCCCTTGAATTGGTATGTAGTGATTGAGTGCCACCTAATACTGCAGCTAGAGCCTGTAGAGTTACTCTAACAATATTGTTATTTGGTTGCTGAGCTGTTAAAGTACAACCAGCCGTTTGAGTGTGAAATCTCATTTTCATACTCTTGGGGTTTTGGGCGCCATATCGTTCTTTCATTAGCTTGGCCCATAGTCTTCTTGCAGCACGGAACTTAGCAATTTCTTCAAAGAAGTCCAGGTGAGAGTTGAAGAAAAATGACAATCTAGGGGCAAATTCATCAATATCCAAACCACTCTCTAAGGCGGCATCTACATAAGCCAAGCCATTTGCGATAGTAAAGGCGATCTCCTGTATAGCATTACTTCCCGCTTCCCTTATATGGTAACCGCTAATACTAATGGTATTCCATCTTGGAACTTCTTTACTGCAATATTTAATAATATCTGTAATTAGCCGCATTGAAGGTTCTGGCGGGAATATATATGTCCCTCGGGCCACATATTCCTTTAAAATGTCATTTTGAATGGTACCTGCTAATTTTTCCTTAGGAATACCTTGTTTTTCACCAATGGCTATATACATTGCTAATAAGACCGCAGCCGGTGCGTTAATAGTCATTGATGTACTGACTTTGTCTAGGGGTATCTGATCTAAAAGTATTTCCATATCTTCAAGAGAATCTACGGCAACTCCAACTTTACCCACTTCACCTTGCGCCATGGCATGATCAGAATCATAACCGATCTGTGTTGGCAAATCAAAGGCCACGCTCAATCCAGTTTGCCCCTGATCTAATAAATATCTAAAACGTTTATTAGTTTCCCGGGCTGAGGCAAAACCTGCGTACTGGCGCATGGTCCAGAAACGTCCCCTGTACATTGTTGGCTGGACACCTCTTGTAAAGGGATACTCGCCTGGGAAACCTAGATCTTCTGAATAATCTGTATCTTCATTTAAAGGGGTATAAACTGGGTCAACTGGTATATTGGAGACAGTGGTGAATTCTTCTTTTCGTTCAGGAAAACGATCCAAAGCTTTTTTTAAGGTTCCGTCTTTCCAGTTTTGGTACTGTTGTTCAAGTTCTTTTTGATCCCTCTTATTAGTGGTCAAAAAGATCCCTCCTGTTTAGATGATTTTACGAAAGTTCAATTACAAAAAATTTCTTAAATTAACCTAATTTCAGTCTACCAAGATTAAACAAAATTAGTTTAACCATCCTCGAATTTTCATAGCATTAGCCAATCTTTGAATAGCTACTAGATAAGCAGCTGTCCTCATGTGTACTCCATATCCTTCTCTGGCTTTAAAGCAGTTTTTGAATGCACTGACCATCATCTCTTCCATTCTATTATTCACTTCATCTTCCGTCCAGTAGAAATTCTGTAAGTTTTGTACCCATTCGAAGTAACTAACTGTCACGCCACCAGCGTTAGCTAATATATCTGGTATTGTTAGTATACCATTTTCATACAATATTTTATCAGCATCTGGTGTAGTAGGTCCATTGGCTGCTTCAGAAATAATTTTAGCTTTAATTTGCCCTGCATTAGCTTGAGTAATTTGGTTTTCCAAAGCTGCAGGGATTAAAATATCACAATCTGCAGTCAATAGTTCGTCATTAGTAACATGCTCTGAGCCAGGATAATCTTTTACAGATCCAGTCTCCTCCTTAAAGTTTTCTAAATCATAAGGGTTAATTCCTTCTTTATTATATACTCCTGCGATTGAATCGTTGGTGCCAACTATAGTAGCTCCCATATCGTGTAGTAGTTTAGCTGCGATCCGTCCAGCATTCCCGAATCCTTGAACTACAACTCTCATATCTTCCATGTTCCAATCCATTTCTTTAACAGCTTCCCTGGTTACATAAACGCAACCACGACCCGTAGCTTCACTTCTACCTTTAGAACCTCCGACTATGATTGGCTTTCCTGTAATTAAGCCAAAGTTATTATATCCTCTTACATTACTAAATTCGTCCATCATCCAGGCCATTACCTGGGGATTAGTATAAACATCCGGGGCCGGAATATCTTTTTCAGGCCCTACAAAGTTTGCTATTTTTTTAATGAAACCACGGCTGAGCCGTTCCATTTCCCGCTGGCTCAGATCCTTAGGGTTACATTCAACTCCACCTTTGGCGCCACCATAAGGAACTCCTACCACGGCACATTTAAAGGTCATCCACATTGATAAGGCTTTGGACTCATCCATTTCTACAGTTGGATGAAATCTAAGACCACCTTTGTATGGTCCTAAAACGTCACAGTGCTGTGATCTTAGGCCTCTGAAAACTTTTATTGAACCATCATCCATTTTGATGGGGAAAGATACTTCTAATACATTTTGAGGCTGTTTCAGGATTTCATATACAGTAAAGTCAACCCCTAACATTTCCACGGCTTCTTTTATTTGCCTCTGGACAATGTGATAAATGTTTAGGTTTTCAGACATTTAAATCTCCTCCTTAAAATATTTAAATATATTTAGTTATCCTTTTCTTTTGCTAGCTGATAGCCTTTTTGAAAGGCTTCCCAGTTAAGTTCCTCGGTTCCCTGAGGAACATAATTTGAAATTGCTTCTTTCATATGATCATGGGAGACGACTTGAGTGAAATAAACAGTAGCACCTAGAGCCACCATATTGGCAACAATTTTTCTTTTAAGTTCCTTCTCGGCAGTTTCAAGAAAAGGTAAGGTATACAAATCAAGGTTAGACAGGTCACTGTCATCCACATTTAATTGGCTATCCACAAGCACTTTACAATCAGAAGATATATCTTCTTTATATTTATAAAATGCCTCTTCCGTTAAAGTAAGTAAAAAGTTAGGACTTGTAACTTCAGGATAATCGATCTCATCGTCACTGATGACAACTTCCGCTTTACTTGCACCACCTCTAGCTTCTGGACCATAACTTTGAGTTTGAATTACGTTTTTTCCTTGTTTTGTGGCAGCAGAAGCTAAAATGATACCTGATAAAATTAGTCCTTGGCCACCTGAACCACTTAATCTTAGCTCCCATCTACTCATACTCTCAACTCCTTTTCTGTACATTTTTGACCATTTCCGCATACCTGTCAGTGTATTCTGGGATGGAATCGTCACGGAAGAGTTCACCTAGTACAATTTTACCCTCTTTCTTTTCTTCCGGAAGTTTATCATAAGCCTTGACACTGACAGAGTTATCTTTTTGCCATTTCAACATATCAATAGCCGATTTTAAATTATTTCTTCTACCGTAATATGTGGGACACTGGCTTAAAGCTTCTACAAAGGAAAAGCCATTATGACTGAGGGCTCCTGAAACAAGCTGTATTAATTGTTTAGTATTAAAGGTGGCTCCCCGACCTACGAAAGTGGCTCCTGCTGATTTCACCATATTGCAGAGGTCAAAAGACTTTTCTACATTTCCGTAGGGGGAAGTGGTTGCTATGGCATCTGTCGGAGTCATTGGAGAATACTGTCCACTAGTCATTCCGTAAATATTATTGTTAAAGACAATTGTGGTAATATTTATATTTCTCCGAGCAGCATGGATTAAATGATTTCCACCAATGGCCGCACTATCTCCATCACCAGTAAGAACTATCACATTCAAATCTGGATTGGAGTGTTTCACACCTGTGGCAAAGGCTAAAGCCCTGCCGTGAGTAGTATGAAGAGTGTTGAAATTCAGATAACCTGGTGCCCGGGAAGAACAGCCGATTCCTGAAACAATTACCGTGTTTTCCTGTTTTAGGCCAACTTCGTGGATGCCCCTTATTAAACTATTTAAAATAATTCCGTGCCCGCAACCTGGACACCAAATATGTGGTATTTTATCCAGGCGCAGATATTTTCTAAGATGAGTGCTCATTATCCTTCCTCCCTTTCTACAGTGCTAATTATTTCCTGTGGAGTAATCAAGTGAGTATCTACTCGATTTACTCCCTCTACTTGTTGATCGGTACCGACACATTTTTCAACTTCACCGACAATTTGTCCCATATTCATTTCAGGTACGATCACTCTTTCAACGCCTTGAAGCTGTTCTTTTAGTTGATCGTAAGGGAAAGGCCAAATTGTTTGCAGTCTAATATGACCAACTTGATTACCTTTAGCTCTAAGTTCTTTGCAAGCACTCTTCGTAGATCTGGCGACAGAACCATATGAAACAAGCACAGTGTTGGCATTTTCCGGTACATCAATTTCTATATCTATAATTTCATCAGCATTCTGTTCGACTTTGTTAACTAATCTCCTTACCAGACTATCTACTACCTGGGTATTCAAATTGGGAAAACCTGTTTTATCATGATGTAGGCCGGTCACATGATATAAACTTCCTTCTCCGAAGTTTTCCATGGGAGGTATTCCATCACTTTCAGCATCAAAGGGCATATAATCACTTTTATTATCACTTTTCTTTCTATTAATAAGTTCAATTTCATCTTCAGGGGGAAGAACTACGTTTTCCCGTAAATGACCTACAACTTCATCCAATAAAAGTATTACTGGAGTTCTAAACTTCTCTGCTAGATTAAAAGCTTTAATTGTCATGTCAAAGGTTTCTCGTACTGAAGACGGTGCTAAAGCAATTGTGGGATGATCACCATGAGTCCCCCATTTAGCTTGCATCACATCTCCTTGAGAAGGTGCCGTAGGCCCTCCAGTACTTGGACCACTCCTTTGCACGTTAATTACAACACAGGGAACTTCAGCCATACAAGCGTAACCGAGATTTTCCTGTTTTAAAGAAAATCCTGGACCACTGGTGGCAGTTACACTTTTAGCTCCTGTCAATGATGCTCCAACAATGGCTGCCATGCTACCAATTTCATCTTCCATTTGAATAAATTTTCCGCCAATTTTGGGTAATTCTTCTGCAAAGCCCTCAGCTACTTCTGATGAGGGAGTGATAGGATATCCTGCATAAAAAGTTGCTCCCGCTCTGAGAGCACCCTTTACACAAGCTTCATTCCCCTGCATTAATACTGCTTGATTATTTTTCATCCGACTCATCCTCCTTCTTAACAACTATGGCAAAATCAGGACAACGAAGTTCACATAAGCCGCATTTGATACATTCTTCTGGTTTTGTTACTTTAACCTTGCCTTTGTCATCGTAATCCAAAACTTTTTTAGGACAAAATTCAATACATATACCGCAGCCTTTACACCATTTGGGAGCGACTTTAACAGGCTCGGCAGTCTTCTTTGACATAGCATTCACCCCTAACTAACTTTTTGTTTTAAATCAACTAGTGTACTTTTCAAGAGATTTAATGAAGCCTGATCTGGTCTAAATATCACCTCCGTTATCTCTTGTTCTGGATCAGCATCAATAATATCTGCCACAACATGCTTTTTCCCAGGGCTGGTGACAACATAGTCCACATTATTCGTAAATTCAATAATTTCTTCTTTTGATTCAGTCATAATAAAATCTATTTTTACATGATCAATTCCTGCTTTTGTTAAAGAGTTCATAAATTTATGAGCGAAGTTTTCTGACTTGCATATCAAACCTACTCTTGAATTCGAGGGGACTCTGGCGATTTTCACAACAGTCTCCATCTGTAATTCCAAAGCTATAGGTAAAATCTCAGCTTCGATATCGTGTAAAGATTCTTTAATCTCTTCTAAATGGAAGAAAGTTGTGATAATTATATCTACCTGTGACAATTTATCCCGATAGGTGTCAGGATAATTTTTTAAATCAGAAACAAGAATAGGAATAATTGAAACACCTTTATCAAAATTCAATTCATTTACAAAGTAATGAAGTTGTTCTTGATTACATTCAACAAAGGCTATATTTAACTTAGTTAACATGTCCTGCTTCTCTCTTGCCCTAACGTGAGTTATGGCCAAAAAATCATCGATAGTAAAACCTAATTGTAGAGCTTCTTCAATGGAAACATCAATTATTTTTAATAAATGTTCTTTTCTACTCTGCTGTTTCAGCTTATCATCTTTCTCTGCAATGAAAGTTCCTCTTCCTTGATGACAAACAATCACACCATCACTTTCTAATTCTTTATAAGCCATGCTAACAGTATTTCTACTAACTTGAAGTCGTTCAGCCAGTTCACGTTCTGTCGGTAATTTCGTCCCACTAGTCCAGTATCCGAATTCAACGAATTTTTTGATATTTTCTTTTATTTGCAAATAATATGGAGTTCTGCTTTTTCGTTCCAATTTAAATTCCATTGTTTTCACCCACTTCAAAAATATATCTAAAATTGGACCAATCCAATTTATATAATGATATACAAGATTTAATTAAAAATACGATTGGCCACAGACTAAGTTTTGCCCATTCAATACTAGATTCTATTCGATTTCTTCTCTATTAATTAATGAAATCCTCCCTTAATTTTAAAATTTTTCATAAAAAAGACCAATGGATCAGTCCATTGGTCCAATAACTTTTTTTGACTCTTTGATCATTCGTTGATCATCTGAATCATTTTAGTAATTTCACTGCAATTTATCCCCTTTGTTCCTAAATCAACGGGAGGGTCTTCATAATCATGAAAATCCGATCCCCCTGTGATTATTAAGTTATTATTAATTATCTTATCTCGCCAACTAATTTCAAAACTAAAACTGTGGTATGGATGATAAAGTTCAATTCCTTGGATACCTACGTCAATGAGATGTTGAAAGGACTTTTCAGGATTTTTGGTAATACCTGGATGAGCCCAAACTGCAATTCCACCACCCTCACGAATCATATTTATAGCAATTTCTGGAGTCAACTTTTCCCTTTTCACATAAGCAGGCCTATCCTTGGCTAGATATTTTTCAAAGGCCTCACTAACGGATGAAACATATCCCTGTTTTACCATTTCCCTTGCAATATGAGGCCTTCCAATGGACCCCTCGACGGAATGTTGATACACTTTTTTTAATGATATAGGACATCGCATCTTAGTTAATTTATCGACAATCTTTGTGATTCTCTCTTCTCTGTACTCTCTAAGTTTATTTAAGGCATTGTGCAGCTGCTTGTTATTGACAGAATTAAAGTAACCAAGTATATGTAGCTCTTCATCGGCCAGATCTGTAGAAATTTCTATGGCCGGTATCAATGTAATCTTACTCCTTTTAAGCCTTTTATCAACTAATAACTTTTCAACTCCTAAAAACGTATCATGATCCGCTATTGCTATATAATCAATTTGCTTTTCTTCTGCCCTGTCAATAATTTCATGAGGATGAAGAACTCCGTCAGAAGCTGTTGTATGTATGTGTAGATCACCAAAGCATTTCATATAATCACCTCTAATGTCAATCCTCCGGTAATACCTCGTTTAATACCCTGAGCCAATTATCCCCTAAAACTTTCTGAATAGTAGTTTCACTAAGATTACATTTGCAAAGATATTCGGTGAGTTTAGGTAAATCGGCGGCTGTGTTTATTTCTTTGGGTGGATTGGATATTCCATCAAAGTCACTGCCTAGAGCCACATGATCCTCTCCTACTAGATTTATCATGTATTGTAAATGTTGAAATAATTCATCTAAGCCAGCTCTTTTCTGAGAGTTGGTGATGAAGTGGGATGCATAATTCAGACCTATAACTCCACCACTTTCAGCAATTTTTTTAAGCTGATTATCGTCTAAATTTCTTGGATGATTTAAAATTGAACTAGCATTTGAATGAGTTGCAACTACAGGTTCGTCATGAATTTCCAACACATGATTAAAACTATTTAAAGACAAATGGCTGACATCTACCATCATACCCAATCTACTCATTTCTCGAACTACTTGACAGCCAAAATCACTTAAACCACCGGCATACTTGCCTAAACTACAGCCATCTGCCAATTCATTTCGTCTATTCCACGTTAAAGTGATTCCCCTGATCCCCAATCGATAAAGAGCTCTTAATAGGTTTATATCACCTTCTAGGACTTCACCACCTTCTATGGTGAGTAAACCATATTTCTTTTGTGATCCATCATCAATGGCATTTCTTAAGTCTTTCTTAGTTTCAATCATAGAAAAGTTGGGACTATCTATAATATTGTTCCGAAATGTCTCTAATAAACGGACACAATTTTTAAAACCCGCATTAGGAAGAAATTGATCCTCTATAAATACAGCAAAAAACTGTAAATCAATCCCTCCTGTATCGATTTTAGGTAAGTCCATATGAACATTGTCATTACTGTAGAGAAAATCGAAATTCTCGTAACGGTCATAATTTAAAATAGTATCACTATGTCCATCGACAATAAAAGTTTTGTCATGAAGTGCTTGCCATTCCATTAGTATTCCACCCTTCCCTTAAGGTTTAAAATATTAAGCACTGGTTTTATTTAGACTGTAAAATTTTCAATTGAATTTTACAGTTATCAACATTCAACTTAAATACAGCTAATATTAAAAGAAAAAGCGCCACAAAGGCGCTTAATTTGACTAAAAACATAATTAAATTTCAATAACCTTAGCGAGGCTGAACTATTAGCTTAATAGCAGTTCTCTCTTCTCCATCAATCTCGATGTCTGTAAAAGCTGGAATTGAAATTAGATCAATACCGCTTGGAGCAACAAAGCCTCGCGCAATTGCAACAGCTTTTACAGCTTGATTGAGTGCCCCGGCTCCAATGGCTTGGATTTCCGCGCTATTTCTTTCTCTAATCACACCAGCCAAAGCACCTGCAACAGAGTTAGGATTTGAATTTGCTGAAACTTTTAATACTTCCATTGATCAAACCTCCTATAAGATATGTTATAGTATTTTTTCCTACGCTGAATTCATTTCTACAAAAACCTAAAAATTCCTTTTTTTTATCTAAAAAATTTAAAATTCATGTAAATCCTGGATACGCTCAATTTTTTTACAGATACCGTTATCAGAGTCCAAGTGAACTACCACACCATTAAATTGTACTTTCCCTTCGGCTACTTCAAATTTTGTAGGAATCCCCGTTATAAAATTATCAATTACTGCCTGAGACTCAACACCTAAAATAGATTCGTAAGGTCCAGTCATTCCTACATCGGTGATATATCCAGTCCCAGCTGGTAGTACTTGTTCATCAGCAGTTTGGATATGAGTATGAGTACCTATAATTGCAGATACTTTACCATCAAAATAACGTGCTAAGGCCATTTTTTCAGAAGTTGCTTCTGCATGAAAATCTATAATTATTATATTACAATCATGGGTAATTTTGTCAATAATTTCTTTTCCTTTTTGAAAGGGACAATCTATAGAAGACATAAAAACTCTTCCAGATAAATTGATGACACCGATATTAACTGAATTTGTTTCTATAATTTGATGACCATTTCCCGGATTACCAGGTGGAAAGTTAGCAGGTCTAATTATACTTCTCTCTTCGTCAATAAATTTAAAGATTTCTTTTTTATCCCAGATATGGTTACCCGAGGTTATTAGGTCAACTCCACTTTCTAATAAGCTATTCATAGCCTTTTTAGTGATTCCTTTGCCAGCTGCAGCATTCTCCCCATTAGCAATAGTAAAATCAATTTCATAGTTCTCCTGAATTTTAGGTAACAAATCTCTCAGGCAATATCTTCCAGGTCTACCAACTATATCCCCTATTATTAGCACTTTTACATCTTTCATATTCATATCCTCCTAAATCCTCCTAAAATAATCCAAATACAATAAGTGTCCCCGAAGGGACACTTATATATGCATGATTTATTTAGCATATTCTACAGCTCTGGTTTCTCTTATTACGGTTATTTTTATCTGTCCAGGATAGTCTAGTTCTGCTTCAATTTGTTTAGAAATATCACGTGCTAAGTTAATACTTGTTTCATCATCGGCCTGTTCGGGTTTAACCATAATTCTAACTTCCCGACCAGCTTGAATTGCATATGCTTTTTCAACACTTTTATAAGAGTCTGCTATCTCTTCTAATTTCTCAAGTCTCTTAATATAAGATTCTAGAGTTTCTCTTCTAGCACCTGGTCTAGCGGCTGAAATAGCATCAGCTGCTTGTACTAACACTGCTTCGATTGTTTCCGGTTCTTCATCACCGTGATGAGTTGCAATGGCATGTAATACATTAGATGATTCACCGTATTTTTTACCTAATTCGGCACCTATCGTGACATGAGGACCTTCATATTCATGATCTACAGCTTTACCAATATCGTGAAGTAACCCGGCTCTTTTGGCCGTATTTACATCGGTTCCCAACTCGTGAGCCATTACGCCACACAGGCGAGCAACTTCAATAGAGTGATTAAGGACATTTTGACCATAGCTGGTTCTGAATTTTAATCTTCCAAGTAATTTAATTAGCTCGGAATGTAATCCATGTACTCCTGTATCTAAGGTAGCTTGTTCACCTTCTTCTCTTATTTGCTCATCTACTTCTTTTTGAGCTTTTTCTACCATTTCCTCTATTCGAGCGGGATGAATACGCCCATCAGACACCAATTTCTCTAGTGCCAGTCTAGCAATTTCACGTCGGATGGGATCAAATCCTGATAGAATAACGGCTTCAGGTGTATCATCTATGATCAAATCAATACCAGTTAAAGTCTCTAATGTTCTGATATTACGGCCTTCTCGGCCTATGATTCTACCTTTCATTTCATCATTGGGCAATGAAACTACGGATACTGTAGACTCGGCTACATGGTCAACAGCACATCTTTGAATTGCTGTAGTAATAATTTCTCTGGCCTTTTTATCAGCCTCTTCCTTGGCACGGCTTTCCATCTCTTTAATCATCATAGCCGTTTCATGGCTTATGTCTTCCCTAACTCTATTCAATAGCATGTCTTTTGCTTCTTGAGTAGTTAGTCCAGACAAGTTTTCAAGTTCCTCTACCTGTTGTTGATAAATTTTCTCTAATTCTTGTTCCTTATTAGTGATTTTTTCGTCTTTTTGGGCAATCTCTTTTTCTTTTTGTTCTAATTGTTTCTGTTGTTTAGAAAGAGATTCTTCCTTTTGTTCTAGCTTTCTTTCAAATCTTTGGATTTCATTTCTTCTTTCACGAGTTTCCTTTTCAAGTTCATTTCTTTGAGTGTGGATTTCTTCTTTTGCCTCAAGAAGAGCTTCTCTTTTCATAGACTCTCCTTGCTTTTTGGCATCTTCGATGATTTTATCGGCAGCCTCCTCAGCGGAGGTTATTTTGGCTTCAGCGATCATTTTTCTCACTAAATAGCCGACTAATATTCCTGTTGCTCCTGCACCTACTACTGGTAACAGTATATTGATTAAACCGTTAATTTAACTCACCTCCTGCTTCTGCTGTATTGCTGAATTAATAACTAACACAGCTGTTTTCTTTATGTGAATTAAGAGATTAAGGCAGTCAGGAGGGCCAGCAAAGTATACATCTATTAAATTGTATCCCTATTTTCATCTTATGTCAAGAAAATACAACACTGCGAATGATTTCATAGGAAAAGCCTCTTCTTTCTAAGTATTTGGCTGCTTTAATTAAATCATCATGTTCTAAATCTTCTTGGGGATATTTTTTTTGGAAAGCCAACTGGGCCAAGCTTTGTTCATCTTCAAAGTATTGCGCTATCACTTGATCAATTATTTCACCAGAAATCCCCTTTTTAGCCAGCTCATACTTGAGCTTGTACGGTCCAATGGGATTGTTTGATAAAATAACTTTTTCTTCAGCAAAACTGTTAGCAAAGTATTCATCATCAATATATCCAAGCTCCATTAACCTATTTAAAACTACTTCTACGGTCCCTCGTGGATAATTTTTTTGCATTAAGTATTGAAAGATTTCTTTCTGTGATCTAGGACGAATAGATAGATATTTAAAACTTTGGTTTAAAGCTTGTTCATAGTGCTTGTTTTCATCACACATTTAAATCAGGCCTTGTTTGACTTGGTAGTTTTTTTGCCAGTAGTTTCTTTAGCATCTTTGTTAGAACTTTTGGTTTGTTCTTCACTTTCTTGACCTTGATCTTGTTGATTGTTGGTCCCTAAGTTATAATTGTCCAAAATCTGTAGTTCGATGGCCTCAGCTATATCAGGATTATCTCTTAGGTAATTTCTGGCATTTTCTTTACCCTGTCCTAAGCGGTCTTCTCCATAGGAATACCAAGGTCCACTCTTAGTGACAATATTTAATTCACTGGCTAAGTCCAAGATATTACTTTCCTTGGAAATCCCCTCACCATACATTATGTCAAATTCTGCTTTTTTAAATGGAGGTGCTACTTTGTTTTTAACTACTTTGCCCCTGGTTCTATTTCCAATAATGTCATTACCTTTTTTCAAAGATTCAATTCTTCTAACCTCTATCCTGACAGAAGAGTAGAACTTTAAAGCTCGTCCCCCCGGTGTAGTTTCAGGATTTCCAAACATAACTCCAACTTTTTCCCTAATCTGATTAATAAAGACGGCAGTAGTTCGTGACTTCCTAATAGAACCTGACAGTTTTCGCAGTGCCTGAGACATTAATCTAGCTTGTAAGCCTACATGAGAATCTCCCATTTCCCCTTCAATTTCGGCCTTGGGAACCAGAGCAGCCACAGAATCTACCACAATCACATCTATAGCCCCACTTCTTACTAGGGATTCAGCTATTTCTAAGGCCTGCTCGCCTGTATCTGGTTGTGAAACCAACAATTCGTCAATATTAACTCCCAAGTTACGAGCATAAGCAGGGTCTAATGCGTGTTCTGCATCAATAAAAGCGGCATTCCCACCGTTTTTCTGAGCTTCTGCTACCGCATGAAGGGCCACAGTTGTTTTACCAGAGGATTCTGGGCCGTAAACTTCAACCACCCTACCTCTAGGTAATCCTCCAATCCCTAATGCAATATCTAAAGATAATGCTCCTGTAGGAATAACTTCCACATTCATTTTAGCATTACTTTCTCCCAGTTTCATAATAGAACCTTTACCAAACTGCTTTTCTATCTGGGACAAAGCCATATCTAAAGCTTTTTGTTTTTCCATAAACTTCCCCTCCCGTTTCATTAAATTACTATCTCAGAAAAGCTGTGAAATTGAAATTTTACAGTTATCAACATTCAAGCTTAATTTTAATACAGTCTAAGGTATAGTTATTATTAAGGAGTTTACATGAATAATAGAAAATTCTACCTTTATAGTCAAATATCCTCCTTATATCACAATTTTATCGTAAATATTCTTCAACTACAAACCTTTCAACCCTATAACCTGATTCTAAATGTCTAACTTTAATCAGATCTGCAGCAATAGGCTGCTTATCAGCATTGAAATGAAGGACAACTAAACTATATGGAATATCACCACCCGCTTCAATCCCCCTAATTCCAGCAGCTCCAGTAGTTCCTGCATTAGAAACCAATATAGGATCGTCATTTTCAACTATTTCCACCTCGGGTAGATGAGTATGACCTGTTAGAATAGTCGGTGCGAGTTCAAGTTGTCTAGCAATATGAGGATGGTGAGCTCCAATTATATCAGGTTGTTCGCCAGATTCTTCCACGGTTTCAGCTAGTCTTTTTGCATAATCATCTAAAACTTCTTCACTTGGTACTTCCATAGCTGTTGATTCGGAAGCGGGGTCTGCAATCCCTGCAATTTTAAAATCTAAGATTTCCAGGATGGCTTGATCTTCTACCACATAAACATTATCTATCTCTCTCAGTCGTTGGATAACTTGAGGAGAATCATGGTTTCCTGGAATTAACACATAAGGAACCGGTAATCTTGAAACTTCTGAAGCTAATTCAGCTTCAATAGGTGAGCCATAATCGGTAATATCACCTGTATCAATTATCATGTCAATTCCGAAACTTGCCACCATCCTATCTACCAAGTCGTAACTTGCTGGATTGTTATGGATATCAGATATATGAAGAATTTGATACTCTCCCTCTATAAAATCGAAACCTTGTAATTCTTCAATTCTTTGAAAAAAAGTAAATAAATTTTCACTCAAGGCTTGTAACTGGGCAGAAACATCGTCTAAAGCTCTCAAACTATCTTCCACAACTCCCATCATCCAGGGAAATGCTTGTAGAGCCCCATCAAATTCAGGATTCTCAAAGGCCATGATATCGTATGTACCAAAGGTCATAGCCATAAGGATTCCAGTGACCAGCACAGCAAATCCAACACCTGTTAAAAGATATTTTGGAGTGCGGAACCCTCCTATGATAGCACCAACAAATCCCCCAATGACAGATAATACTAGCAATTTAGTCACAAAGGATCTTATGATTGAGTATACTTGACTCTCTATCTCTTCTACTAACTCTTCCTGAGGAGCTGTTGCAATTATATCAGATAATTGGTCTAAATCCATACTTTCTAAGTCAATTAATAACTTTACGGGAGGTAGGTGAGTTCTAGCACTAATTTCTCCTACCGGTGAAATATCAACTGTGGTCAAACCATGATCTAACAGTTGAAGCCTTAATTCCACCATAAAAGGACCTAAATTATATGTTGATGGACTTAAAAAAGTCACAAAAAGCAGACCTACAAAAGTTGTTATTAAGAACAGTTTAAGATAAATAGAAGTTTTTTTTCTAGTAGGATTGTTCATTATACGTTCACCTGCTTAATTATTTTGTATTATAAGTATCTTTATTTAGTCTGACAAAAATTTTCTCAATTCATTCAGTGATTGTATGACAGCTCCCTTTTTTATATCAGTTCTACCTCCTGGTAAAATTCTAGATAAATGTCTCTTCCCAGTACTCCCCACTATCACCGTATGGAACAATCCTACTCGTTCTCCTTCAGGTCCAGCATAACCTGTTATTCCCAAACCAATATCAGTGTTAAATTTTTCTCTTATTTGTTTTGCCAGTTCATAACTAGTTTCCTCACTGACGTGAGAGTATTTCTCAAGGACTTTTTGGCTAACAGTCAATGAATTCAACTTTGCATCTTCTGTATAGGCTACAACACCGCCATGAAATACATTGCTAGCGCCTGATACATCAGTTAACTTTCCTGCGATCAATCCCCCGGTCATAGATTCGGCTACTGCTAAAGACAATCCTTTGTCTTTTAAAGTATTCACAACAATCTCTTCTAATTTATCATCATCTCGTCCCCAGATAAAAGATGATAGTTTGTGTTGTAACATATTTTCTAATCGTTTTAACTGTTCTTCAGCAGTTATTTGGTTCTGGGAATAGGATTTTAAAATCAAATGTACTTGATGCCTTAGTGCTAAGGGGACTATCTCACAGTTAGGTATTTTAATTTCTTTGATTATTTCATCTACTTGAGATTCACCAATTCCAATCAATTTTATAATACTAGATTTGTAATATCCCTCTGCTGTAATATTTTTTATCAATCGTGGTTTTAGCTCGTTTAGAAAGACAGTTTTCATCTCCCTGGGTGGGCCAGGTAGCATAGCTACTATTTTATCTTCTTGTTCGATAAAAATTCCAGGAGCAGTGCCAATTTGATTAATTAATACTTCAGCACCTTCAGGTATATATGCTTGTTTTTTGTTATTTTCACTCATTCTTTTTTGTAAATGATCAAAAAAACTCTTAATCCTCTGATATTCATTTTCATCCAAAAGGAGGTTTAAATTTAAGGACCGAGATACGGCCTCCTTGGTAATATCATCTCTGGTAGGCCCGAGTCCCCCCGTCAAAATAATCACATCAGACCGGTTGAGGGAATTATTAAAAGCAGAAACTAAACTGTCAAAATCATCCCCTATGGTCTGCTGATATTTAACATTTATACCTATTTGAAATAATTGCTGTGATAAATATTGAGAATTTGTATTTAAAACATGGCCTTCTAATAATTCATCGCCTACTGATATTATTTCTCCTATCACTTGATCACCCACCTCTTGATATTTGATTGAATGCAATTACCTCTAATTATCATTTTAGACCTAAATTCCTTTGAATACAAGAAAGGAGCAGCTATTTTTTAAGCTGCCCCTTTTAAAAATTCCCTTAATTCTTCTCCTGTTATTAATTCTCTTTCAACTAATAATTTTTTGATTTCACGTATTAATGGCTCATATTCATCAATAACCTTCTCAATTTGTTCCTCTCTGTGAGAAATTATTTGATTAATAGTGTTGTTGATTTCATCAGGAGGTAATTTTTCATAGTTCACTATCCCCAATGACGACATTCCAGATTTAATCATTTCATCAGCTACTTGGAATGCCTTATTAAAGTCATCTCGATTACCCGTGCTACGATCTGATAAAAAATGTTCTTCAAATTTACTACCGGCAAGTAAAAAGCACAGTTCATTTTCTAAACCTGATTTGGTCTTCAAATACTGCTCCCCACTGGGGCTTCTTCTGGTATAACCCAAAGATTTTCCACGATTAGATATAGCAATTTTAGCTACAGAGCCTGGTTCCAATAATTCCATCACAAATCCGTGACCTAGCTCATGGATTGCAATCCGCTCTAGTTCTCGTTTAGAAGGTTTACGTGGTAATTCTTCACCTAGAATTATCTTCTCAATGGCATCAGAAAAATCTATCTTCTCTAACTTAGATTTATTGCGCCTCAAAGCTAAAATAGCGGTTTCATTTACTAAACTTTCCAAATGAGCCCCAGAAAACCCAAAACTTTCACTGGCAACAGTCTCTAAATCAACTTTTTCATCTAGAGGTTTGTTTTGGGCATGAAGTTTTAAAATTTCATATCTTCCATCTTTATCGGGTAGTTCAACATTTACAATTCTGTCAAATCTCCCCGGTCGCAGTAATGCTTGATCTAAACTGTCGACTCTATTAGTTGCTCCCATAATTAATATATCAATTCCATTGGTTTCAGTATCTAAACCGTCCATTTCGACCAGTAATTGGTTTAAAGTTTGATCATATTCCATATGACTACCGTGACTGCCTCGCTTTGCCCCTAAAACATCTAACTCGTCAATGAATATAACCGCACTACTCTTATTGGTACGACTAGCTTTTTTACGAGCCTCTTTAAACAATTTTCTAACCCGTTTTGCCCCTACACCTGCATACATCTCAATAAATTCACTACCAGAGGTTGAAATAAATACTGAATCGGTGTATTTAGAAGCTGCTTTGGCTATTAGAGTTTTTCCATTTCCAGGCGGTCCTGAAAGTAATAAACCTTTAATAGGTCTAATCCCTAGTTCATCGGCTTGTTCCTTAGATTTCAAAAATTCTAAGGCCTCTTTGACCTCAGTTACAGCATTCTTTTGTCCGCCAATATCTTGAAATTCTATATCTGGGACATTTTCACTTTCTTTGGCAATGCTTCCAAAGCTGTTACTGCCATTGTTTTTACTTGTATACAAGAAATAAAAGACTAGTAAGATTCCCCCACTAATCAAAACAGGTTGAGGAGAAATACCAATCAAAAAAAAGCTGATTACTAAAGCTATATAAATCCCTATGCTAACTTCGATTATCATCAGTCAAATCATCCTTTCCAAGACCGGTAGGATACTCGACTATTTCCCATATATAAGAGTTATCATCCCTTATTTGTACAAAAAAACCATCCTGGCTTAAGTGAACTTGAATATGATCCAAGGCATACTCTTGTTCAAGTTCATCCAGCTTGTCTAAGAGCTTTGTATATTCACCAGAATGGGAATACTGCCAGATTAAATAGTTCAATTCATAGCTGATTTCTTCCAATGAAGAACTTTTATTGTCGGCTAGTTCGATTTCTAGCTCGTCCTCACCGGCTAATTCCGAAAGTTCCTCATCTATTTCTTGATAAAATGTATTTACAAAGGGTGTATACTCAATTTCCAAGACTACTTTCAAGTCTCTAGTATCTCTTTCAATAATTTCATAATCTTTAATTTGCTCATGATCGTTGAGATAACTTTCAATTGGGGTAATGATTTCTTGCTGCCTCCAAATAAAGTAACCTCCTGTAATAATAACAATTCCTATCAAGGAAGTTAAAAAAATTATTAGCAGCCGGTCTTTATTTTTTCGCATAGTTCAACCCCTTTCTAGTTTACATAAAACATTATAGCACAGCCAGTAGATATATACAATTAAAAAAGACAGGTAAGTAATACCTGTCTCAAATTCCCAATAATTTAATTATGCTGAACCTGACCAGATCCTTACTGATCTAAGTTAGAAATTTTATGTTTAATTATTTACCCTAATCGAATTAAGTGGCGATTTTTATTAAAATAGTCAATTCCAGATAGAATAGTGACAACTACTGCTACCCAAACAGATAAGTCAACTAAAAAATCAATAGATACATCCATAGCAACCAAATCTTCAAATCCAGCCTGTAACATAATCGCAGAAATAGCTATCACCTGGGTGATAGTTTTTAATTTTCCAAGTTTACTAGCCGAGATAACCATTCCTTCACCAGCAGCAATAACACGTAAACCAGTAACGGCAAACTCTCTACTGATTATAATTACTGCTACAGCCGAATGTAATCTACCTAAACCTACCAATGTAATTAAAGCAGCCGTAATTAATAGCTTATCCGCTAGAGGGTCAAGAAATTTACCGAATTTCGTTATCTGTTTTCTGCTTCTGGCAATATACCCATCTAGGGCATCAGTAATAGATGCCAAGATAAATATGGCCCACGCTATTAATTCTCCATATGGAACTGTAACCAGTAAAAACACCATAAAAACAGGTGCCAGTATGATTCTTGCTATTGTTATCTTATTAGCTAAATTCATTTGTCATTTCTCCAATTAAATCGTAATCTAAAGCTTGAACTATCTCAACATTTATAAAATCTCCAGATGAAGCTTCACAATCGGGTATTATAACAGCTCCATCCACTTCAGGAGCATGACCTTCAGTTCGCCCGACTTTAGTAGTAGGTTCATCTTCTAGGGCTTCTTCAATTAGAACTCGCATTTCAGTTCCTACCAAACCCTCATTCTTTTTCCTTGTAATTTCTTTTTGAACTTCCCAGGCCTCCTGATAACGTTGTTCTTTAACATCTTCCGAGACTTTATCTTTAAAATTATAAGCTTGGGTATCTTCTTCATCGGAATACTTAAAAATACCAGCATGGTCAAATTCAATCTCTTGCATAAATGAAATTAAGTTTTGATATTTTTCGTCTGTTTCACCGGGAAAACCTACTATCAAAGAAGTTCTTAGAGTAATATCTGGAATGTTTTTTCTTAAATTATGAATTAAATTCAAGATCTGCTCTTTATTTCCACCCCTATTCATACTTGTTAAGATATCGTCATCAATATGTTGTAATGGGATATCTAAGTAAGAACAGATCTTTTCATGTCTATTTATAACTTCAATTAAGGAATCAGTTATTCTCGTGGGATAAGCATAAAGAACTCTAATCCAAAAATCTCCCGGTATTGTGGCAAGTTCATCTAATAAAGTATCTAAACTAAATTTACCATATATATCACTACCGTAATTTGTAGTATCCTGAGCTATTAAGGTGAGTTCTTTACTTCCTTTTTCAATAAAATGATTAGCTTCGATCTTAATATCCTCAATAGTACGACTGCGATAACCACCTCTTATTAAGGGTATAGCACAGTAAGAACAGTAATTATGACAGCCTTCAGCAATCTTAATATAAGCGCTAGGCCCAGGTTGATATGGTTGTCTTAAGAAAAGTTGTTCGTCTATCTTATTTAATCGATCATAAAATGATATATAATTTCCTTTTAATGCAGATGAAATAACTTCTGTAATTTTATCTTGGGTATCTGTACCTATCATTGCGTCGATTTCAGGGATTTCTTCTTTTAGGGATTCTTGATAACGCTGTGATAGGCAACCAGCAACAATCAAAACTTTCAATTTACCAGTTTCTTTCAATTGAGCAACTTCTAAAATATGGTCAACAGATTCTTCTTTGGCATCATCAATAAAACCACAAGTATTAACGATAATAATATCGGCATCGTAATAATCATCGGTCATTTTGTAATTGCTGTTTTCTAAAATTCCTTGCATAACCTCAGTATCTACTTGATTCTTTGCACATCCTAGTGAAATAATCCCTACTTTCATTTTGAATACTTATCCACCTTTCCAATCTTTGGTTTGTGACCCCGATTTTTGTACTTATTTGTCTAATTCAGTATATAATATAGTATTATTACTGTCAAAACAAGTTAATTTTCATCTTCATCAAGTTCAATAATAATATCCTCTGGGCTAGTTGTTTCTGGTATTTCCAACTCAGTATCAAATACAGTAATAGAGGCATTTACAGGCCTACCTAAAGTGAATTCAATTGATTCTTGAAAATGTAACGTTTCACTTGTTTCCCGGTCCATAGTCCCTAGATCATTGAATTCCCCATCTATTGTTGCTCCAACCCAGCAACCTTGTTCTTGTTCCCCAATCTCCAAGATAACTTCAATTTCATCTTCAATTTCATATTCATCTTCCAGTTCAATTACTGTATATGTGATTGGATTATCTGATGTTCTTTCTATTGATGGTAATTTTGGTTCTTCCTTGACTTCTTGGTCTTGTTCTTCATCTTGTTCTTCATGATCTTCATCTTCGGTTTCTTCTTTTTCAGGAGTAGTCGCTTCTTCTTCAATCTCATCGCCATTTAGCTCAATACCGGCTAGATAATCGTATCCCCAATACACGCCATAACCAATTATTCCGATTACCAGTACTATAGCCACAAATTTAACTAACACCGGCAATATAGCTATAAATTTATCTGAAAAACTGTTTAAAAAGCTAACTTCTTTATCTTTTTGTTCTTCATTGCTATTATCTTCTTGTTCGGATTCTTGTTGATACACGCTTTCATAGTCTTCCCAAAGCTCCATGAAGTCTAAACCAACAACTTCGGCATAGTTTCTAATAGCACCTTTTGCATAAACATCCCCGGGAAAAACAGAAAAATCGCCTTTTTCAATGGATTTGATGTATTTAGTTCTCAATTTAGTCTGTTTTTGTAAATCTTCTATTGTCAAGTTTTGAGCTTCTCTTGCTTTTCGTAATTTCTTGCCTATATCAGCAGGAGTAATACCACTGTATTCAATTGGCTTTTCTTCTTCATATTCTTCACTCATGAAAAACACCCCTTCACACAAGTTGCACAATTAATGTTTAACTTGTAGTTTTCCTAACAGCTGCCTAAGTTATCTAATTTACTATTATTTTTATTCATGACTTTAAAGTATTTACAATAATATAATTCTCGAATTAAGTATTTCTTGAAATGATATCTGTTTTCCTGCATCATATTACAGAAAAAAGCAGGCCTTATTATGGCCTGCTACAATTGTTCTAAAATGTTTTTAATATCTTCTTCTGTCATTAATATTCTGCGAGGCTTGCTGCCTTCATGTCCGCCAATTACACCAAATTCTTCTAGTTCATCTATCAAACGTGCTGCCCTAGTATAACCCACCCTTAATCTTCTTTGAATTAATGAAATTGATGCTTGCTGAGTTTCCATAACCAATTCTACTGCCTTGGGCAACAACTCATCGTATTCTTGCTTTTTGTCAGTTTCCGGAGTTGTTGTTACTAATTCCTCCTGATATTGAGGTTCAGCTTGTTCTTTTACTTTTTCGGCGAGCTCATCAATCTCCTTATCTGAAATAAAAGCACCTTGTAATCTAATAGGTTTATTACTACCCATAGGAGTAAATAACATATCACCTTGTCCCAGTAATTTTTCCGCTCCCCCCATATCCAAGATGGTTCTAGAATCAGCTTGAGAAGTTACAGCAAAAGCAATTCTTGAAGTTATATTAGATTTGATTACACCTGTAATTACATCCACAGATGGACGTTGTGTTGCTAAAATTAAATGAATGCCCGCTGCTCTTGACATTTGAGCTAATCTAAAAATCCCATCTTCAACTTCTGTAGGAGCAACCATCATGAGATCGGCCAGTTCGTCAATAATCACTACAATATAAGGTAGTTTCTCCGGATAATCTTCTTCCTTATTTATTGCATTATATTTTGCTATATCTCTAACACCTGTATCTGCAAATAACTGATATCTGTACTCCATTTCGCTCACGATATTTTTTAAAGTACTAGCGGCATTTTTAGGATTTGTTACTACTGGTGCCAACAAATGTGGAAGTCCATCAAAGGATTTTAGTTCTACTACCTTGGGATCGATCAATAGTAATTTAACCTCGTCAGGTTTGGCTTTATAAAGGATACTAGCAATCAACGTATTAATACTGACACTTTTACCTGACCCAGTTGCACCTGCTATTAAAAGGTGAGGCATCTTGGCCAGGTCTGCTACCACTGGTTCTCCAGCTATATCTTTACCAATAGCAATTGATAATGGAGATTCACTTTTTTGGAAATTAGGACTTTCTAATACTTCTCTTAAGTAAACTGGTGAAATAACTTTATTAGGAATTTCAATGCCTATAGCGGCTTTGCCTGGGATAGGTGCTTCTATCCTAATTTCCGAAGCAGCTAAGCTTAGAGCCAAATCATCGGACAAATTAACTATTTTACTCACTTTAACACCCTTTTCCGGTTGTAATTCAAAGCGAGTAATAGTTGGTCCTTTTTGAACTTTAATTACTCGGGCTTTTACCCCGAAGGAAGCCAGGGTTTCTTCTAATAATCTGGCTCTATCGGAGAGTTCCCTTTTATCTGTTTTATCTCCCTGCTCTCCTGTAGATTTTTTTAACAAGTTTAAAGGTGGCAGTTTATAGTTACCGAGGGACTCATTGGGATAAAAAGTATAGGATACTACTTTGTCCTTTTCTTGATTGTCACTGCCATGCCCATCACTAAAACTTTCTTGAGCTAAAGTTTCAGAACCAGTATTTGTGTTTGATTGTATTGATCCACTTTTTTGACTTGATTTCTGACCTTCTCTTTTGTCCTCTGGGCCTGGTTCGCTATTATTAGCTTCTTCCTTACTCTCAGTTATTTTGGCTTGCAGTCCTGCCTCATTTTCTTCAAAGCTAACAATAGGATAGTCAGGCTCGTCCTGATAAGTCCCCCCAGTAGCTTGCAAAGATCCTTGATCTTCCTCCTCTTGCCGACCTTGTTTATAGTCATTAAAATCTAATATATTTGTATCATCTTCATTTTTAACTTGTCCCTTTTGATACTCTTTCATTTGTTTGGTATTAGAAATTCGATTATAAATCTCAATCAATTTTTCATTTGCTAATAGAACCAGTTCCCACGCTTTTTTAGCAGCTCCTGTCCCCAAGCTAAGTCCTTCTTTGAAAGTAGTGTCTGTCAACAACATAAAGGCTATGATACCAGTAAAAATCAAAACAATAAAAGTCCCAATTTCACCTAGGACAAGTAAAAATGCAGTAGAGAAAATAGCCCCCATCAATCCGCCACCGGCACCTTCAGCAGGCAAACTAAAAGCTTGTGCTACTATTTCTCCTCTACTAATAATATTTTCCTGTAAAATTAGTTCAATATGATGTCCAACTACAATAAGAAATAAAACTAAACTAATACCCCAAAACCTGTTTGTGAGTTGAATACTTTTCAAATACAGTAAATTACCACCTAAAATGGCAATAAATATAGGAATAGTCCAAGCTCGTTCACCAGCTAAGTATTCGAAAACAACTTTGATAATATTTCCTAAAACCCCAGTTTGTTCAGTAAAAACTAAGCTCGCTAGGGAAATGATTGCAAATAAAAGTAACAAGCCAGCTTGTAATTCTGGTGTAGTTTTTAAACCTTTGTTCGATTTTTTTCTTTGCTTTTTGTTAGTTTTTTTAGCTACCACTATTTTCACCTCGACCTAATTATACCAGTAACTCTCATTATTGCCAAATTTAGAACTGATTATTTGTATTATCTGTAAACAATCCAATAACATATTGATTCGATGTATTTCCACCCCAATACTAAAAGAATACCCGCTACCAAATTAAAAAAGGTATGAGAATTTGCTACAAATTGATGGGGAGTACGGGATATTAGTTCGACTATTTGTAAAAAGCACGGGAAAAAGCCAAAAACCAACAATGCACAGATACTATTATAAACTACTTGAAATACAGCCCCCAGCTTACCATGCTTCGACAGTCCTAAACTTGCAATCATCAAGGTGGTGGAAGTTCCCACATTAAGTCCCATGACTGCGGCGGTAGCATAAGCAGGTGCAATAATATGTTTTCCACTCAAAACTATTAAAATGCCGATTATTAAACTGCTAGATTGACTTATGGCAGTAAGAATTATTCCAATCAAAAAAGCCTGAAAAATAGAACTAAAATATTCAAATACAGTTACAAGAGAATCTCTGTAATATAAGGTTACACTACTAATTATTTGTAAACCGGTAAAAATGATAGACAAGGCAAAAAGAAATTTGGACACTTTTTGCATTATCCAAAATCGATACCCTAGTAAAAAACCAACTAAAGAAATTATAAACATAGGGATAATCAACTTTTCTATCGGCAATGTAAAGATTTGACCACTGATTGTGGTCCCAATATTGCTTCCAGCAAGGAAAAAGCCTGTTTGTTTGAATGTGACCACTCGTTTATCGAGTAAAACTAGTACTATTACACCTACCGCACTACTGCTTTGGGTTAATGCTGTTAAAAAAATTCCTAAACTAAAACTGGCTATTAGATCTTTCCAAGATATTTGATCACCTTTTGTTACTGAAATTAGATTAGGTGTTAATCGAGCAAGTAATTTAACTCCTATAAGAAACAATCCAATTCCAAACAAAGCCAAGATCCAATTCATTCAGGTCACATCCTAACAAGCTTTATGCTACAAGCTTAGACTATAATTTAAAACAGTCTATTCTATCTATATTTGAAAAATCAATTATTAATCATATCGAGTAGGTAGAAGCCACAGTAATTAGCTGTGGCTTCGTTCCTCTCACAGAACCGTGCTTACGGGCCACGTACACGGCTCCTAGTAGACCTCGATCACTTTCTAAAGTGATGCAAAATACCAACTTGATAGGTACTAATATTAATTAGACCTATCTCGTCAAACCACTTATTGGGTAGTGCTAAACTTATGAGAGGACTTGATGAGTTTCTCCATTTATTCATGGAGATTTTCTCAAATTCCCCTTTGTAGCCTTTTCTGCGAAGAGTTTTGTGTAGTTGTTTCCAACTTTTCCATTCTCGCATTTTCTTCATCCTAAGTCTTCTTCTAATCCATTTCATTAAGTTCTCAAATTGTTTCTTACAATTGGCTATTCGGAAGTAATTTGCCCATCCTCTTAATACTGGATTTAGCTCTTTTATGATTTCGGATAGATTTCTACCATGATTTCTTGGTGTAAGAGTTCTGACTTTTTCTTTGAATTTCTGTATCTTTTCAGGCTGGATGGATATGTTTTGACTCCTTATGATAACTCCTAGGTAGGGAACACCTTTGCGGTCATTTGTTATGTGAGTTTTCTCTTTATTAACTGTTAGTTTTAATTCGTCTTCTAATATTTCAGTAGCTATATCTTTATATCTTTTCGCTTGTCTTGGTGTGTAGGCGAATATTAAAATATCATCGGCATATCTTACTATTCGGATATTGCGACTCTTCATTTCTTTATCAAATCTGTCTAGGTAAATGTTGGTTAGTAGTGGTGAAATCACTCCACCTTGAGGGCTCCCTATTTCTGTGTCTTCTATGGCTCCATCTTCCATTACTCCGGACTTCAAAAATTTCTTTATTAATTTGAGAACACTTCCATCACTAACTTTCTTGGCTACTTCTTCGATAATCAACTCATGGTTTAATTTATCAAAGCATTTAGATAGGTCCATATCTACTACATGTCTTAGATTGTATTTATTAATGAACTGTTCTGATTTAGCTATTGCTTTGTGACATGAGCGATTAGGCCTGTATCCGTAGCTTGACGGGTGGAAGTCTGGATCAAAAATCGGTTGAAGTATATTTAACGTTGCTTGTTGGACTACCCTGTCTTTTACGGTTGGAATCCCTAATGGGCGAGTACTTCCATCTGGTTTGGGTATCTTAACTCGCCTCACAGGTTGTGGTTTGTATGCGCCAATTTTAAGGTCATGATGAAGGGTTTCCAGATTTTCTTCTAGGTTGGAGCCATAAGCCTCCACGGTTACCTGGTCTATGCCGGGTTTACCTTTGTTAGCTCTGACCCTGCGGTAGGCGTCTTCTAGATTCTTTTTGGAATAAATCTTGTCTATTAAACTGTACCATTTCTTCATCAATTGCACCTTCTTTCGCTGTGTGCCTTCCCTCTTTCTACACTTTTAGTTGTGGTTTCTTTGAACGTGCTTAACGGTGTCTCTAGCTCTTTGGCAATCTTACCTATCAGGGTACGCTCTACTTCCACTAGGCGGACGGTAAAGCAAGTAAGCTCGTCACCACCTGACTTTCCGTTCCCTTTAGCATTTCAGCTTCAGTTTTCTTCCTACCTAAAGTGTCTACTCGAGTTCTTGCTACACTCTTTGGTCTACTTTCACCCCTTCACACTACATAATTCCCTTTCGGTCATTATGCACCACTACAACCAGGTGTAGTGTCCTTTCGGTTTTATCCTCCAGACTGTTACCAGCTTTCTTTGGCCGAAAGTTCTTCACTACTACGGGTTCATCTGCCTCCTGCACTGCTTTAGTTAAAACTCATGTTTCCACTTGTCTTAACTTTACTTGTCGTCACAAGACAATACAGGTATCTCCCCGGTTAAGTCTGCTTGCCTGAATTTGAACGCATCCGTCCTAACCTTTTAGGTTATCCAGCTTTCGGGCTTTCCCATAATTTGCAAGGTTACCCACCTAAAAGGCCATCCTCGGTTTGTTCTCACTATGTTCCAAATTCCCCCTTCAGCTTCCTTCAGACTCCACCGTCACCGGTGACGCCCTTGCCTTATGGTTGTCTTCCTGCTGGTTAGGTGACAGGGTTTCTTTCAACCCATCGGCGCGGCAGGCATGCCGGGCAAACAAAAAAAGAGCCTTTCAAACTGAAAGGCTCTTATCCTCACTCTTGAAATGCAGCATAATTAATCAAGTTACCCGGTTGTAAATTGGGGTTTAAATAATCATTGGAATCACTACTAATCAACCTGACAATTTTACCTTGGAACGGTGATTGTGGTTCAACTATCAAGGTTTTTCCGTTGTAATTAATTTCATGATACTGAGAATCTGATGTTTGGTTTTCTGCACCTTGCAAAACTTCTTCTAAAGCAACAGGTGTATAAATAAGCATTAATCATCATCCTCTCCTGGTGGACTTTGATTTTGGAATTGATCAAAACCAGGCATGGGTGGTAATGAGTAACGCCCTTGACGATAACCGGGAACTGGTGGATTTCCGTAATGACCTTGATCACCACGACGTAGCATGCTTTCTAATCTGTTCACGGCTTGCCCTATGCCACCTACTTCATTAATCAGTCCTTCTCTCACTGCATCTTCACCAACTAGAACTGTTCCAATATCTCTAGCTAACTGACCAGAGTTAAACATAAGACGTCTAAGCTGTTCTGGATGAATACCCGAATGTTGAGTGACAAAACTTAGCACTCGATCTTGCATTTTTTCTAAATAATCATAAGTTTGAGGAACTCCAATTAGTTGACCTGTCAATCTAATGGGATGGATTGTCATAGTAGCTGTTTGTGCAATATAAGAGTAATCTGTTGCCACGGCAATTGGAACTCCAATGCTATGACCTCCCCCCAGAACTAGACTAACAGAAGGTTTTGAAATACTGTCTAACATTTCAGCAATAGCAAGACCAGCTTCTACGTCGCCTCCAACTGTATTCAAAATTACTAATATACCTTCTACTTGGGGATTTTGTTCTGCAGCTACTAGTTGAGGTAGAACATGCTCATACTTGGTAGTTTTATTTTGTGGAGGTAATGTCATATGTCCCTCTATTTGTCCCACAATCACCATGGAATGAATATGATTTGGTGCTTTTGGGATATTGGTACCACCAAGTTCTTTAATAGTACTTTGTGTACCTTGATTCTGTTCATTTCCTCTTTGTGATTCATTTTTATTTTGAGACGGCTGCGAGTTACCGAAGTTTTCAAACAACATTACTCACTCCTCTTTTTAATTATTGCTAGTTTCAATAATATTGTTTCTTTAAATTGCTTAAGATATACTGATTAAAAAATAAAAAAACCTCCAACTTTGTTGGAGGTTAATAAACTAAAATTTATAGCTTATAGATATTTGAATTCGGTAAGGGTTTAATAGATTAAACTTCCATAATTATTGGAAGAATCATGGGACGTCTCCGGGTTTTTTCCCATAGATATTGACCTAAAACATCTTTGACAGAACTCTTAATTGCCTGCCACTCATTCATTTTACTTTTTGACATCTTGTTTACAGCTTTAACAACATGTTCACGGGCCTCTTCTAACAACTCTTCTGATTCTCTGACATATACAAATCCTCTAGAAACTATATCCGGGCCGGCAATTAATGTTTTGTTCTGTTTATCTACACCAATCACTACAATCAGGATACCATCCTGGCTTAACAGTCGTCGATCTCTTAGAACGATATTACCTACATCACCTACACCTAAACCATCAACTAAAACTTTACCTGCAGGAACCTTGCCATTAACTTTGCCTCGTTTTCTGTTAAATTCAATTACTTCACCATTTTCTGCTAAAAATACATTTTTTGATGGCATACCTAACTTTTCTGCTACGTTTTTATGATGTACCTGCATTCTGTACTCGCCATGGAAAGGGATTAAATACTTAGGTTTAACAAGGTTCAGCATCATTTTCAATTCTTCCTGACTTCCATGACCGGATACATGGACTCCGGAAACAGATTGATAGATGACATGGGCACCTCGTTTAAACAAATTATCTATACTTCTAGAAATTAACTTTTCGTTTCCTGGAATAGGTGTTGCAGCTATCACCACAGTATCATGGGGCATAATTTCGACTTTTCGATGGTCATCAGTAGCAATCCTGGTTAATGCGCTCATGGGCTCTCCTTGACTGCCCGTAGTTAGCAACACAGTTTTTTCCAGAGGCAATTGATTGACTCTTTCTATATCATCAATCACCACATCGTCTACATTTTCAAGATAACCTAGCTCTGAAGCCGCTTCAATCACATTTATCATACTGCGACCTACGACTCCGACTTTTTTACCATACTTTTTGGCTGAGTTAATAACTTGCTGAATTCTGTATATATTAGAGGCAAAAGTTGCCAGGATAATCCTTTTGGGAGCTTGGCGAAAGATTTCATCAAGTCGTTCTCCCACTGTTCTATCACTTTCAGTATATCCCGGCCTTTCAGCATTGGTACTATCCGATAGTAAGCATAGTACTCCCTTATTTCCCAGTTCAGCAAGTTTATTATAATCTGCTACTTTACCACTAACTGGTGTATGGTCAAATTTAAAATCTCCTGTATGGACTATAGTTCCTTCAGGTGTATGAACAACTATGCCAATTGAATCTGGAATACTGTGGTTAGTTGAGAAAAATTCCATCTTAAATGGACCTAATTGCATAGTTTTGCCAGGTAATATCTTCTTTAAAGAAATCGACTTTTGAATAGGTTGTTCTCCCAATTTACGTTCAGCCAAACCTAAAGTTAGTTTAGTACCATAAACTGGTGCATCAATTTTTTTCATTAAATACGGTAAAGCCCCGATGTGATCTTCATGCCCATGGGTTAAGAAAATTCCTTTAATGTTGTCCTTATGTTCAAACAGATAAGACATGTCAGGAATGACGAAATCTACTCCCAACATATCTTCATCGGGAAATTTTAATCCGGCGTCAATGACAATCATATCATTCCCGTACTTAATTACAAACATATTTTTTCCAATTTCACCGACCCCGCCCAAGGGAATGACTTGTAATGAATTTCTGGAGCCATTACCATTTCTATTATTCTGTTTTCTTGCTGACAATCAAACACCTCCCTGTTTTTTTGAGTGTATAGCTGTATACCCGTTCCCTTACCATTAAGTAATATTATACCTTAATTGTTATCTCATAGCAAGAAAGAAAAAGAAGCCATAAAGGCTTCTTAATACCAATCTCAAGGGATTTAAGAATAATTAAATTTTTAGGTAAATAAAGATTAGTATTTACCTACTGACCATTTATACACCTCTGATAGCTGTTCTAGCTCCTTTTCACTTAGATCATATAAAGGTGGACGTACACTTCCTACTTGCATTAAATGAGTGTTGACTGCAGCTTTTATGGGAATTGGATTTGTCTTAACTAATAATGCCGTTATGAAAGGATAGATTTCTTGAAACAATTCCAAAGCTTTTCTGGAATTATTTGCGTGATAAGCATCTATTATTTCTTTTAGCTCTTTACCTATTAGATGTGAAGCAACACTTACTACACCAGTCCCTCCAAGACTTAAAACAGGCATTAAGCTAATATCATCACCACTGTAAACATCAAACTCTCCTCTAGTTTCTCTGATTACATTGGCAATTTTATTAAAGTCTCCACTGGCTTCTTTCAAAGCAATTATATTATCTATTTCTGCTAATTTTAAGATTGTATCTTGAGACATATCTACGCCAGTACGCTTAGGGACATTATACAACATAATCGGCAGAGAAGTCTTTTGGGCTATTGTCTTGAAATGTTTATATAAATCTCCTTGAGTAGGTTTATTATAGTATGGAGTGACCAGCATTATACCATGGACTCCTACTTCTTCAGCCTTTTTGGTCAACTCCAAGGTTTCTTTCGTACTGTAACTTCCGGTACCTGCTATAATGTTAGCGTTTCCGCCTACCTTTTCTGTTATAAGTTGAAACAAAGTCAACTTTTCTTCTGTACTTAATGTAGGTGATTCCCCCGTAGTTCCAGATAAAACTAAGGCATCTGAGTTTTGTTCATTCACGAGTTTTTTGGCTAATTTTACACAATTTTCGGTTGCCAGTTCACCTTGCTTGTTAAAGGGTGTGATCATGGCAGTTATTAACTCACCAAACCCTCTCAATGTTTCTCCCCCTTTTGGTTTAATTTTTAAGAGACAGACCAAATTGTTCGTGCAAAACTAACAAAGCTTTTTGAATATCCTTGCCCTGGATTAAACAGGATATGGTAATATTGGAATCAGTTGTTTGTAGAACTTCAATTTCTTCTTTATTTAAAATTCTTAGAGCTTTAGCCATTACTCCAGGAAGTCCTGTCATCCCAGTTCCAAATAGTGTAATTTTGGCACAACCACTTAGATGATTAATTTGACCGAAACCACGTTCATTCAATAGCTTAATGGTTTTTTCAGTGTCTTCACCCTTAACTGTAAAAGTTATATTGTTGTAATAAATAGTAATCATATCCAGGCTGATACCCTGTTCAGCTAAAGCGTTAAAAATATCAACTTTCACGCTTTGTGAAGTATTTTCGGCAAGCTCTAATGAGACTTGAGTAATATTGGGAAGGTGGGCAATGCCTGTGATAATTTTATTCGACTGTTCTTCTTCTTTGTCTGAGATATAACTCGTTATTTTAGTCCCTATTTCCTGATAATATTTATTAATATTTTTTATGAAAATTGGTATTGAATTTTTCATGGCATACTCAACTGCTTTAGGATGAATCACTTTGACACCTTCTCTTGCCATTTGTAGAACTTCATAAAAGGTGATAACTTTAATTGGTCGGGCATCAGGAACCATTTTGGGATCAACAGTCATCAGGCCATCGACATCACTGTATATTTCCACCCTTTGTGCGCCAAGTTCCCCTGCAAAGGCCGTTGCAGTTGTATCACTTCCACCTCTTCCCAGTGTGATAATTTCACCATTGGGAGTTACACCTTGAAAACCAGCGACGACAATAATTTTGTTCTGGTTAAACAGTTTTTGAATAATTGAAGTTTTGATTTCTCTAATTGAACCATCTGTAAAGTTTTTATCTGTTATAATACCAGCTTGTCGCCCTGTCAAAGCTGTCGCTTTATATCCCTCTGCCTGTAATTTAGAGGCAAGTAAAGCACTAGATAGCACTTCACCGCAACTTACAGCCAAGT
This sequence comes from Natranaerobius thermophilus JW/NM-WN-LF, assembly GCF_000020005.1. Taxonomy (NCBI): domain Bacteria; kingdom Bacillati; phylum Bacillota; class Clostridia; order Natranaerobiales; family Natranaerobiaceae; genus Natranaerobius; species Natranaerobius thermophilus. Next base: position 1,527,255 of record NC_010718.1, on the reverse strand, counting down.
CTAGTTCTCGTAAGTCTGGATCTGGATTTTCTTCTTTAATTAAATTTATCAAAGTATCGGTTGCATACGGGTCAGGACTTCTGCCAATGGCACTTACAACTACCAGTACCTTTTTATCATTCTGAACTAGCTGTTTAATGTGTTCAACGGCTTGTTGTCTTAAATCTGGTGTCCTTAAAGAAGAACCCCCAAATTTTTGGACAATAATTTTATCTTCAGTCATCAGTATTACTCCTCTCCTGCCAATAACAAGGGTTGCAATTGTTCACCTTCTAATGCATGTTGTATTGTCGGGATAATTAAGTCCATTTTACTGATCACAGAATTCGGCTTTTTTGAAGGAACATCTTGGAAAAAGGGAACAAAATAAACATGTTTTGCATTTAACAGCACTCCTAGATTTCTAGCATTTAAGCCTAAAGCATCATTTGTAGAAACACCGATTACAACAGGCTTTTGATTTCTCAATTGTGCTTTGGCTGCCATGGTCACTGCTGTATCTGTAATCCCATTTGCTAGTTTGGCTATTGTATTACCAGTACAAGGTGCTATAACAATTATATCCACAAAGCTCTGAGGTCCAATAGGCTCTGCCGAAACAATACTATTAATTAGTTTTTTGCCAGTAATCTGAACAAGCTTTTGTTTCCACTCTATAGCTTCACCGAATCTAGTGTTCATATTGTCTACTCCAGGTGTAATTATTGGATAAACTTCTGCTCCCGCCTCAACAATATTTTCAATTTCTTTAAAAGCTTCATCAAAAGTGCAATGGGAACTGGTGACAGCAAACCCCACTTTGAGTCCAGTTAAATTCATTTAATCACCCCCTCACAAATAAGGTGTTATTAAACGAGTATACACTTTTCCTAAAATTTCTCCCGCTGTTTTAGGGGCGATTTTACCCGGGAGGCCCGGTGCTAAAATTGCTTTTATATTATGTTTACGACAGGCATCAAAATCTGTGCCTCCCTGGCCAGAAGCAATATCCACCACAACTGCTTCATTGTTGATCTGTTCAATTATCTCTTTAGTTAAAATTTGGTCGGGAATAGTATTGAAAATTATTTGAAATTCAGATATATAGTCTTGTAAATTATTAATGTGGCCAACTTTAGCTGTCATTTCCTCCGCCCTGGCTAAATGAGCTGTTCTTCGCGCGGCCACAGTTACCTCAGAACCCATATTAATCAGTAGTCTTGCTAGGCTAATACCACATCTTCCAAGTCCTAGTACCAAGCTTTTACTTCCGTGGATGGTAACTTTTGAGAGTTCAATGGCTCTTAACACCGCACCCTCTGCCGTAGGGACAGAATTGTAAATAGCAATTTCATCTAAATCGATTGTTTCAATGAGCTTACCATCCTTATTTTTAATGTAATCATCTAACTCAGAATTGCTTTTTCCCGTTAGCACCAAAGGCAGGGGATAAATAGATTCAGTTTCTTGGTAGAAGTTCAGTTTTCTAGTAGTATATGAAGCAGGGATGTCTCCATTGTCATTTAAACCAACTACAGGTAAGATAATTGCTTTAAAATCAATATCTTCGGTATCTAAGGAGTATAATAGCTTACCATCAATTTGATAGCCAATCCGGTCAAATCCAATAGCATATACCTCAAAACCTTGTGCTTGTAGATAATTTATTAAGTAAATATCTCGCTCATCTCCGCCCATAACAGCTACCCTAGACGTTTCCATGCTATGCATATTAAATACCCCCTAGTCAGGCGTTAAAACATCTTGATGATTTTCAATATATGATATGTCTAAACATATTATGTCGTGATAAAATCGAGTAGGTAGAAGCCACAGTAATTAGCTGTGGCTTCGTTCCTCTCACAGAACCGTGCTTACGGGCCACGTACACGGCTCCTAGTAGACCTCGATCACTTTCTAAAGTGATGCAAAATACCAACTTGATAGGTACTAATATTAATTAGACCTATCTCGTCAAACCACTTATTGGGTAGTGCTAAACTTATGAGAGGACTTGATGAGTTTCTCCATTTATTCATGGAGATTTTCTCAAATTCCCCTTTGTAGCCTTTTCTGCGAAGAGTTTTGTGTAGTTGTTTCCAACTTTTCCATTCTCGCATTTTCTTCATCCTAAGTCTTCTTCTAATCCATTTCATTAAGTTCTCAAATTGTTTCTTACAATTGGCTATTCGGAAGTAATTTGCCCATCCTCTTAATACTGGATTTAGCTCTTTTATGATTTCGGATAGATTTCTACCATGATTTCTTGGTGTAAGAGTTCTGACTTTTTCTTTGAATTTCTGTATCTTTTCAGGCTGGATGGATATGTTTTGACTCCTTATGATAACTCCTAGGTAGGGAACACCTTTGCGGTCATTTGTTATGTGAGTTTTCTCTTTATTAACTGTTAGTTTTAATTCGTCTTCTAATATTTCAGTAGCTATATCTTTATATCTTTTCGCTTGTCTTGGTGTGTAGGCGAATATTAAAATATCATCGGCATATCTTACTATTCGGATATTGCGACTCTTCATTTCTTTATCAAATCTGTCTAGGTAAATGTTGGTTAGTAGTGGTGAAATCACTCCACCTTGAGGGCTCCCTATTTCTGTGTCTTCTATGGCTCCATCTTCCATTACTCCGGACTTCAAAAATTTCTTTATTAATTTGAGAACACTTCCATCACTAACTTTCTTGGCTACTTCTTCGATAATCAACTCATGGTTTAATTTATCAAAGCATTTAGATAGGTCCATATCTACTACATGTCTTAGATTGTATTTATTAATGAACTGTTCTGATTTAGCTATTGCTTTGTGACATGAGCGATTAGGCCTGTATCCGTAGCTTGACGGGTGGAAGTCTGGATCAAAAATCGGTTGAAGTATATTTAACGTTGCTTGTTGGACTACCCTGTCTTTTACGGTTGGAATCCCTAATGGGCGAGTACTTCCATCTGGTTTGGGTATCTTAACTCGCCTCACAGGTTGTGGTTTGTATGCGCCAATTTTAAGGTCATGATGAAGGGTTTCCAGATTTTCTTCTAGGTTGGAGCCATAAGCCTCCACGGTTACCTGGTCTATGCCGGGTTTACCTTTGTTAGCTCTGACCCTGCGGTAGGCGTCTTCTAGATTCTTTTTGGAATAAATCTTGTCTATTAAACTGTACCATTTCTTCATCAATTGCACCTTCTTTCGCTGTGTGCCTTCCCTCTTTCTACACTTTTAGTTGTGGTTTCTTTGAACGTGCTTAACGGTGTCTCTAGCTCTTTGGCAATCTTACCTATCAGGGTACGCTCTACTTCCACTAGGCGGACGGTAAAGCAAGTAAGCTCGTCACCACCTGACTTTCCGTTCCCTTTAGCATTTCAGCTTCAGTTTTCTTCCTACCTAAAGTGTCTACTCGAGTTCTTGCTACACTCTTTGGTCTACTTTCACCCCTTCACACTACATAATTCCCTTTCGGTCATTATGCACCACTACAACCAGGTGTAGTGTCCTTTCGGTTTTATCCTCCAGACTGTTACCAGCTTTCTTTGGCCGAAAGTTCTTCACTACTACGGGTTCATCTGCCTCCTGCACTGCTTTAGTTAAAACTCATGTTTCCACTTGTCTTAACTTTACTTGTCGTCACAAGACAATACAGGTATCTCCCCGGTTAAGTCTGCTTGCCTGAATTTGAACGCATCCGTCCTAACCTTTTAGGTTATCCAGCTTTCGGGCTTTCCCATAATTTGCAAGGTTACCCACCTAAAAGGCCATCCTCGGTTTGTTCTCACTATGTTCCAAATTCCCCCTTCAGCTTCCTTCAGACTCCACCGTCACCGGTGACGCCCTTGCCTTATGGTTGTCTTCCTGCTGGTTAGGTGACAGGGTTTCTTTCAACCCATCGGCGCGGCAGGCATGCCGGGCAAACAAATACCCGGTATGCCTTTGTTTTGGCAAACCGGGTATTGTGTGAAATGAAATTTTTTTTGTGCTTACTTCTGTTAATTCTTACTGGGAATGTGACTCTACTTCTTCAGCACCATATTCATTCATAATACTTTCTGCTTCATCGGCTTTCTCATCGCCAGTACTAATTAAAACAAGCACATCTCCTTCTTCTACACGAGATTCATAAAATTCTCCTCGCTGTTCAGGAATACCGTAATCAATCAAACCTCCTGCTACACCACCGGTGACAGCACCTGTTAAAACGCCAGCAATAGGGCCTGCTGCAATAATCGGACCTAGTCCGGGCACCACCAGTGCTCCGACACCTGCTAACAGGCCTGCCAAACCGCCTAGAACTCCTCCTGTGGCAGTGCCATCACCAACACTTTGATCATCATAACTCATCGTTACATTTTCATCTTGGTCGCCTCCACCTTGGCGCTCATCCTTTGCCACTAGGGAAATTTCATTATCTCCAAAACCTCTTTCTCGCATTGAACTTATACAAGATTCAGCACTATCTGTTGTGGTAAAAACTCCAACTACTGTTTTAGACATATCTATTTTCCTCCTTTTGGTTCTTTTTTACTAGCCTTCCTTAGCATGATCCACTTGTTATATATTTATACTAAAAACAAGGCTGTGTTAAAGTTGTATGTTGATAGACTGTTCATCCCTGAACATGATCAGCAAATAACATCCTGTTATTTGACCAACGAAGTATAATAGCGCAAAAAATAATAAAAGCAGCCGGTATTTGTACCGACTGCTGATAAAGTATCTTAAAATATCTCAGTTATACAATTGAATGAACTTCTTCTTCACTCATGGGCCCAATTACTGCTGAAGACATTTGATTCTTTTGAAATAGATCTTGAGCAAGTTTCAACAAATCTTCCTTTGTTATATTTTCAATTTTTTCGATTATCTGCTCATAAGTTAGAATTTCCCCTTTTAATAATTCATCACGGCCTAATCGAGCCATTCTATTGCTTGTACTTTCTAAGCCCATTAATATATTACCTTTAACTTGTTCTTTGGATCTGTTGAGCTCTTCATCGGTGATAGATCCTTGTTTAATTTCATCTAATATGCTCCATATTAAATCATAGGTTTCGTTAAAATTGTCCTGACTAAAACCGGCATAAATTACAAATAACCCAGAGTCGGTAAAGTTTAAGTAATAAGAATACACTGAATAACATAAGCCACGCTTTTCCCTTATTTCTTGAAAAAATTTAGAACTCATGCTACCTCCCAAAATATTATTTAACAGCCCTAAATGATATAATTGAGAATTTTCTACACTGAGACCGGGAAAAGCTAGACAAAAATGAACTTGTTCTGTATCTTTCCCTTTTACAATGCTATCTGTATAATAAGAAGGTCCCCGAAGAGGGTGATTGTCATTATTGTTTATATTTACAAAGCTTCCAAAATATTTAGTGGCTGTTTCGACTACATTATCCATAGAAACATTACCACTAACTGAAATAACTGTTTTTTCTGGGGTAAAATATCTTTTATGATGATTAATTAATGCTTCAGAACTCAAATTACTTACTGATTCCCTATCACCCAAAATATTGTGAGCTAATTCATGTTCTCCATAACATGATTGGATTAACAGGTCATGTACATATTCATCCGGTGTATCTTCGTACATTTTTAATTCCTCAAAAATTACCTGCTTTTCTTTTTCTAAATCTTCTTGGTCAAATTTGGAATTAAAAAACATATCGGCTAATATGGCAAGAGCAGTTTCAAAGTGACTATCAATGACTTTTATATAAATACAGGTATACTCTTTACTAGTAAATGCATTTATATGCCCACCAATACTATCAATTTCCTCCGCAATATCTTGAGCGGTTCTCGAGTCAGTACCTTTGAATAACATATGTTCTAATAAGTGAGAAATCCCTTGCTGGGAAAGATTTTCAAATCTACTGCCACTTTTGATCCAAATACCTACAGTTACTGATCTGACACTTTCCATGGGTTCAGCTACAATTCTTAATCCGTTTGGTAAAGTGTGTTTTTCAAACATTATGATCCCCCTCGCTTTATAAACTAAGGCTAAATTGGTTCCCAATATAGTAATTTTATTATTAATTGTTATTAAAAGCAAGGGGGACAGGTCTCATTACAGTTAACGCAAAAGGTTCTTGAGATTTGTATAAATCAACTTTTACCAATCCCTGGCTAACATGAGCTGTTAAAAGCAAGACATGCTCAGTATCATTTTTAAACTTTAAGTCTAGATAATCTCCGGCCACTGTAGCATCTCGACCTGGTGGTACGTAGTCTACGGGACTTCCATGAGGATGCCTTTCAACAATTTCTAGATCTGCTTCCAAGGCTACATTGTAAATTGTGCTCGATACCTGACAAACTCCCCCACCTATACCCATAGCAGTATCATTTACCAAAATTGGTGCATATCTATAGCCTCTTTCCCAGGTTCTCGGTAGAGTCGCTCTGTTAAAAGAAAAAATTTGACCCGGAAATAGCAAAGTATTGTTAACATCTTGGGATGATATCTCTATATTTGTAATTCTACCTTCTCCACCACCGCCTCCTAGACCAGTTGCAAAGCTAGCCATGGGTTCATCTATAGATGATAAGAACTCTTTTGTTATTAAAGGATATAATGGCAAATACTTAACTTCTACTTTAGACTCGGGAGGTGCTTCCATGGCTTTCTCTACAGTTTCCTTTATCAAGACTTTTTTACCTAATTTTTCTGGAACTATCTCATCGGTTTCCGGATCGAAATAGGCGTCTCGGTAGGGCTCATATTCTTGTTCTGCCAACTCTTCAACGTATTTTTCAACTTCATGTTTATACCATCTTCCGATATCTTTTTCTTCAAGATATACATCTTTTTCTACTCCAACAAAATACCGCCTGATATCATCAACTATATCAAATTGAACTTGAATAATAATCAAAATTAAAACTAATATTCCAATTATCCCTAGTTTGCCTTTCAAAGACATCCCAGATATCGCCACCTTCAAGCAAAATTATTGATAGTTTTTAATCAATTGAGATACAGGTAACACCTCATATTCTTTTGATTCCAATCCTGTGAGAATTTCATCTAGTGCTGTAACGGTATCCTCAGTTGGGTGCATTAATATAATGGCACCAGGATGGATATTGTTTAAAATTTTATCCGTCATATAATCTACCCCAGGTTCTTTCCAATCGATGGTATCAAGGGACCAAAGAATTGTATACATATCTAAATTACTAGCAACGCGTAAAACATCTTCATCAAAGTCACCTGCAGGTGGGCCAAATAGTTCAGCTTTTGTGCCAGTTATTTCAGAAATTTCCTGATTAGTTTTTTCAATTTCTTCTCTAATCTTATCTCTATTTAAATCACTCATCATATAATGACTGTAACCGTGATTACCGATCTCATGCCCGTATTCATGTATTTGTTCAACTTTATCTGGATTATTGGCAGCCCAGCGTCCTTCTAAGAAAAAAGAAATCCTGACTTGATGTTCCTCTAATAAGTTTAATAGCTCATCGATATATTCTGTTCCCCATGCTACATTGCAGATAAAAGCAGCATAATCTTTTTTGGGATTTCCCTGATAAATAGGAGCATCTTGATAATCTTGAATAGTTTTATCTGGAGGAATTGTGCTCAATTGAGGTGGTACAGTTGTTTCACTGTCTGCCAGCATAATGTTTTCTACAGTATTCTCTACATCTAGTTCTTTTCCAGGCAATCCAGGGATAACCCCCTTGGTAACCGGGTCCAGGTAGGCATCTTCACCTTCTTGATACAAATCTTCTTGGTATTTAGATACTATTGTAAATACCTCTTCCTTTGTCAGGTCACTTAAATCTTCTCCTAAAAACTCCACTCCTGGGTTAACACGTTGAGCATCTTTTGTAGATAAATCGACATCAATACCGTCATAAGCTATTACTAATAATGCCAGTAATACTATAAGGACTATTAGACCAAGTACAAAAAATTTTTTCATTTTTAAAACTTTAAAAGAAATTTTATTAAACATTTACAGTAAAAAACCTCCTCAAAAAGGAGATTTGAAACATGCTCAATCTATATATATGTATTATTATTATCACTATTCTGAGTTTAAGTTATTTTTATGTCGTAAAATGATTTTCTTTTTAGATCAAAATAAAAAACATAAACCCGTGGGGTTTATGTTTTTTTAGTAGATTTTTTATCATCATTATTCGTTTTTCCATCTTCTTCCCCGAGGGCTTGCTTTCTTGACAAGTTTATACGTCCTCGCTCGTCGATGTTAATTATTTTAACCAGAATTTCATCTCCAACTTTGGCTACATCCTCCGTTTTCCCGACCCTGTCTTCAGCAAGCTCGGAAATATGCACCAAACCTTCTTTACCTGGTAGTATCTCAACAAAAGCACCGTACTTTTCAGTTCGAACTACTTTTCCGAGATAAACTTCACCAACTTCAGGTTCTTTAATTAATTCGTCTATTGCTTTAATTGCCTGTTCCGCTTGTTCTGCATCTGAAGAAGAAATGTAAATTAATCCATCGGGCTCGATGTCGATTTTTACTCCTGTTTCATCAATGATCTTATTGATCATTTTACCACCAGGACCGATGACATTTCTAATCTTGTCTGGATCAATCTGCTTTTTAATAACCCTGGGGGCTAGAGGAGATAATTCTTCTCTCGGTTCACTGATTGTTTGTTTCATTATGTTTAAAATGTGCAGATATCCATCTTTACCCTGTTTCAATGCCTGTTTTAAAATCTCTCTTGTAGTACCAGAGATCTTGATATCCATTTGGAGTGCTGTAATTCCATCTTCAGTACCTGCTACTTTAAAGTCCATATCTCCTAGAAAGTCTTCAATCCCCTGAATATCGCTTAGAATTGCCAACTGGTCACCTTCTTTAATTAATCCCATGGCAATCCCTGAAACAGCTTTTTCTATTGGTACTCCTGCATCCATCAATGACAAGGAACTAGCACAAACACTCCCCATGGAGGTGGACCCATTGGATTCCAAAACTTCACTTACTAATCTTATAGTGTAAGGGAAGTCTTTTTCGGTAGGTATCATTGGCTTTAAGGCTCGTTCTGCTAAGGCACCATGACCAATTTCACGTCTTCCAGGACCTTTCATAAAGCCAGCTTCTCCTACACTATATGGTGGGAAGTTGTAGTGATGCATATAACGTTTGGACTCTTCAATATCCAATCCATCAAGTATTTGTACATCACCTAAAGCTCCTAATGTACACACATTTAAAACTTGAGTTTGACCTCTAGTAAATAGTCCAGAACCATGAGTGTTAGGTAGTAAATCTACATCACAAGTTACAGGTCGAATTTCTTTTTGACCTCTTCCATCAGGCCTTGAATTTTCATGAATGATACGTGAGCGCATTTCTCGTTTCAGTATCGAATCAAAAGCGCTTTTAATATGCTTTTCTTTGAGTTCCTCTTCTTCGTCTTCATTCTCTTCAGAGTTGTATTTCTCCAATAAGTGATCAACGACTTTTTGTTTTGCTTCATCCATAGCATCTTCACGTTCTAGTTTATCCTTTATTTGTAGAACTTTCTCAATATCTTCCAGGGCAAGTTCTTCTACTTCGGAAACAAGTTCGTCACTAGGAAGGTCTAGCTCGACTTCCATCTTTTTCTGGCCAACTTGTTCTACTAGCTGCTCTTGCATGGTAATTATCTTTTTGATTTCTTCATGAGCTTTCATAATTGCTTCTAACATTTCATCTTCGGGTAACTCGTTGGCTTCGGCTTCAACCATCATAATGGCATCCTTAGTTCCGGCTACTACCAAGTCAAGTTGACTTTCTTCGTGTTCATCCACATCTGGTGTGACCACAATTTCATCATTAACTTTTCCAACCTTGACTGATGCTATAGGTCCGTCAAAGGGAATGTCCGAAATTGACAGGGCAGCAGAAGCTCCGATTATGCTGGCAATTTCAGGGGGGCAGTTTTGATCTACACTCAAGACTGTACTGACTATGTGAACAGGATTTCTAAATCCATCAGGGAATAATGGACGAATTGGTCGGTCAGTTAATCTAGCAGTTAGAGTTGCCTTTTCCGTAGGCTTACCTTCACGTTTAATAAAACCACCGGGTATCTTTCCAACAGCGTAAAGTCTTTCTTCGTAATCCACTGTTAGTGGAAAGAAATTCAAATCATCTTTTGGTTCTTTTGAAGCAGTAGCAGTTACCAGCACTACTGTATTGCCGTACTGAACTTTAACAGCACCATTAGCCTGTTTAGCTAATTCCCCTGTCTCAAGGGTGAGCTGATATCCTGCTATTTCTTCTGAAACAGTTGTTGGCATATGTTTTTCCCTCCTTTATTTAATTTTTTTTGAATTCAAATAAAAGCGGGGTCTCCCCCGCTTAGTATGAACCAGATTATTTTCTTAATCCTAACTTTTTGATCAGTTCCAAGTACCTATCAGCAGAATTGCTCTTTAAGTAATTTAAAAGCCCCCTGCGTTTACCGACCATCTTCAATAGTCCTCTTCTAGAAGCATGATCCTGCTGGTGAGTTTTTAGGTGTTCATTCAATTGCTTAATTTTTTCAGTCAAGATTGCAATTTGTACCTCAGGCGAACCAGTATCATGTTCGTGTAGTTTGTACTTTTCCATAACTTCTTGCTTTTGCTCTTTGCTTAATGGCATTAATCTTTCACCTCCTCATATTTTTTAGCCCCAAAGCCAAGAATACGCCGGAGGAACGCTATTCCGAGCTTTGGTTGCATTTTAGATTCTAACATACCCCCTAGGATATGTAAAGAATCACTGATAATTGCCCTTGCTTTCTAAATTTGCAATTATATCGCGAGCCATTTTTATATCTCGATTAACTTGACTAACTAAAGTATTACTATCTAAAAACTTTCGTTCATCCCTGATAAAATCTAAAAAGGAAACAGTAAGTTCTTCATTATACAAGTCCTGTTTGTTATCCAGTAGGAAAGTTTCAGCCATTAATTCTTCCCCACTAAAAGTGGGTTTATTACCGACATTACATACGCCCCAATATTTATTCTGGTTTACCTCAACTCTAACTAAATAAACACCCAGGCGGGGAATTATTTTATGTTTAGGTATTTTTATATTAGCTGTAGGAAAACCAAGATTAGCACCTCGTCCCGCACCCTTTGTTACTGTACCAGAAATCGTATAAGGCGAACTCAACATTTGATTAGCTTTATTAATATGTCCTTCTCTAATATATTTTCGACACAATTGACTACTCACTATGATAGCTCCATCAATTTTTATCGGTTCTATAACAGAAACTTCAAAACCTAATTGTTTCCCAAAATCTTGTAAGTCACTAGGAGAACCCATTCCTTTTTGTCCAAAACTATAATCAAATCCTACAGAAACTCCCTGAACACGTAATTTATCGCACAACCATTTAGAATATTCCCGTGGAGAAAGTTCGGCAAATTCCCTGTCAAATTCTTTCAGAACTCCCACTTGAATACCTAAACTAGATATTTTATTTATTTTCTCTTCCAAGGTTGTTAATAAAAAATTAGATTTATTATGGAATTTTATCTCGGGATGAGGTTCAAGAAGTAATATACCTGGGGTAAAATCGTATTTTTCAGCTTTTTTGACTGTATCACGTAAAATCTTTTGATGTGCAATATGCACTCCATCAAAATTACCCAGGCTTAACCATAATTTCTTAGTTTTATTATCTTTAGTTAAGTTAAAGTCGCTTATTAATTTCACAATTATCACCTATTAAGCTATAATTTTTTCAGGTTTTAAAGTATTACTGGACGTGATTTTACCTAATCCTAAAAATAAATTATCACCTGAGCTATCTTCTTCATATATCCTATAAAGTTCTCCTGATTCAGCTATAACTGCAGTATTAACAAAGTTTCCATTTTTAAACCGTTTCAATTGCTGAGATTCTTTTAAAACCAGAGAGGGGATATCTGACAAGGGATAATCCACAGGAAATAAATGAATGCCCAGATCAGTTTTTTGTTCAGGGAGCTCTTGAGGAAATATGGCATCATCTAAATTAAATATGCCTGTAGCTGTTCTGATTAAAAAAGACATATACCCCACGGTTCCTGACAGCTTAGCCAAGTCTTCTGCTAAAGTTCTAATGTAAGTTCCCTTTGAACAATGAACATCAAAAAGAAATCTATGTTTTCCCTGGTGTTCATAAATATCGACTAAGTTTAAAGAGTGAATCGTGACTTGTCTAGGGGTTCGTTCAACCTCTTTCCCTTCTCGAGCTAGTTCATAAAGTTTTTTGCCTTTTTGTTTAATTGCAGAATACATTGGTGGAACCTGATTTATATTTCCGATAAGCTCTTGATACTTGTTTTTTAAATTTTCAATATGAGTATTCTGGACTTCATCTTTTTCAATTGTTTTACCTTGGGCGTCCAAAGTATCAGTAGCTTCACCTAAAGTTAACTCAAATCTATACTTCTTGTCCTGGGATAATATATATTGAGAAAAGCGCGTAGCTTTCCCCAAGGCAAGAGGTAGCACACCTACAGCTCCTGGATCTAAAGTACCCAAATGCCCTACTTTTTTTACTTGATAATTTTTCCTTAAATATTGAACTACATCATGAGAAGTATAGCCCGGGGTTTTACAAACAGTAAGGAATCCTAGCAAAAGTAATCTCCCCTTAAACACTTTTTTTTATTTTCAAAGCTCTAGCTCGGTTTTTAGCTTAGAAATTACTAATTCTACTGATTTATTTGGATCCATCTCTAATAAACATCCTGCTGCTCTGGCGTGACCTCCACCACCTAATTCTGAAGCTACTCGTGAAACGTCCTTGGTTTTAGATCTAAAGCCTACTTTAGTCAAACCTTCCCTAGTTTCTTTAAAAATCACAGCAAACTCAACCGGCTCTAGTACTCTAACATGATTAATAAGCCCTTCGAGCTCACTATCTAGAATATCATATTTAGAAATTAAACGACGACTACAAACTATCCAACCAATTTTTTGATCCCGGGTCAATTTAAGGTCATTTAAGACTTCTCTCATAAAGTGAAATAGATTTAAGGACATTTTCTCGTGAATTTCCCTTGATATCTCATAAGGTTTAACACCATAGCTTATCAACTGCTTGGCAGCATCAAAAGTTGTTTGCGAAACATTTTCATAGTTAAAAGAACCTGTATCCGTAAAAATACCTGTATATAGGTTCTTTGCTATGCTCAAATTTAGTTTTTGTTGAAAAAAATTAAGAATTTCCAGTAAAAATTCACAAGTAGAACTAGATTGAGAGTCCACTAAATTCAAGTCACCATAGAGTGTGTTAGTTTGATGATGATCAATATTGACAAGGACATTGTGATTCACCCGGTTAACAACTCTCTCTACCCTATCTACAGAACTGGAATCAAGAGTTATTACGACATCACCGGTGATTTTCTGCTCCCCGTCCATGTAATCTTCGTTCAGAATAGCCCATTTTTCCGGTCTATCTAAGAACTGATACTGTTTTGGAATGTCTTCCGGGTAAATCACAAGAGTGTCTTTATTTAAACTTTGTAGAATAAAAGCCAGGGCATTACTCGCACCTAAAGCATCCCCATCAGGGTTTTCATGACATGTAATGATAAATTTATTGTTAGTTTTAATAACTTCATTTAATTGATTAATAGATTCATACATAGGTTATTCCTCTCCAGGATCATTGTTTTCCTTGTCTTCATTATCCTCATTATCCTCGCCAAGGTTCATTTGTTTTAGCAATTTATTGATGTGATCACCATGCTCTATGGATTCATCAAATTTAAACACAATTTCCGGGACATGTCGCAAGCGAACCCTTTTTCCTAACTCGGATCTAATAAATCCTGTTGCCTTTTCCAGTCCACGCAAAGAATCCTGTTGATTTTCTTTTTCGCCAAGTATACTCACAAAAACTTTGGCATGCCTGAGATCTCCTGACAGATCTACTGAAGTCACTGTCACAAAACCAACTGAGGGATCTTTAACCTCTCGTTGTAAAATATCACTAATAATTTTTTTAAGTTCTTCTTGCAATTTTTCTTTTCTCATTCCGCTCATAATACCACCATCCATCTATTTTCATAGTGAACTAACTAAGCTTTAAACGTCTGGAGAAATTTCTTCATAGGTATAAGCTTCAAAAATATCTCCTTCTTTTAGATCGTTAAATTTCTCTAATAGTATTCCACATTCGTAACCTTGTTGTACTTCTTTGACATCATCTTGAAATCGTTTTAAATTCTTAATATTACCTTCATGGATAACTCTTCCATCACGAATCACTCTGATATAAGAATTATTTCTAATATAACCATCGGTAACATAACAACCCGCAATGGTACCTATTCTAGATACCTTGAATAATTGCCTTACCTCTATTTGCCCTTGAACAACTTCTTTATATTCTGGATCTAACAAGCCCGCCATAGCAGCTTTCACATCTTCTATAGCTTCGTAAATCACTCGATAAACCCTCATGTCAATTTGTTCGCGTTCAGCAGCTTTTCTGGCATTTGGATCAGGTCTGACATTAAAACCTATAATAATAGCATTGGAAGCTACTGCTAGCATAATATCACTTTCTGAAACAGTACCTACACCTGCATGAATAACATTCACCTTGATTTCGTGTTCATTATCATTTAGTTTTAAAAGACTTTCTCTCAAAGCCTCAACTGACCCTCTTACATCGCCTTTGACAATTATATTTAATTCCTTTTGTTCACCTTCTTTAATCTGATCAAATAAATTATCTAACGATACAGACTGGGAACGTTTTAACTTTTCTTCCCTTTCTTTTTCCTGCTTTTTCTTGGCAATCTCTCTAGCCATTTTTTCATCTGGTACAACCTGGAATTCATCACCAGCTTCAGGAATGTTTTCTAGTCCCAAAATTTCTACAGGTGTTACAGGATTAGCTTGTTTTAAGCGTTTACCTCGATCATCTACCATTGCTCTGATATTTCCGAAAGTACTACCACATAAAACACTGTCCCCTACTTTTAAGGTGCCGTCCTCAACTAATACTGTAGCTACTGGACCTCTACCTTTATCCAGTTTTGCTTCAATTACCGTTCCTTTACCAGTATTTTGCGGATAAGAAGTCAATTCATTCATTTCTGCTACTAACTGAACCATTTCCAAGAGCTCATCTATACCTTCATTTTGAACAGCACTTACTGAAACGCAGATAGTGTCACCACCCCATTCTTCGGTAACCAAGTTGTATTCAGTAAGTTCTTGTTTAACTCTATCCGGATTTGCATCTGGCTTATCAGTTTTATTTATCGCAACAATGATAGGGACTCCGGCAGACTTGGCGTGATTGATTGCTTCTACTGTTTGAGGCATAACACCATCATCTGCTGCTACCACTAAGATAGCTATATCGGTAACATGAGCACCACGGGCCCTCATTTCAGTAAAAGCCTCGTGCCCTGGAGTGTCCAAAAACACAACGGTTTTATCATTATAAAGAACACGAGAAGCACCTATATGCTGTGTTATTCCTCCCGCTTCTTTTTCTATACTTTTCGTTTTTCTAATAGAGTCCAATATTGATGTCTTACCGTGATCAACATGCCCCATAACTGTAACAACAGGAGCTCTTTCAAGTGGTTCTCCTTTTGGTTCTTCACTTCTTATTTGTTCAATGATTCTATCTTCTTCAGACTTTTCATCTTCCTCAGGTTCTTCTTGTGTTACTACAAAATCGAACTCTTGTGCAAGGTACTCTAAAGAATCTTCTTCTAAATTTTGATTAATATTAGCCATTACACCCTTACTAATTAATTTGGTGATTATACTCGTTGATTCTACACCTATTTGCTCTGCCAATTCTCCGACTGTAATAGGTGGAGCTACTAAAGGTTTATCTGTTGTAGTACCCTGTTCTTTCTTATCCTCTTGTTTTTCATCTTGTTGTTGTGATGTTTCATCTTTGTTATCTTCATCTTTTGCAGATGATTCTGTATACAATTCTCTAACTGTATCAGCTTCTTCTTCACTAAGAGTACTCATATGATTCTTTACAGATATATCCAATTCCTGTAAAGTCGTCACTAGTTCCTTGCTTTCTAGTCCAATTTCTTTAGCTAATTGATATACTCTTATTTTTTCCATATTAAGACACCTCCATTTTAATGCCCTCCTCAAGCGTTGTCATAGTTTTAGAATAAGGGGTGGCCACAGCTAATTGTCGTTCAGAAGACTGAGAAGTTTATTAGCCATACCTTTATTATTGATTCCTACAACACTTACTCGAGATTTTCCCAAGTATTTTGCCAGTTCATTACTACAACCCCAAATTTTAAATGTAACAGAGTAATGAGTACATTTGTCTGTCAACATTTTTTTAGTTCTAAAACCGGCATCTTCAGCCACAATCACCAGGACGCAATGCCCCTCTCTAACTTTTGTCAAAGTTTCTCTACTTCCTAGTGCAATTTGGCCACTTTTTCTTGCAATGCCTAGGAGTTGACCTACTTTATTATCATTTTTCATCATTTTTGAAATTGATCCCATTCAGTTCGGATTTTTTCTTTTTCTTCCTCACTGACACCAGTATTTAATGCTTTTTTAAGTTTATCTTTTTTTAGAGCCTTTTCCAGGCAATCTTCGGAGGGGCAAACATATGTACCCCTTCCATTCGCTTTACCGGTAGGATCTAATTTGATTTCGCTTTCCGGTGTACGCACTATTCGAACTAACTCCCGTTTGGATTGTTTCTCTTGGCATCCAAGACACGTTCTCACGGGAATTTTCTTCTTGCGGGCCATAAAAAATCCCCCCAAATTGTCTATTCAATATAAATATTCAATTTCTAATTTATCCTTCATCGCCATCTTTTGTCTCGTCTCCATGATTATCTGGTTCTTCTGGAGATGCGGACTCTTCTACAAAGTCTTCTACTTCAACACTTGATTCACCTTTTTCAGCTAACTGACTTTCGCTCAAGATATCTATCTTCCAATTAGTCAATTTTGCTGCTAACCTGGCATTTTGCCCTTCTTTACCAATGGCTAGAGATAATTGATGATCTGGAACAACTACTCTAGCTTTTTGATCTTGTTCGTCTAACACCTTAACTTCAAGGACTTTAGATGGACTCAACGAATTACTAATAAATACTACAGGATCCGATGACCAGGTAATTACATCAATATTTTCACCTTTAAGTTCATCAACAATTGATTGAATTCTACTTCCCTTGTTACCTACGCAACTCCCAACAGGGTCGACTTCTTCATGACGTGAATAAACTGCTACTTTAGACCGATAACCAGCCTCTCGAGCAATCCCTTTAATTTCCACAGTTCCATCATAGATTTCCGGAACTTCTAATTCCAGTAATCGTTTTATAAGACCTGGATGTGTTCGGGAAAGAATAATTTGGGGTTCTTTAGTGGTTTTCTTAACTTCAACTACATAAGCTTTTATTCGATCACCCTGATTGTACTCATCAGTGTCCATCTGTTCTTGAGGTGGTAGAATTGCTTCAACCTTGCCTAAATCTATAATTACATTTTTTTGTTCGATTCTTTGAACGATACCATTGATAATATCATCTTGTTTGTCGACATATTCTTCATAAATAAGTTCCCGTTCTGCCTCCCTAATTCTCTGGATTACTACCTGTTTAGCTGTTTGTGCCGCGATTCTTCCGAAATTTTTAGGTGTAACTTCTTCTTCTACGAGATCATCCACCTCGTAGCCTGGTGAAATTTTGCGAGCTTCTTCTAAACTAATTTGTTCTTTAGGATTTTCTACTTCTTCCACCACTTGTTTTTGATGATAAACCCTAACATCGCCAGTTTCTCTCTCCATATGCACCCGTACGTTTTTATCAGAATCAAAGTTTCTCTTATAAGCTGATATCAATGCCGCTTCAATAGCTTCAAATAAAATATCTTTGTTTATGCCTTTATCCCGTTCTATCTCCTCTATGGCTTCAATAAACTCTCGATTCAATTTTCCTCGCCCCCTATATTTAAAGCTCTAATAATAAATTAGCTTTCGCAATCTTATCCAGCGGTATTTTAACTTCGCCGGAATTGAAAGTTTCAAGAACAACATGTTCATCTTCTAAGCCCAGGAGTTTCCCTTTAAAGTTTTTACGGCCATCAAGTTTCACATAGGTCTTAATCTGAACTTTTTTACCTGCAAAGTTCACAAAATCTTTTTTCTTTTTTAGTGGTCGCTCTGCTCCTGGGGATGAGACTTCCAGGACATAGCTATGAGGTATTGGGTCATGTTCGTCTAATAATTGATCTAAACTGTTGCTTACTAACTCGCAGTCATCTAGCCCAATGCCTTTTCCGTGATCTATATATACACGTAAAACCCATTTCTGATTTTCCATTATCAATTCCACATCTACTAAATCGTACCCTAAATCACGCACTGCAGGTTCAATTATGTTTTCAATCTGACTTATGTTATCATGTTGTGTCATTATGCTCCCTCCTAAAATTGTCCATAACATGAAAGAGTGGGATTGCTCCCACTCTTGACAAAGTCCTGTCGTCTATTTCAATGTAATTCTATCATATTTGCAGTCAGGGTGCAACTCACGGGCTGTTTTAAAAGAGGGTTAATTGATCAGTGTCCGGTAAATCTTTTAAACAGCCATGTTCTTCTAAGGGCTCTATGACAGATTTTGAGACACCACCCCTTTTGCGTAAATCTTCCTTGGAAGAAAATTCACGTTCCTCTCTAGCCTTGACAATCTGTTTTGCCACTGAAGAACCCAAGCCAGGAATAGTAATTAGTGGTGGTCTTAAATAGCCATCTTGTGTAACTTGGAATTTTTCGCTATCGGATTCATAAATGGAAACCGGTAAAACTTGCACCCCTCTCTGGAACATTTCCCTAGCAACTTCTAACACAACCAATTCACTCTTTTCTTTTGGAGTAGCTGAAACGCCTCGTTCCTCCACGTATTTAATCTGTTCGTCTACTGCATCCAAGCCTTTCACAATCATGTTCGAATTAAAATCTTCAGTTTTTACTGAAAAGAAAGTAGCATAAAAGGCTTCGGGATAGAAAACTTTGTAATATGCTATCCTAAATGACATCATAGTATACGCCACGGCATGAGCTTTTGGAAAAAGATATTTAATCTTTAAGCATGAATCAAGATACCAATCGGGTACTCCAGCTTCCTTCATAGTATTTTTAAGTTCATCGGATAGGCCTTTTCCCTTACGAACTTTTTCCATTATGGTAAAGGCATCTTTTTTATCTACACCTTTATACATGAGATATACCATAATGTCGTCTCGAGTAGAAATTACGTCTCCCAACTCAGCAATGCCTTCAGCAATAATGTCCTGGGCATTATTTAGCCAAACGTCGGTACCGTGACTAAGTCCTGATATCCGGATTAGTTCTGAAAAGGTTTGGGGTTTAGTGTCTTCAAGCATCTGCCTTACAAATCTGGTTCCAAACTCGGGTATACCCAATGTCCCAACTTGACAGTCAATATCTTCAGGGCCAACCCCTAAGGGCTCAGGACTAGAGAATATTTTAATGGTATCTGGATCATCTAATCTAATTTTAAGAGGGTCTAAACCAGTAATACTCTCCAGCATATAAATGATAGTCGGTACATCATGCCCTAAAATATCTAGTTTTAATAATCTATCACTAATGGCATTATAATCAAAATGAGTTGTCATAACTTCAGTTTTAGTATCATCAGCTGGTCGCTGTATTGGACAAAATTCATGTATATCATGACCCTCTGGGACTATCATCAATCCCCCAGGATGTTGGCCAGTAGTTCGTTTAACACCAGTACAACCGGAAACTAATCTATTAACTTCCGATTGTCGGCAGTTGATTCCATTATCATTAACATAACCCTTTACAAAACCAAAGGCGGTCTTTTCAGCTATTGTACCTATTGTTCCCGCTTTAAAGACATGTTCTTTTCCAAATAATTCTTCTGTGTACTCATGAGCGATGGGTTGGTATTCACCAGAAAAGTTAAGATCTATATCAGGAACCTTTTCTCCGTGAAAGCCCATAAATACTGCAAAAGGTATATCATAGCCATCTTTATTCATATCGGTATTACAGTGGGGACAATTTTTATCTCGTAAGTCAACACCAGAACCCACAGAACCATCTTGGATAAATTCACTGTGCTGACAATTAGGGCACATGTAATGGGGTGGTAATGGATTCACCTCTGTAATATCGCACATGGTAGCCACTAGAGAAGAACCAACAGACCCACGAGAGCCAACAAGATAGCCATCTTCCAATGATTTCTTTACCAATTTATGACTAATCAAGTATATCACCGCATAACCTTGATCAACAATACTTTTAAGTTCTTCCTCAAGTCTGGTTTTCACAATTTCAGGCAAGGGTTCTCCATATAACTGCTTTGCTTTGGAATATGCCATCTCAGTTATTTGATCCTCAGCTCCTGGAATATGAGGAGTATATAAGTCTTGTGGTACTGGCACAAGTTCGTCAACCTGATTTTGAATCTGATCAGGACATTCAATAACTGCTTTATATGCATCTTCTTCTCCTAGAAAGTCAAATTCTGTTAACATCTCATCGGTTGTTTTCATGTAAAGAGGGGGTTGAGATAAATCATCAAATCCTTGACCAGCCATCAAGATTTTACGATAGTTTTTATCCCAGGGATGTAAAAAGTGGACATCTGAAGTTGCACAAAAAGGTTTATCTATTTTTCTAGCAAGCTTTACAACCTCTTTGATAAGATTATGCAAATCTTCTTGTGATTCATAAACGCCTTTTCTAATTAAAAATTCATTGTTACCAGCTGGTTGTATCTCCAAATAATCATAGTAGCCTGCTATTTCTTCAAGTTCTGCTGATGACTTACCATTTAACAGAGCTTGGATTACTTCCCCTCTTTCACAGGCGGAACCTATCAATAAATTTTCCCTAACTTCGGATAACCGTTTTTTAGGTATCCTGGGAAATCTATAAAAATAATACAAATGAGATTCAGAAATTAATCTATAAAGATCCTGTAATCCCTGCTTATTTTTGGCAATGACAATACAATGATAAGAAGTATCTTTATAATTATCCTCATCCTCGACTAGATAACATTCAACTCCGTAGAGTACCTTGATTCCTTTTTCTTGAGCTGCTTCAAAGGCTTCCGGAAAAGACTGGACAACCCCATGATCTGTAATGGCTATTGCCTTATGTCCCCAATCTGCAGCTGTTTCAACTAATTCTGTTGCAGAACAAGTTGCATCTAAAGTGCTCATCCTTGTGTGAGCGTGTAGTTCTATTCTTTTCTCATCTGCTGTGTCTTCCCGTTCATAGGGATTAGATGCGGGACAGATATCTTTCGGAAATATAGTCAATTCTTGTGAGAAACTATCAGTTTTTACAGAACCTCGAACTATAAGCCAACGATTATCCTCTAAGCCATCAGGTACTTCTTGATTTTCATTGAGAAAACATTTAACACCAATTGAATCACTATAATCAGTGATGTTGAAAATAACCAAAGTTCGTCCGCTTTTCAGTTCTCGGGTCTCAAAATCAAAAACTTGTCCCATAACTACAACCGACCGTTCCTCTTCTACGATTTCAGCAATACTAATTGGTTCATCTTTAATAACTTGGCCCATAATGGCCTGTCCATTCCCCTGTCTACTCTGCTTTTTTTGACCGGTCTTAGCAGTCATCTTCTGAGATTCTTGGTATTCTTTTTGTAACTCTGTAATCATTTTTGCATTTTCTTCCTCTATATCGGAGACTTCATTAATATTTAAGTCTGTTAACTTTACCGGAATAGTTTTTTCAAGCCCTATGTAAAAAAACTCCTGAATTAAGTCAGGAAGCCCCTTTTTTCGAGCAAGTTCCAGATTAGCTTTGTTCTTAAAATGTAATTCGATTTTGTCTTCTTTCAATTGAATATCATGGATACAATTGTACAAGGAAGGGTAATGTTTATTTAAATACAATAAGATATTATCCTTGTTATTCTTTAAAAACTCCCCTACATCATTATTTTGGGTTAGTATAATAAAACAGATTTCTTTTAATGAAGTCACTCGATTTAATAAGTTATTCGAAATCTGATAAAACTCTTGATAAGAGTAGTCACAGTGAGAGTCTAGTAACAGTATCCATCTATTTCTATTTTGATCTACTAAACATTTGTTTACAAAATCCTTTAGGGTATTATCCCGTAGTTCCTGAGCAACCATAGCAACTTCCCCCTGAGTTTATTTAACTTCTTTTTTGGCAAAATACTTAACAATTTCCCAGTACATTTTCATCCTGGCTGCAAAACCTCGCAGAACACCAAATTTCTCCTCTTTCATAACATGACTGACATCTTGCAAAATCACTTCTTTAACTCTAATGTTATTTTCTTCAATATGACGATTCAAGGCCACCTCTACTCCAAATCTAGACATATTTATATCTGAAATGTCTGTCAAAACTTTCTTGGCAACAGCTCTTTGTCCAGATAGATAAGGTGCCACCTTTTGGGCAAAATCAGTGGCAATTCGACCTTTTTCGAAGATACCTACAGTCATATCAGCTTCGTTATTAATAACAGGGAGTAGCAGTGCTTCAATATGTATCGAGGTCAAACCAATCAGATCGGCATCTAAGAAGAGGATAATATCGGCAGTAATATTGTCAAGGCCCGCCTTCATGGCTCCACCCTTGCCAACATTTTCTTCTAATTCTATGACATTAGCCCCAAACTCTCTAGAGACTTGAACTGTGTTATCTGTAGAACCATCACTAACAACAACGGTTTGATCAATCACTCTACTGTTATTTAGCACTGATAATACATTACCGATAGTACTCTCTTCGTTATATGCCGGTATTATCGCTACTGTTTCATTCACGGCCAAAACCTCCGAAATCATATTTATTTGATCAGTTTTCCCTATAATTACTTGCTGTGAATCTCATCAATATATTCATCGATGGCTCGAGACAGGACTTCAAGTAATTGATTTTTAGGTACTCTATCTATAATCTTTCCCTTTTTGAACAGTACCCCATATTCTTTACTGCCAGCAATTCCTATATCAGCTTCCTTGGCTTCACCTGGACCATTGACTTCACAACCCATAACAGCAACAGTGAGAGAAGTGTTGAGATCTTTTAGCCTGTCTTCTACGGTACTGGCCAAGTCCTCGACAGATATATTTGATCTGGCACAAGTAGGGCATGATACAATCCGAGGCCCTTCAGCTAAATTCAAAGAAGATAATATTCCGCGCGCAACAGAAACTTCTTCTATAGGAGAACCCGATAATGAAACTCGCAGTGTATCTCCAATTCCATGAGATAGTAAAGTTCCAATTCCTACAGAACTCTTAATAGTACCTTGTTTAATAGTCCCTGCCTCTGTTATGCCTAAATGCAAAGGATTAGGTAATCTTGTGGCAAACTCTTGGTTAGCTTTAACTGTAGTATTGACATCCGAAGCTTTAATGGATACTACTACATCGCCAAAACCCATCTCAGATAACATCATGACATTATTGACAGCGCTTTCCACCAATGCACTTGGAGTAGGTCCACCATATTTTTGGAGGAGGTTTTTTTCAACTGATCCTGAATTAATGCCCACTCGAATTGGCACATTGTGAGTCTTGGCTTTTTCGACAACCTTTGCCACTCTTTGACGTGACCCAATATTACCGGGGTTTATTCTAATTTTGCTGGCACCTGCCTCTATTGCTTTGATTGCTAATTGATAACTAAAGTGGATGTCCGCAATCAAAGGGACTGGTGAAAACTGTGTTAAAGTTTTAAAACTGTTAACAGATTCTTCATCAGGAATCGCCACTCTAACTAATTGGCAACCAGCTTCAACCAAATCCTTGATTTGGGCTAAAGTTTTTTCAGTATCTTTGGTATCTGTATTGGTCATTGATTGGATGGTAACCGGAGCAGTTCCTCCAATAGTGACAGATCCAACTTTTACAGGAAAAGTTCTATGACGTCTAGACATCACTTACCTCCTATTAAAATATTTCCAATCTCATCAAATCATTATACAAAATTACAAACATAAGCATAATTAAAAAAGCAAACCCAATAAAATGAACAAAATTTTCTTTTGTTGGATCTACAGGTCGACCTCTGATTAACTCGACTAAGGAGAAAATGATTCTGCTTCCATCCAAGGCTGGAATGGGCAATAAATTTAATATCCCTAAATTAATACTTAAAAATGCAGCAAAGGGTAACAAATTCACTAGCCCTGTCTCAGCGACTTCACCAATCATGTGAACTATTCCGACAGGTCCTGCTACATCAGCCTCAATTTGTCCGGTGATCATTTGGTATAGTCCTACAAAAATCATAGTTGTAAACCACCAAGTTTCTTCAGCACCCTGTCTGATGGCAGCAAAAAAGGAAGCTTCTTGAAGATTAGTTATACCTATTAAACCTCGCCCGGTTTCCGGTTCTTCTTCAGGTACAACTGTAAGCTGAAAATTATCACCATTTCGGTGTATTGACAACTCAAGTTCTTCCCCAGGATTTTCATTAATTATAGTAACTAACTGTTCCCAGCTATCTATTTCCGTATCATTTACCCTGGTAATCTCATCCCCTGGCTCAATTCCAGCTTCATCAGCTACACCATCTTCTACTATATGGCCTACCTCATTGGGATCATCTCCTGGAACCCCCAAAGTTCCATATAGTGTAGATAGCAGTATGATAGCTAGCACAAAATTCATGATGGAGCCTGCAGCTAAAATAGCAATTCTTTGAAGTGGAGTAGCTTTCAAGAAACTGCCTTCCTCATCGGATTCATCGGGGTCTTCCCCCTTCATACGGCAATACCCCCCTAAGGGGATAATTCGAAGGGAATATTTAGTTTCACCCTTTTGAAAACCAACAAGTTTGGGACCAAATCCCATAGCAAACTCCAAAACTGAAACTTTATTAAGTTTTGCTATGATAAAATGACCAAATTCATGCATGAATATCAATAAACCAAAAATTATAATGGAATAAATCAATGTTTCCATAAATATACACCCTTTTTAACTAAGTTATATTTTCATCAGTAGCTTTTCTTGCCCAATTATCTACTGAGATTAAGTTCTCAATGGAAGGATTCTTTATTACCTCATGTTTCTCCATAACCTTTTCAATTAATTCCGGGATTTGTAAAAAAGTGATCTTTTTAGCTAAAAATTGATAAACTGCCTGCTCGTTAGCTGCGTTTAAAACACAAGGCATAGATCCTCCAATTTTTCCAGCCTGATAAGCCAGTGATAAACAGGGAAATGTTTTAGTATCAGGTTTTTTAAATGTCAAATCAAAATCCGTTAGATCTAATCGTTCAAAATTATTGGCTTCCCTTTGAGGATATCCGAGAGCGAATTGTATCGGAATTCTCATATCGGGTAATCCCAATTCTGCCTTCATTGCACCGTCCACAAACTCAACTAAGGAATGAACTATAGACTGGGGGTGAATCACAACATCTATTTGTTCAAAAGGTATATTAAATAACCAGTGAGCTTCTATCACTTCCAATCCTTTGTTCATTAAAGTTGCTGAGTCTATACTTATTTTGTTCCCCATATCCCAATTAGGGTGCTTTAAAGCGTCTTTAGGAGAAATGTTATATAATTCTTCTTTTGTTTTACCGAAAAAAGGTCCCCCTGAAGCTGTTAAAATCAATTTATTTACAGAATCATTTTTTTCACCCATAAGAGCTTGAAATATAGCCGAGTGTTCACTGTCTATTGGAAGTAAGCGTCCTTTTGATTGGTGGCTTAATCGCATCACCTGTTCTCCGGCAGCTACAAGGGTCTCTTTATTCGCCAAAGCAACATCTTTATCGGCCTTCAATGCAGATATTGTGGGGATTACACCACTAAAACCTACTACAGAAACAACTACTAATTCAGCCTCTGCCATTTCTCCAGCTTGGATCATACCTTCCTGTCCAGAAGCGATTTTTATATTGTTTAAATTTTCTTCCTTAAGTTTATTCCATAATTCATCTTTCAAAGAACTATCATTAACTACCAATAAATTTGGGTGAAATTTTTTAGCTTGATTAATTAGAGTATCAATATTAGAATTAGTAGTCAAAGCTACTACATTGTATTTATCAGGATTATTCTCCACTATTTCCAAAGTTTGTGTTCCAATAGAGCCAGTAGATCCTAAAATACTAATATTTTTTTCAAACATTTGGAAGCCTCCATAACAGTTATTTTCCGTATTGTTAACATAAACTATTAATTATATTTGTTTAGATATATGCTATATTAAAGTTGAATGTTGATAACTGTAATTTTACATTATCAACATTAGAATAACAGCGACTAAATATAAATCAAATTATATCTGCTAACACAAGTATAAAATAATATATAGGTACAGAAAAGAAGAAACTATCGAATCTATCCAAAACCCCTCCGTGTCCTGGCAAAATAGTACCTGAATCTTTGATACCAGCCATTCTTTTCAGCATAGATTCAAACAAATCACCAAACTGTCCGGACACAGATAGTAAAATCCCAATTAACACAGAGAATATAAAATTCACTCCAATTAATGGAGCAGCAAAAACAGATATTAATGCAGTAAGTAAAACTGCACCGATGGCTCCTTCTATAGATTTTTTAGGACTGATTTTTGGAGCCAGCTTTCTATGACCTAAGTACATACCACTAAAATAAGCACCAGTATCAGTTCCCCAAATCATCAATAATAAATACAACAGCAAGCTAAAACCATTACCGTCATTTCTTATAATTATTAAAAACCCGAATAACCAGCTAATATAAAACATTGCCAGTAAAGTACCAGCCAAAAGATTCAAATTTGCAGAAGGATAATCTGCCATAGTCTTTATAACTGTAATAAATAACATTAATGCCAAAATTATTAATACAAATAATAAACTCTCAACATATATACCAATTATTAATCCACCTGTTCCTAACATAGCTAATTTATTCATTACAGGAAGATTATTATTTTCTAATATCACACTTAATTCATTTAAACCCACAAGGGAAAGGACTGTTGCTAATATTAAAAAGATTAGTCCACCCTGGTATAAAATGAATAATCCCAGGGGAATTCCTATTAAAGCTGTAATAATTCTCGTAATCAATTGTCTTCCTCCTAGGAATTTACTCCGCCAAATTTTCGTTCTCTATTTTGATAAGCTAATACGGCTTGTAATAAATGCTCTTTTTGAAAGTCTGGCCAATAAACTTCTGGAAACCAGAGTTCGGAATAAGCAAGTTGCCATAATAAAAAATTACTTAATCTTTGCTCACCACTAGAACGTATCATTAAATCTGGATCTGGTATTTCAGGGTTATACAGATGTTGCGAAATAATATCTTCAGAAATAGTTTTAGGGTCAATTTCCCGATCAGATGCTTTAGCGGCTATTTTCCTGACTGCCTGTACTATTTCCGCTCTTCCTCCATAATTTAGCGCAAAATTCAAATTTAAAGCTGTATTATTTTTAGTTTCTTCAACCCCTTGTTCAATCACCTCTAATGTTTTAGCAGGAATAGCACTAGTATCGCCCATAATAGTTATTTTTATATTATTTTCTTTTAAATTTTGTAGTTCTTTTTTGAGATATTCTTTTGGAAGTGACATTAAAAATTCTACTTCTTTTTTAGGTCTTTTCCAATTTTCTGTGGAAAAGGCGAACATAGTAATAATTTCTATTCCTATTTCTTGACTAATTTCCGATACTCTTTTGATGGCTTCGACTCCAGCCCTGTGACCAGCTATCCTCGGTAGAGCACGGGACTTAGCCCATCTTCCATTGCCATCCATAATAATTGCTATATGTCGGGGTACATTTTGATAATCTATTTTATTTAAATAAGTTTGCAAGCTCTCCAAAGTTATCCACCTCAATCCACTCTGTCTATAGAAACTAATACCCCCTCAATGAGGGTGAGGGGGTAGTGATTTTTACTCTTCAACAATAGCATCAGTAGGGCACTCATCTACACATGAACCACACTCAGTGCAGTCTTCTGTTATGCTAAAAATTTCCTCACCTTCTTTAATGGCATCCACTGGACAAGCATCCAAGCAGGAGCCACATGCAATGCACTCTTCAGTAATACGAAAAGCCACGGTCCCACCTCCTTTCTCCTCTCCCTTAACATCAATAAAAATCATAATTACCAGTTCTCCTAATCACTCTCGTTTACAGCTGTTAACTTAAGCTTTGTGGTATGTGATTCCATATCGTTCCCAAAATTTACCTTAATAATTCTTAAGTTGCGCTCAATTTCATCAGTTGCATCCTTTATTTTTTGGAAACCTTCCCCTTTATTACGATTATTAAAATCTTGTTTGTCTATTACTAAAACTTCATAAGATAGAGACATTTCCTGTAATTTTTCTCTGGCTGTTTCCAAAGGCAGTCCTAACAATTCAAACTTCAAATCAGCTAATGTTAAATTTCGACTCATTAGAAAGATGTGATCTCCTCTTCTTTGGCGTTCATTACTTCGTCAATTTTCTTGATGTACTTATCTGTTATCTTTTGAATTTCATCCTGTCCTCTGATAGATTCATCCTCGGAAATTTCCTTTTCTTTTTCTAATTTTTTAAGCTCGTCATTGGCATCTCTACGGACATTCCTTACTACCACTTTAGTATCTTCACCTTTTTGTCTAACTATTTTCACTAGCTCATTTCTCCGTTCTTCCGTCAGTTGAGGCACAGCTAGTCGAATGACTTGACCATCGTTGTTAGGTGTCAAGCCGACATCACTTTTTAGGATTGCTTTTTCAATGTCTTCAATAGCACTTTTGTCATAAGGTTGCACTACTAACAAACGTGGTTCAGGAGCCGAAATATTAGCTAGCTGATTCAAAGGTGTGGCCATTCCGTAATAATCAACATTAATCCCTTCTAAAATACTTGGATTCGCTCTTCCTGCACGAAGGGAAGCCAACTCACTTTTAAGAGAAGACAAAGCTTTTTTCATCTTTTGTTCAGCATCTTTAAAAATCGAATCCACATAATCCCCTCCTAATCAATTAATGTTCCAATTTTTTCTCCCAGGACTGCCTTTTTTATATTACCTCTCTGGGAAAGACCAAACACAATAATGGGTATGGAATTATCCATGCACAAACTAGCTGCTGTAGAATCCATTACACCCAAGTTATTATTTAATACATCCAAATATTTAAGATGAGAAAATTTAAGAGCATCTTCGTTTTGAAGTGGGTCAGAATCGTAAACTGCATCAACTTTTCCTTTCGCTAGTAAAATCACTGATGCTTCAATTTCAGCAGCTCTTAATGCGGCGGTAGTATCTGTAGAAAAGAAAGGATTGCCCGTTCCTCCAGCAAATATTACAACTCTTCCTTTTTCCAAATGCCTTATAGCTCGTCTTCTGATATATGGTTCGGCAACTTGCTGCATCTCTATAGCGGTTTGCACCCTGGTATCTACTCCATATTTTTCTAGCATATCTTGAAGAGCTAGTGCATTCATGACTGTAGCTAGCATCCCCATGTAGTCTGCAGAAGCCCTGTCCATGCCTTGTTTACTGGCATCAGCTCCTCTCCAGATATTACCGCCACCTACTACAACACTAACTTGAGTTCCAAGCTGTACTATTTCTTCAATTTGTTGAGAAATTGCATCCATTATATCAGTATCTATACCATAACCTACTTCACCGGCAAGTGCTTCACCGCTCAGCTTTAGTACAACCCGTTTTTTGGGATCTGTCGTCATTTAACTAAACCCCCTAATCCTTTGACTGTGTTCTACAATAATTACAAAATTCCTTTTAAATAATGGTAATTTCATAAAAGGGAACACCTAGGTGTTCCCTTGACAAGCTTAAGTATTTTGCTTAATTGCTTCAACTTCTTCTGCAAAATTTTCTTCTTTCTTTTCTTTACCTTCACCTAATTCGTATCTGACAAATCGTCTCACACTAATGTTTTCGCCAATTTTGGCTATCTTTTCTTTTTTCAGTTCATCAACGCTTTTATCTGGATCTTTCACAAAAGGTTGGTCTAATAAGCAAATTTCTTCGTAATATTTGTCCATCTTTCCATCAACGATCTGATCGACTACATGCTCAGGCTTTCCTTCATCAATAGCTTGCTGCTTCAATCTTTCTCTTTCTTTTTCCACTTCCTCCTGTGGTACTTCATCCCTAGATATGTATTGAGGGGCTGATGCAGCCACTTGCATTGCGATATCTTTTGTGAATTGCTTAAATTCATCATTACTGGCAACAAAGTCAGTTTCACAATTAACCTCTATTAAAACGCCGATTTTGCCACCTAGGTGAATATATGATTCAACTCTTCCTTCAGTAGTGGTTCGATCTGCTTTTTTCTTAGCACTAGCTAGGCCTTTTTCCTTAAGATACTCCATGGCCTTATCCATGTCTCCGTCACTTTCTTTGAGAGCCTTTTTACAATCCATCATTCCAGCACCTGATTTCTCTCTTAACTCCTTTACTTGTGCAGCTTTGACCATACTTTTCATCCTCCTTACATCCCACAATTTTGTTTATTTATTCCATAAATTTGGGGTAAGTTCGATAAGTATAATATTATACTTATCGAGCCCCTACCCCATCACTTATTCAGCAAGTTGAACCCCTTGTTTACCTTCTAAAACTGAATCAGCTATTTTTTCAGTTATCAGTTTTACAGCTCTGATAGCATCATCATTGCCTGGAATAACGTAATCCACTTCATCCGGATCACAATTAGTATCTACAATTGATACAATTGGTATACCTAGTTTGCGAGCTTCAGCCACTGCAATCTTTTCTTTTTTAGGATCAATGACAAATAAAGCTCCAGGAAGATCTTCCATTCCCCTTAATCCACCTAAGAACTTATCTAATTTGGCATGCTCTCGTCTTAAGCTTTGAACTTCTTTTTTAGGAAGCACTTCAAAAGTTCCGTCTTCTTCCATTTGCTCAAGCTCATAAAAACGATTTAGTCTCTTACTAATGGTTTGGAAGTTGGTTAGCATTCCACCTAGCCAACGCTGATTTACGTAAAACATCTCACATCGTTCTGCTTCATTTTTAACTGCATCTTGAGCCTGTTTTTTGGTTCCTACAAACATTATCTTTTCTCCATTGGCAGCTAGTTCTTTGACAAATTCGTAAGCCTCATCCAGTTTCTTAACCGTTTTTTGCAGGTCTACAATATAAATTCCATTTCTCTCTGTAAAAATGTACCTTTTCATTTTAGGATTCCATCGTCGAGTTTGATGCCCAAAATGAACACCTGCTTCTAGTAATTGTTTCATTGTTACTACACTCAAATATATACACCTCCTGTTGGTTATGCCTCCGCTTCCCTCCTATCCCTTCAGGACCCAGTTGATCATAGATCAACCAGGGCACCGCTAAAGAGATCCGGAAGCGTGTGTTATTTTACCATTGGTAGTATATCATAGCTGTAATACTTTAGCAATAAAAAAATAAATCAGGCCACTAAGGGCCTGTACTCAACAGCTGAATGATCTCTTGTGAATCACCATCTTTAGGCAACTGATACTTCCCATAATTGAGATCCGTCACCTTTCCCTCACTGACTAATAAATCAACAAATTCTTCAGCCTCTTCTACTATATCCTTTTCTTCCAAAACAATAGCTATTTCATCTGCTGCTAAACCTCGAGGGATTTCGATTATAATGTGATCATCAGAAACTTCCTCGGTTTCTACAGTGTCTAAACCTGAATTGCCTTCTTTTTTTTCTTCTACTTCTTGTAGTCCATTGATGTCCTCTTCTTTCTCTTGTTCTATTACCTGTTCATTATTAGAATCAGTATCATTAGTATTGGAAACTAATTCATCTAATTCTTGATTAGAGCTCTCCTTAACATCTGAATCTGCTTGATTGTCTTCTAATTGTAAAGGTTCTCTTGGTTCTGCGAAAGGTTGGCTAATCATAAATAACAGAGAAGAGCATACAAAACCGATACCTATGCCTAGCAATATTTTAGGATCCAACTTCATAGCTATTCTCACCACTTTGTTGATATAGGTTAATAATTAATTGTACTTCTCCTTTACCTTTTTCTGTAGTTTGAGCTATTTCGGTAACAGTCTGTCCCTGTTTATATAAATCAATAACATCTTTGTGTTTTTCCATATACTTTGGTAAAAAATTAACTGTTGCACTTTTTGTAGAGGTATTTTGAGATTGCTCTTGGGGTAATATCTTATTATATCCTGAATTATGAGTTTTATTCGTTTCTTTTCGAATTAATTGCCCTGGTGTATAAGTACTAAAATTACTTTGCGGAGATGTCTGCTTTTGTGTTAAACTAGGTTTCATCTCATTAGCTTTTTCAATCTTTGAAACATCTTGGCGCAACAGCTCATCTAATTGGGATATTTTGTAATCTGCAGTGCTTATCAAACTTTCTAACTGCATCTCTTTGCTGCTGAGCTTTTGTAACATCTCTTCACTACTGTCTTCCATTTCTCGCAATATTTCACTAGCTAAAAATGATGTTTTTTCATTATTGTGATATTTAGAACTGGAGTTTTGTGTTAATCGACTTTCGGTAGGAGTTGTAATAGAAGATGTACTATTTGATTTCAACAACGTGGTGGAAAAAATTATTAAAATAACACCGATGATAAAAACAGTAATGTATAGTCCCATAAAGTTCACCTCTTGCCCATTATACTTGAGATAATTATAAAATCATAAGGTAATATCGACAAATCTTCCCGAATCCCTAGATTTGCGATGTTTTCGTTTATTGTTTACCTTTTGCTCTTGTTTTGCTGGAGAATCTTCCCCATCTTCTTTTTTTGTTTTTGCCTCATCTTCAGAAGAAGAAGGAGATTCAGTAACAGACTTAGTATTCCAGTGCTGTTCTCTTTGAAAAGCAGAATGAATTAAATAGTAATGCCAGTTAGGCATTTGTTGTTCTTGGGAATTGATTTTGGAAACCTCTGGCATTTTGCTATAGAGAACATGTAATTCTCCGGGTGTAAATGACATAATATTCACCCCATTTTAAGATACAGGCTCACTGGAAACTTCTCCATCAGAGGACAATCTAAACATACTACTCTTTTGTTCATCCTTTATATTATACGAGACTTCACCAATGGTTACTTTGACTCCAGGATAAACCACCTTTTTTGCTATAACTCTGCCATCTGTTTTATCTTTTAAAATATTTTTTATTTCCTCTTTTTGGCTGCATAATTGCTGTTTTGTTTGGTCTAAGTGGGATTTAGTCCTTTGCAATCTAACAAGCATATTTTCTTTATCCTTAGGCAGCGCCCCTTTAGTTTGCTTGACCTTCTGTAGTATTGCAATAGCTTTATCTGTTTTTTCCAGGTTTTCGTTGGTGTTTTTCAGTTCTGTATCTATATCTGAAGACTTTTTCCTTAATTCAGGGTCTAAGCCGACAGCTACATGAGTGGCAGTGGCAAAACTGGATCCAATCATTTTAGCTACTACCTCTTCTCTTGCAGTTACTTTGCCACCTACGAGTAAACCTTTTTTTCCTTCAAAAACATTTATTTTATTACCTTCTACCTGACTATGGAGAATACCTTCAATAACATTAATATCTCCTTCAGCAGAAACTTGAGCATTTTCGATGAATTTGCAAGTTACCGAGCCACCTGCAGTAATAGACCCTTTGTTCCTACCTTGAATGCCGCCTTTAATATCGACATTGCCTCCCGCTTCTATTATACAACTATCAACACTTTTACGGACTTCTACATCCCCAGCAGCCTTAACCTTTAAACCACTTTTTATCTGTCCTTTTACAATAACATTACCCACAAAATCAATATTTCCTGTTGAAACATCCACATCACCAGAAACTTCATAAACAGGATATACGTGAATAAACCCGTCATTATTCATGACTACCTGTCCATCTATAGATGCTCTTAACTCCATTTCATCTTCGCTTAACTCGGTATTTTTACCTCTTTTTATTTGCCGATCAGTTCCTGGTTTGGGAGACACTATATTTCCATATACATCTTTACCGGGACTACCCTCCTCTGGAGGATGTTTGCTCGCCAAGAGGTCCTCGGCTTTAACATTAGTAACATTATCAATATTATAATAGTCCACACTTCCGTCTTCTTTAACTACAGGTTTTCTTTCTTTTTCTTCAAAATGTAGTTGGATCTCTGCGTCTTTTCCATCTATAGGCTGATCTCCGGTGGCAATAGTTCTGAATTCGCCTTGTGTGCCTTCACTTACACATTTATGTATTGCTTGAAAATCTAAATTTTGACTGATTTTTCGTTCACTTAGGGCCTGAGTAATTTCTTCTAAATTAACTTCCTTTCCTCTTCCTTGAGGTAAATTCACCTTTAACAGTGCTTTCATATTGTCTTCAGCAACTCTAATTTCAAAAGATCCATCTATTACATGTTCCTCAATATATTCAGAAATATCTACTTTTTGGCCTTCCGATTTTCTGACAATTTCTACTATAAATGCCTCATCGAGGATTTCAAAACCTTTTTCTTCTAATTTACTCTTAACATCTTTCCACTTGACATAATTACCTCGATTTTCAGGAGGGTATACAACTAAATAAATAGCATTGTCTTCTTCCGATATCTCATAATATCCATCAATACTGACATTTAGTTTCTCTTCCGCAGGGTCATTACTAGCTGCCGTTTCGGCCACTATACCATTATTATCACCCGTGTTTGTGTTGTCATTTTTTTTATGCTGTCCAGACACTTCAATGACACAGGGGGTTCGCCTTAAAAGGCCTTTCTTTTCTCGCTGTATCACTTTATATTCTAGTTCCTCAACTTCACATGATAGTGATTCAGCAGCTTCCGCTAAAACTTCTTGTAAGTTTTCACCGGAAAACCTTTGGGGTAGTTCTGCCATTATAAATCACTCCATCCTTAATAAACACGGGTAATTATAAGTCAAGTTTCTTTTTAGCTAGCTTTCCTCTAAGTCTCAATACAGCTTTAGAATGTAATTGACTAATTCTAGATTCTGTAAGTTCTAATATTTTTGCTATTTCTTTTAATGTCAATTCTTCATAGTAATATAACGATAACACCAATTTCTCTTTTTGCGGCAGTGTGTCTATGGCCTGTCCTAATTCTTGTTTTGTTGTTTTTTCATCAATTCTACTTTGAGGATCAGGACTGTTACTGTCCGGATAAATATCTTCTAAGGTTAATTCACCTTCTTCAGCAGTTATGTAGTCGCTTAGATAGCTAGGAATCACACAATTTGTTGCTTGCCATAATTTATCAAGTTCTGCTTCGCTAATTGACATTTGATAAGCCAATTCATTATTAGTAGGTGTTCTACCTAATTTTTGCTCAAGCTTTCTATATTCACTGTGTAAAGTTTTCATTTCTTCCCTTAAATTTCGAGGTACAAAATCAAACTTTCTCAACCCATCTAGAATTGCACCTCTAATTCTAATATTTGCATAGGCCTCAAAGGGAACATTTCTATTAATGTCAAACTTCTTGATAGCATCTATCAAACCAATTACACCAAAAGATATTAAGTCATCTCTATTCAAGCCTGAAATTGACGGATAGTTCACCTTATCAACCTGTTTTTTAACCAAATAACTATATTCTGATATTAATTTCTCAAGTTGCTGGCGATCACCGGAATCTTGATAGCTGGTTATCAAGTTAAGACTCACTGTTACACCTCTTTAACTCCACGATTTATTGTTTTGATTTGCAGTTTTCCAGTTTCACAGAAAAGGTCAATGGTCCGGCCGTAATCTCCTCCTACATCTTTAGCAAGGATTTTTACCTTTAAATCTGTTAATACTTCTTCTACAGCTTTAGCGTTTCTCTCTCCAATTTTCAAAAGTTCACTCCCACCAGAAAACTTAAACATATGAGCTCCCCCGGCCATTTTAGAAACCAAATTCCTCCGCTTGCATCCCATATTTTCCATTTCTGTTAGCAAATCTACAATTCCGGTATCTGCATATTTAGTTCTTTTAAATTGTGACTTATTAGTCGGACTTTCAGGTAGCATAATGTGAACCATTCCACCAATTTTTAAAGAGCCATCATAAAGGGTGATTCCAACACATGATCCCAATCCCGAAGTTCGAATAATACTTTCCTTAGAGGCCACTTTCATGTCTGCAATACCGACTTTAACTATCGTCATAGTCAAACCCCAAAGATTTTATTATTTTTGGGAAGGATTCATTATCGGGAATCAGAAAAAAGTGTCCTCTAATGGTATTTCCCTCATAGGCAAATTCGGTACCGATCAAGATCACGTGTTCACTGATCTCTTCATCTACTTGAAATAGAATCACCTCTAAGATAGCTCCTGCCATATCTACTGAAATAGCAGGTACGGATGGTCCTACTTCCATTTTAGTCATATCGGCCAGGGAATTTAAATAAGAATTTGCGACTATGTTCCCTGTTTCCATCAGGGCCGATTGTTCTATATCGTCTAGGTCTGCGGTACCGACTTTCTCCTGCGAACTGTCCCTTCCCAAAAGTACATCTATGAGTTTTAGCGCATCTTCTTGTTTTAGCAATAGCATCAGCGACCCTGGTGCTTCTCCCTCAATTCTCATGTACACTCCTGCGACTAATTCCTCTGGGCCTCCTACTACTTCGGGAACTTCTTCAAAAGGAAGTATATTAACTTCTGGAACCGTCATCTTGATAGACTTACCTAAGAACTGTGATAAAGCTGTTGTGGCGTTACCTGCCCCTATATTACCTAATTCTTTCAAAATGTCTATGTGAAGCTCATTTAAATTAAAATCCGACATAGGTTAACCGCACCTTTCTAGGGATATAGGTGTTCAATATCACATTATGTATTTAACTGATTCTTTAACTGGTCTACCTCATCTTTTTTAAGAACCTCGGATAATTTAAGTAATATTAATAGTCGATTTTCCAATTTAGCAACACCTTCAATATAAGTACTTTCCACACCACCAATAATAGAAGGTGGTGGTTCGATGGCATCTTGAGGTACTTTGACTACATCTGATGCAGAATCAACTATCATTCCTACCATAACTTCATCTATTTTAACTGTAATAATTCTAGTTTCATCTGTAGCCTCTTTTTCAGGTAGATTCAATCTCTTTCTCAAGTCTATAATTGGCACTACCATACCACGGAGGTTAGTCACACCTTCAACAAAATCAGGGGCGTGAGGTACACGAGTTATATCCAACATTCTCTCTATTGTCTGAACCTGAAGAATCTCTACTCCATATTCCTCATCTCCTAGATTAAACACAATGTACTGTTGATCTCCCGTAGT
Organism: Natranaerobius thermophilus JW/NM-WN-LF; assembly: GCF_000020005.1. Lineage (NCBI taxonomy): Bacteria > Bacillati > Bacillota > Clostridia > Natranaerobiales > Natranaerobiaceae > Natranaerobius > Natranaerobius thermophilus. The sequence goes on along the minus strand of NC_010718.1, from coordinate 1,490,007 downwards.
AGCTTGAGTTTCAGTCATATTTACCATCCTCCTTTAAAATAATAATGAATTCACATCTAAAATTAAAGCAACTTTTCCATCACCTAAAATTGTTGCTCCTGTAAACCCTTTAATATCGGCCAAAAAGCCACCTAGAGACTTTATTACAACTTCTTGCTGTCCCAGTAGTTCATCAACTATTAATCCTGCCTTTTTATCGCCTTTTCTAACTATAATAGCAAATCTTTCTTGTTCAGCATGCTCTTGTTCGCCATTTTCAGTACGTTCAACATCTAAAATGTCGTGCAGATCAATTAGAGGTACCAATTGATCCCTTAACCTGATAACTTCTTGTTCTTGAACCTTTTGGATATCCTGATCTGTTAAAATTGTCGTTTCTTCAATGGATGACAATGGTAAAGCATATTGCTCATTGCCTACATTGACCATTAATGCCTGGATTATAGCTAGAGTTAAAGGTAAATACATAGTGAATTTTGTGCCTTGATTAATTTCACTGTCTAACTCCACGCGTCCACCAAGATTTTCAAGTTTACTTTTGACCACGTCCAGGCCAACTCCCCTACCAGATACCTCGGAGACCTCATCAGATGTACTAAACCCTGGAGTGAATAAAAAGTTAATCACTTCTGAATCAGGCACTTGTTCACTTTGTTGGCTATCGAGCAATCCTCTGGAAATTGCTTTTTTCCTTACTTTTTCTGGATCAATTCCCTTACCATCATCTGAGACTTCAATAACTACATTGTTTTCGTTGTGATAAGCTTTAATATGAATATTTCCCTTGGCTGATTTCCCCGATTTATGTCTGGTTTCAGAATCTTCTAGACCATGGTCTAGAGCATTTCTTATTAAATGCATTAATAAGTCACCGATCTCATCTATCAAAGATCGATCTAACTCTGTTTCCCTTCCTTCAATGACTAAATTAACTTCTTTATTTAAGGATCTTGATAGATCCCTTACCATTCTTGGGAAACGGTTAAAAACCTGGTCTAAAGGAACCATTCTAACTTTCATCACTACATTTTGAATTTCACTGGTAATTCTACTAAATTGTTCACTAGTTTTTCCAAGTTCAGAGGATTCTTTGTTATTTGCTACCTGTTCTAAGCGAGTCTTGTTAATAACGAGTTCACTTACTAAATTCATTAACTTGTCCAATCGCTCAATATCTACTCTGACGGTCTTTCCAGTCTTAATCTTTTGCTGGCTTTGTCCATCTGAATCTTTGGCTTCATCTTGTTTGTCTTTTTGTTGAACTTTCTGTTCTTCTGTCTGAACTTTCTCATCATCGTCTTCATCTGCTCCTTCGTCTGTTTTATCTGTAAGTTGATCCTCTTGGAGTACTTTTAGGTAAACTTCATTTATTTCTGAAACCTGTTCAATATCCGACTTTATTTCTTGCTGATCAACCTTGGTTACCACTATCAGTTCAATTTCCTGATCAAAGTTCTCATCTTCAATTTCTTCAACTTCTGGGTCAGATTTAATGATTTCTCCTCTAGCTTCTACTTTTTGAAATACCATAAAAGCTCTAGCACCTTTTAAAAGTACATTTTCATCAAAAACAACTCTAATGTGATAGGCCGAATAATCGTCGTTTAAAGCCGATTTTAACAAGTTTCCTTCATATTCATTTAAATCTAAAATATCACTTTCTGATCCTGCCTTTTCCCCTGAAGAGTCAGTCTGAACTTCACTAGTTGCAGCCATTTCAGCTTCTCCCTTGGACTGTTCATTATTAGTAGAAGAAGTATCTTGTGCCTGGGAAGGAGTCTCAAAAGAATCTCTGTCCGCCTTAGCAAAAGCTTGTTCTAGGCGTGACTGCATACTACTAAAATCTAGATCTACTTGTTCACCTTCTGACAATTTATTTACGAATTCTTCTAGGGCATCGGCTCCTTCTAACAATAAATCAATAATGTTCGATGTAATCTTTTTCTCACCTTGGCGAAAACTATCCAGGATATTTTCTAATTTATGGGTGTAATTTGCAACTCCTTGATACCCCATAGTGGCTGCCATCCCTTTTAATGTATGAGCAACCCTAAACAAAGAATCTAAAATAGATCGATCCTCAGGACTTTGTTCCAGATCAATCAAATTTTGATTCATGGTTTGTAAATGTTCTCTCGCTTCATCAATAAAAACATCAAGATATTGATTATCCATTTAATCCACCCCCAAACAATTTAGGTAATCACATTCAGTATCTCTGGAGCAATTGCGGGTAAAGGTAAAATTTTATCTACTAGGCCGGTATTTATAGCTGCTTTTGGCATTCCAAAAACAACACAAGTTGATTCGTCTTCAGCTATTATATGGGCACCGGCTCGTTTTAACCTTTTTATTCCTTTGGCACCATCACTCCCCATTCCAGTTAATACTACCCCTACCAAGTCCATATCCTCTATCATACTAGCTGATTCAAATAATATATCAGCACAGGGTCTAAGACCTTTTACGGGCGGTCCTTGGTCAACTTTGACCCGCCACTTATCTTCCCCCTGTATTCCTGAACTTTTAGAAACCATCAAATGATAATCACCAGGAGCTATATAAACTTTACCCGGGACTATTGGATCATTATTTTCTGCTTCCTTCACTGTCATTGACGACATGGTATTCAACCTTTCGCTCAGGAGTTTTGTAAATCCTTTGGGCATATGTTGTACTACCAAAATAGATCCCGGGAAATTTTGTGGAATTTTTGGGATCACTTCGTGAAGTGCCCTAGGCCCTCCAGTGGAAGCTCCTATTACAATCAGTTTATTTTTTTGAGTATTGGTTAATTTTTGTTTTATATTTTGTGAAATCTCCCGATTTGAGTTGAACGGGTTGCCCTTTTTTTGGTCAAAAGTCACCTTAGTAGTAGCTTGATATGCGGCTTTAATCTTTGCTATCAACTCAGATTGTACTTTTTTGATATCAAGTGAAATGGAACCTGAGGGTTTGCCAACAAAATCTACAGCACCCAGTTCAAGGGCCCTTAGAGTTTCCTGGGATCCTGTTTGTGTATAAGAACTAAGCATGATAACATTTGGACGGTCAGAAAGCTCTTTTATTTGCTCAAGGGTCTCTATACCATTTAATACAGGCATTTCAATATCAAGGGTGACAACGTGAGGGCGATGTTCAGGTATCATTTTAAGTGCCTGTTGGCCATTTTTTGCAATAGCAACAATCTCTAAACCGGGCTCTTCTTGGACCATGTCTACTATCATCTTGCGCATGAAGGCTGAATCATCGACCACCATAACTTTTATACGATTAGTATTCTCTTTTTGCATGGGAAAACCTTCCTTTTAATCGGAGTTTTCTTTGCTCATTAAAAATAAATCTTACAATGGTATCTTGAATCTCGGATGGCAATGAAATAAATTTGACCCCATAGTGATATATTGATACCCGGTCAGTGTCCACTTTTTGGGTTCTAACAATCTTTCCTACACATCTTATATCATGAATATTGCTGTTTTTCCCTTCATCAATGTTTAATTCAAAATTGAGTTCCAAAAATGAATTCACAGGTATTATTTCTTGTGTTGCTAGTTTTAGACCACCTCCACTAATATCTAAGGCATAGGCATCTTTGGTATCGCTGAGTTCTGATTCACAATCATCATCAAGTATTTTATATTTAACAGGTAGCTTTTTTTCCAATCTAAAAAACTGTCGACGCTGTATTTTTTTCAGTTTGTCTGGTTTGGAGATTTTTAACAATGGGACGGGGCTTTTTATTTGTTCCTTTATTTTCTCTTCAAAGTTATAGACAGCGCCTTTTACTATTATGTAAACAGAAATTTTACTACCTTGGGAGAAATGAACCAATTGTCCTTTTTCCATGGGAGTTGAAATGTATAAATAATCTGAGTCCATATCTTCAATCCGACTTGAATAATCTTTGTTATCTACTCTAATTTTGATAGATAAACCAATTTTCAGCATATTACCTGTGACCTCCTTATATGTAAAAGCAAGTCTACACAATTAACCCTGGCATGAAGCTTTTACGTTTAATAATTTGCGAGCCAGATTCTTAATTGCTATTCCAGATGAAGTATTCGGTTCAGACATTAATGCAGGCTGCTGTCTTTTTATACTGGTAGATATATACGAATCTTCTAGGATATAACCCAATAAGTTTATCTCGTAATTAACATAATGTTTTAAAACTTTATTCAAGTTCTTCCATGTAGAAACAGCTTCTTTTTCTTTATGGCACATATTTACAACGAGATTAACTTCACTAGCTACTCCAACGTAAACAAGTGACTTAACCAAAGCGTAGGTGTCTGTAACTGCTGCTAATTCTGGAGTAGTCAGCACAATGCACTGATCACTTAAATCTGCAAAACTAAATACGGTCTGTTTTACGCCAGAACCTGTATCTATAATAATGAAGTCATAATCAGAAGTTCTCTTAATATCTGTAACAAAGGCCAGCCCTTTTTCAAATCTGGAAGAATTCCCTTTTTGAAGGTTCCTATATTCAGTCCCGCCACAAATTAAATCAATTCCAGGATAAACATTAATGATTGCTTCCCTAAAATCTATTTCTCCTCTAAGCAGTTGCTCTAACTTGGGATTAGATTGAATCCCCAATAAGATATCTAAGTTAAACAATCCAAAATTACCATCTATTAACAATATTTTTTTATTCAATTCTCTAAGAGCAAAAGACAGATTGACAGCCAATACACTTTTTCCTACTCCACCTTTTCCACTCGAAATTGTAATGATTTCGGGTTGATGTTCTATAGTGGGGGCACTATGTTCTCCACTACTTTTTTCCTTAACCAGTTGTCTTAGTCTTTTAGCTTGATCATTCATTGTTCTCACCCAATATTTTATCTAATAGTTTTTCTAAGGAAAATTCTTCTAAATCATCAGGTACATTTTGTCCTGTAGTCACGTATGAACAACCGGTTTGAAATTCCCATAAAAGATTTAATAAGTTTCCTAGATTGTCAGTTTCATCAGTCTTAGTCAAAATAAGGCTGTTAAAATTAATGTGATTGTACTTGGCAATAATATTTTTTAAATCTTTATATTTAGTACCAAGGCTTAACACCAAATGATTAATATGGGGTTCACAGGTTTCAATGAATCCTTTCAGTTCTTTCATTTGCATTTCATTTTTATGGCTTCGTCCAGCTGTATCAATAATGATTAAATCTTTATCTTTTAATTTATGCATGGCATCTTTAAGTTCTTGTGGTGTCATGACTACTTCAACAGGTAGGCTTAATATATCACCATATGTTTTTAATTGCTCCACTGCAGCAATTCTGTATGTATCTATAGTAATCAAACCCACCTCTGCATTTTCCATCAAAGTATGCCTAGCGGCTAACTTGGCCACAGTTGTAGTTTTACCTACTCCAGTAGGGCCAATCATGCTTATAATTCTTGGTCCAGTAGTGTTTTTGTCCTTTAATGGGGTGACTTGTTCTGATAATTTTTTACCAATAATGGTTTTTAGTTCACGAACAAAGGCTTGTTCATCTTCTAACCCTCTAAAATCCATTTCTTTCATAGTTTGAGAAATCAACTCTTGAGCTAGCTGATCAATCACATCGTGCTCTAAGAGTAAGTCATAATATTTATTTACATGTTCAGGGAGTTTGTCTCGAAAAGAACTTTGTCTAACTTCTTTCATCATAGTTTGCATCATATCTTTGGTTTGATTAAGTTCGTTTTTGAGTTCTTCCAAAGATTCATTATGGGTATTTGAATAACTGTTTTGTGCTTTATCTGTTATCTGTTCATCAATCTTTGGGGAGGTTTTGCCTTGGACAGAATGAACAACATCTGTACTGCTAGTTTCATCCAATTCGTTATTATATTCCTGTTGGCGTTTTTCGATAATTTCGCGTAAATGTTTAAATTGTTCTTTTTTATTTTGGTTGGTATTTGAGTTGTTCATATTGGCCGGATGATGATTACTAAAGGAGTTTTGCGTCTTAGGACTTTTAGAATTATGTTTTGGTAAAGTAAGGGAAAATTTATTATCATCTTTATTTTCTGCAATATTATCAAATTTGGTTTTAGCTTCTGCATCATTTGCTACAGTCACTTCTAGCATAGTTTTACCAAATAACCCGAAAAAACCACCTTTTTTGACTCTCCGGGTATTTAGAATTATAGCATTATTTCCCATTTCTGCTTTAATTTGTTCTAGTGCTTCTTTTTCACTATTGGCCAAGTATTTTTTGACTTTCATTTATGTATTCACCACCCCAACAGATTGTGCTTCAATTTGAGGATCTAATTCATGAAAAGATACCACCATCAGATTTGGTAAAAAACCTTCTGTTAACCGTTTAAAATACAATCTCACCATGGGTGAAGTAACCACTATTGGCTGTAAACCCTGTTGGGTAAGTTGTTCTGTGTAATTCTTCAGTTGTTTTTGTATTTTTTGAGTCACCTGTGGTTCAATAGATAAATAGTTCCCATGATCTGTTTGTTTGATGGAATCGGATATTTTTTGTTCTAATTCTGGACTTAAAGTAATCACTTTTATTGGCTCACCTTGCAGTTCTTTTAATTTAGTGGTTATTTCCCGGTTGAGATTTTGCCTAACATACTCTGTTAACATATCAGTATCCTTGGTAACTGCTCCGTAATCAGTTAAAGTTTCCAAAATAGTTAATAAGTTTTTGATTGATACACCCTCTTTTAACAGATTTGCCAATACCTTGCGTATTTCTCCAATGTTCAAGATATTGTCAACCAATTCCTCTACTACCGCTGGATAATCATTTTTAACATTGTCTATTAATTCTTTAGTTTCCTGTCTTCCAAGTAACTCATGGGCATGCTGTTTTATAATCTCTGTTAAATGAGTTGCTAACACCGAGGGAGGATCAACTACAGTATATCCCGACATTTCAGCTTGTTCACGCTGGCTTTCGTCTATCCATAAGGCAGGGAGACCAAATACTGGTTCTTTAGTTTCTGTTCCTTCTAAACCCAGGTCCTCTGGTTTTCCACTTGAATCTCCCGGAATCATCACTAAGTAATGATTTGGTAGTACTTCTTCCTTGGCCACTTCTACTCCTTTAATTTTTATGCAGTACTCATTGGAAGACAGTTGAATATTGTCCCGCACTCTGATCACAGGAACTACGATACCTAGTTCCATGGCTACTTGTCTTCTAATCATAGTAACCCGGTCTAGTAAATCCCCTCCTTGATCGGGGTCAGCCAAGGGAAGTAATCCATATCCGAATTCAAATTCAATTGGGTCTATTTTTAATAAAGACATAACATTCTCTGGACTTCGATATTCTTCAGCTTCCTCTTCAGTAGCAGCAGCTTGTTCTTCTTCCGGAGTAGGTTCTTCTGATTTTAAAGAAGTACGTAGTTGAAAACCTAAAAAGCCCATAATAGAACCTAGTGCTAAAAATGGTAAAGGCGGCATACCGGGAAATGCCCCCACAGCCGCTAAGACACCACCAACTATAAATAAAACTTTGGGATGTGCAAGTATTTGTCTGACAACATCTTGACCCAAGTTAGAATCTGAAGCAGCTCGCGTAACTACAATACCTGTGGAAGTAGACACCAGTAAAGCAGGTATCTGGGTCACCAAGCCATCACCAACTGTCAATAAAGTGAAGGTTTGCAGGGCTTCTTGAAATGTCATGCCCTGTTGAGCCATTCCAATGACAAATCCACCTAATATATTTATTATAGTGATGACTATTCCTGCAATAGCGTCCCCTTTAACAAATTTACTGGCACCATCCATGGCACCGTAAAAATCAGCTTCTTGTTCTACAGCTTCACGCCTCTCTTTAGCCTGCTGTTCATCTATTAAACCCGAATTTAGATCAGCATCAATAGCCATTTGTTTACCAGGCATGGCATCCAAAGTGAAACGAGCAGTTACTTCTGAAACCCGTTCGGCCCCCTTGGTAATAACAATAAATTGGATTGATATTAAAATTAGGAAAATAACAAAACCTACAATAGGGTTACCACCTACGACAAATTCTCCAAATTGCATTATAACTTCTCCTGCGTAAGCATCCAATAGGATCAGACGAGTTGATGAAACATTAAGAGCCAAACGGTATATAGTAACTAACAGCAACAGAGTCGGAAATATAGAGAATTGCAGAGGTTCTAAAGTATACATAGATATCAGTAATATAGTTAGAGCTACTGTTATATTCAACACCAGCAAAAAATCTAACAGTTCCGGCGGAACTGGTAAAATTAACATTAATACTATTGCTATGACTGCAAGAACAACTATCAAGTCAACATGACGCATAATTATGATCACTCCATGCCTGATGATTTTTTTAACCTATAGACAAAGGCTAGTACTTCCGCAACTGCTTGATATAACTCTTCTGGAATAAAGTCCCCAATTTCAACAGAAAAATATAAGCTTCTAGCTAACTGACGGTTTTCCATTACTACTACATTATGGTCTTCAGCTATTTCTTTGATTTTTCTAGCCACATGTCCCTGGCCCTTTGCTAGTACCATGGGAGCAGTATCCCCTTCATCATACTTTAATGCAACAGCTATATGAACGGGGTTTGTTATGACAACATCGGCTTCAGGAACTTCACTCATCATTCTTTTTTTAGAAATTTCCCTTTGCTTTTCTTTCATCTTGGACCGTACTTGGGGATCCCCTTCGGTTTGTTTGTGCTCGTCTTTTACTTGTTGTTTAGTCATTTTTAGATTTTGCTCATGTTCCCATACTTGATAGACATAATCTAATATACTTAAAAACAGTAATGCCATTCCGACACGAAATATCAAAGCCCAGGTCAATTGACCTACTTCTACCGCAATTTGCATTACTGTCATATCATAAAAATAGGGAAAATGTTCCATATGGTTATTAAAGAGAATATACGCTATAATACCTATAACTACCATTTTAAACAATGATTTTGTAAGCTCAACTACAGCTCGCTTGCTAAAGATTTTTTGGAAACCTTTAATAGGGTCTAATCGCTCTAATTTAGGTTTTAAAGGATCACCAGTCAATAAGATTCCTACTTGCATCAAATTACTGATCAGACCAATAAGTACTGCCACAATTATCACTGGGGCTGCAAATACCGCGCCTTCCATCATCATCGTTATCAACAGAGAATGGATCTCGTCCATAGTGTAATTGATAGTATTTATATTAGACCAGAACTGTTTGGCAAAATTCATAAAACGATCAAAGGAGTAAGGGAAAACAATATATAGGGTAGAAAAGGTTGCCATAAGAAGTAATGCTGATGTTAATTCCGTGCTTTTCGCAACCTGTCCTTTTTTTCTTGATTCTCTCCTATGTTTGGGAGTAGGTGTTTCAGTTTTTTCTTGATTAAAAAGTTGTAAATCAAATCTTTTATCTATGTTCAACCCTGTCTCCCCCATAAATGATACTTTAAAATTTTTATTTTGATGTGGCTATATTCTTGTTGATAACTGTAAATTTAATAGAACGGATTAAAATACCGATCAAAAACTATAAAGCTTGTAAGAAGTTATATAAACCATCCCAAATGTGCTGAAATAAGTTTCCCAAAACCAAAGTATAAGTAGGCATTAATAATACCAGGGACAGAAATCCTACAAAAATTTTCACAGGAAACCCAATAATAAATACATTCATTTGGGGTACAGTTCTAGCCAAAACCCCCAAAGCTATATTTGTCAAAAATAAAGTACCAAGAGCGGGAGCACTCACCTGAATAGCCAAAACAAACACTGTGGAGAACAGTTCATTAAGAGCTACTCCCCCTGCACCTAAATCAAATATATTGCCAATAGGTAGCAATTGATAACTTTCATAAACTGATCTAATTAATAAGTGATGACCATTTATAACTAAAAAAATCATGATAGCTAAAATATATTTAAATTGACCTATTAAAGGTACTTGAGTTTCGTACTGGGGGTCCATCACCCTAGCCATAGCAAATCCCATTTGTACATCAATTAATTGTCCAGCTATTTGTATTGAAGAAAATACCAAATTGGCGATCATACCTATTGCTATTCCGACCATTAACTCCATAAAAGCAAATAATATAACATTCATGATATGATAATCAGATAAACCTTCAGGAGATAAAACAGGTAAAAAAACCAGTGTCAATATTAAACTAAAGGCTATTTTAATTTGATTGGGCATATAATTACTTCCAAAAATTGGTGCTGTCATTATCATGCCAGATATTCTAGTTAATAACAATATGAATAAAACGCCTTGTTCTAGCAACAACGTTGTCAGATCCAAGTCCCCTGACCCCCATCCTTCTAGTTAATTAATGAACTGGTTTATATTACTAAATATATTGATTGCAAATTCAGTTAACAGAGTATACATCCAGGGACCAAAGAAAGCTACAGACAGTAAAACCGCTACAATTTTTGGCACAAAAGCCAAAGTTTGTTCTTGTATCTGTGTAGTTGCCTGAAAAATGCTGACCATTAGTCCTACTATTAAAGCTGATGCCAGCATAGGAGCGGCAGCGAGTAAAACAGTTATTAGAGCTTCACGGCCTAGATGTAACACAAATTCTTCTGTCAAAGCTATTCACCTCGTATTGTCATCCAAAGCTTATAAGTAGGGACCTGGTAATTAAGAACCAACCATCAACAAGTACAAAAAGTAGTACCTTAAAAGGAAGTGATATCATCACGGGTGGGAGCATGAGCATCCCCATGGACATTAATGTACTTGCCACAATCATATCTATAATTAAAAAAGGTACAAATATCATAAAACCAATTTGAAAAGCGGTTTTTAATTCACTGATTACAAAGGCCGGGATGATAACATGGGTCGGTACATCTTCGATTGTTGCAGGGTTTTCAATATCCGAGTATTCTACAAACAAAGCCAGATCATCTTCCCTCGTCTGTTGATACATAAATTCCCTAACAGGTTCAAGACCATTTTCAATGGCTTCTTCTTGAGTAATATCACCTTCGCGATAGGGCTCCCAGGCTTCCTGATACACATCGCCCCATACAGGACTCATTATGAAAAAAGTTAGAAAAAGAGCCAATCCAATTAAAACTTGATTGGGAGGCATCTGTTGAGTAGCCAAGGCATTCCTGATAAAAGACAGTACAATTACTACCCTGGTGAAAGAGGTAGTTAGAATGAGTAATGCCGGTGCTAGACTTAAAATTGTCAACAGAATTATTATTTGTAAAGTTAATGCCAAGTCCTCTGGTTCTTCCCCTTCTCCTACCTCCAATTCCAAATTAGGAATTGGAAAAGGTTGAGCTGCTTCTGTTTGGGAAGGAATTAATAATATCAGTACTATTATAATAATAGCCGGCACAAGTGTTTTTCTATCTTTCACCATCATCGTGTCCTCCCTCATCTTTAGAGCGTCGCATCTTGTTCAGTTCTTCTTGTAATTGTTGTTCAAAACTTTCATCGTCTTCATTAAAGGTTTTTCCTTGATCTCCATAAATATTGCCTGGGAGCTTGTCCTTGATTTTTTCCCATATATCCATAAAAGTTATGGATTGAGAAGATTTCCCGGATTCTCTAATTAGTTGCAATTCTTCTTGGCTTAATTCAACACTAGTAAGGAGGTTTAACTCCTTTCCTGCACCAATTAACAGAATTTTATTTCCTACTTCTACTAAAATCAGCTTTTTTTCGTTATCCAAGGGGAGGCTGTCCAAAACCCTCATATGATGACTTTCATTTAATTTGGCCGAATAATTTTTTAACAGTTTTAGAACAACAAATAGTAAACCAATGACAAGCAAAAAAACGAATAAATACCCAAAAAGACTCATTAAATAATCGATATACTCGCCTGTGCCTGATTCCATTCCACTATCTACTTCGTCTAGCTTATCTGCCGAAAGTAAAGCTGCTATTTTGTATATTACTTGGTACGACATAGGAAAAAGCCTCCCTTAATTCGATAGCTTTGTCTCTAACCTAAAGCTTTGTTGATAGCTTCCATTACCCTATCTGGCTGAAATGGTTTTACTATAAAATCCTTGGCACCAGCTTGAATTGCTTCAATAACCATGGACTGTTGTCCCATAGCTGAACACATGATCACCTTGGCATTGGAGTCTTGTTCTTTGATCTCCTTCAATGCTTGGATTCCATCTTTTTCGGGCATAGTAATGTCCATTGTAATTAAATCAGGACTTAATTCTTGGTATTTGTCCACCGCCTCCTGACCGTTAACAGCTTCTCCAACTACTTCAAAACCATTTTTAGTAAGAATGTCCTTGATCATCATACGCATAAATGCAGCATCATCTACAATTAAAACTTTTTGACTCATCAGTACATAGCCCTCCCTTTTTAGCTAGTTTTATCGTTTTTAATTTTACTGAAGTTTGTTAATCCTCTCCACCGGACTAATTATTTCGGTAATTCTGATACCGAAGTTCTCATCGATTACAACTACTTCCCCTTTAGCGATTAATTTCCCATTAACTTTTATATCAACTGGCTCCCCGGCAATTTTATCCAGTTCTATAATAGATCCTGGAACCAATTCCAATATTTCTTGGATTTTTTTCTTGGTTTGTCCCAGTTCAACCGTTACTTCCAGAGGAACATCCATTATCAATTCAATATTGGAATTTTCTCCTTTGGCAGCCGATTGATGACCTTCTAAAGGCGAAAATTCTACAGGTTGATAGTCTTTCTTTGGCTGTTGCTCTTGTTTCATTTGTTGCTCTCCTTGTCCTGTTGGTTGTCCTTGTGTAGACACCTCCCTTTCTGGCGATTGACCAGATTCTGGCCCAGGACCAGTTTGAGTCGGAGCTTGGGGTTTTGCAGCTGCTGTTCCTTCGGAACTTGCAGCCATTTCTTGTTGACCTGCTGAAACTTCTTCTGCACTATCTCCAGTTAAAGAAACTACCATATCTTTAGCAAATTCAAAGGGTATTAACTGCATGATTTCGCTATCAATTAAATCACCGATTTTTAAATCAAATGCAACTTTAATCATGGGCTCTTTTGGAAGTTCTTCTAGGGCTTCTTCAGATCCTAGATCCAGCATTTTTACACTTGGAGGCGAAATATTAATGGTTTTATCAAACATATCAGACATGGAAGTCGAGGCCGAGCCCATCATCTGATTCATGGCTTCTCCTACAGCACTTAAGTGAAATTCCTCGATTTCACCTTCAGCAATATCTGTACCGTCGCCACCCATCATTAAATTGGCAATCATTTTTGCATCCTCTTGTTTTAGGATTAATACATTAATTCCTTCAAGCCCCTCCAAGTATTCCACTTCTACTGCTACATGAGGTTTAGGAAATTCTTCTCTTAAAGTGGCATAGTCTGTCACTTCAACTCTTGGAGTAGTTATAGATACTTTCTGATTAAGTAGTACTGATAAGGTAGTAGCAGCAGTCCCCATGGAAATGTTTCCAATTTCACCAACGGTATCCTTTTCAGTTTCATTTAAAGAATTATCACCATTATCTCCATTATTTCCATTACCTCCATTGCCATCGTTACCTGATCCGCTGCCGCCACTACCACCATGGTTATCTCCATCATCGCCACTATCATCGTCGCCTGATCCTTTTAACAGAGCATCAATTTCTTCTTGGGACAAGATATCTTTATTATTCTCCAAGGGAATCATCTCCTTCCCTAACTATTTGAGTGATTTGTACAGCTAGTTTATTTTTAATTGATCCAGGTTTGCCCTTGAATTTCGTCTTTTTTCCTACTATCAGATCAATTTCGCTTTCGAATGGTTTATTCAATGAAATTACATCCCCTTCTTGCAAGTTTAAAAATTCCTTGACTGAAATTCTCGTTCTCGCCAACTCGGCTTTTACTGGAACCTGAGTTTTATGAAGCCTATTTTTAAGAGCTTGAGATTCTTCTTCAGTTATCTTTTTTTGATGTCCTGTAGCGAACCAAAACCTAGCTGATAGTCTATCTATTACAGGTTCAAGAAAAATATATGGCAAACAAACATTGAACAACCCTTCAGCTTCTCCTACTTTTACAGAAAAAGCTACCACTGCTACTATCTCATTAGGAGAAATTATTTGTGTGAACTGGGGATTATTTTCAATCCGCTCAAATTCAGGCTCCAATTCACCCACATTCTTCCACGCTTCCAACATACTATCGAGCATGCGATTAAATATTTTTCTTGCCACGGCTTCTTCAATTTCAGTCAATTCACCTGTGCTTTCAAAAGTCTCCCCAGGACCACCCATTAAGCGGTCTATCACAGCAAAAGCAATATTTGGATTCATCTCCATTAATGACTTACCTTCCATGGGAGGAGCAGAAAAAATCCCCATAATCGTAGGATTAGTCAGTGATCTCATAAATTCGTCGTAAGTCACCTGATCCACAGAAGCTAGTTCGATTTCTACATAAGAACGCAGATAAGCTGAAAGATAAGTTGATAATAATCTGGCAAAATTCTCATTGATCATTTGTAGTGTTCTGATCTGATCTTTTGAAAATTTAGCTGGTCGCCTAAAATCATAAGGTTTAACTTTTTGTTGAGTATCCTGTTGCTTGGCATCTTCCACGTTAAGATCTCCAGTTGAAATAGCAGATAATAAGTCGTCTATTTCAGACTGAGATAAAACTTCTGACATATCTCACATCCCCCCATTCATACACCGGCATTTAGTTAAGTTATTAATGGCCGGTTAAAGTAAACGTTAACTACTTCTCCTTCCTCGATTCTTTCATCTATCGCTTCCTTGATTTGCTCCCTCAGTTCTTCCATACCTTCTTGTTCATTTAGTTCTTCGGCTTTCATAGATCTAAGAATAGTATATATTTTGTCCCTGACTTGAGGTTCTCTCTCTTCTAGCTCAGACTTTGCACCTGATTCCGATAATTCTACTACTACTTCAACTTGAAATATTCGCCTGGCACCTTCGTCTGCCAAATTAGTAGTAAATTCACCCAGGGGAAAGGTAATACCAGTATAACTCACTACTTCTTCACCTTTTTCAGTTGTGGGCTGATCAGGTGATGCTACACTCACAGCAATGAAATATGCTATCCCGGATGCCAGAATTATCAAAATGATCCCGGCAATAATAATAATTCCAATAGTATTTACATAACCTTTATTATTCAATTTCATCCTCTCCCCTCTCAAAAAGGTCTGTAGTATCTCGGTCGTAATAGTCATCTTGCTCCCAGACAGACCACAAGACCGTAATATCTACTCTTCTGTTTAATTGACGATTCTCTGGACTGTCATTGGGAACCATAGGTCTATATTCACCATAGCCTGTAGCTTGTAACCTCCCAGGGTCTAAACCACCTTCTTCGCTTAAGTATCGTAAAACAGTGGTGGCGCGGGCTGCAGATAACTCCCAGTTAGAAGGGAATTCAGGAGTATCAATAGGCACATCATCAGTAAATCCTTCCACCTTTATTTCGTTAGGAATCTCTTCTAAAATTTCAGCTATATCTCCTAGAATTTCCAGGGATTCTGACCTGAGCTCGGCCCTTCCTGAATCAAATAAGATTTTGTCTTGAAACCGTATCACGATTCCTCTTTCTTCAGTTTCAAGCATAACAACTTCAGCCAGATCGGCATCTTCTATGTAATCTTCTAATTGATCGTAGATATCTTCCATCATCTGTTCCTCTTCAGAAGGAACCTGGCGTTCACTAGGTTCTGGCAGTGTGATATTCGGGTCTTCTCGGGGAATTTGAGCCCTATGTTCGGGTAACACTCCTGAAAAACTTTCATGGAGTGATACTAACATGCGTTCGAATTTTTCAGCATCAACAGTAGAAATAGAATAAAGTAAAACGAAAAAGGCCAGTAACAAAGTGATCATATCCCCGTATGTTTGAAGCCAGTTACTACCACCTTTGTTGTTATCATTGCCTTTCCCACTGCGCCGTTGCCTATTAAATTTCGGCATTGGCGTCCACCACCTCTTCATCCTCTTCGGCTATTTCATCCCTGGATTTAGGAGCTAAAAAGGCCTTTAGTTTTTCTTCAACTATTCTAGGATTCTCGCCAGCTTGGATACTCAACATACCTTCTAACATAACTTCTTTTAATAAGATTTCATCATTGCTTTTAACTTCTAATTTATTTGCTATGGGTAAAAAGATCAAATTAGCAGCTACTACACCGTAAAGTGTAGTTAACAGAGCTAAAGCCATCCCTGGACCTATTGCATCAGGATCATCTAAGTCATCCAACATACTTACTAGTCCTATCAAAGTTCCAGACATACCAAAGGCCGGGGAAAAGGTGCCCATAGTCCGGAAAATATTTTGACCTATTTTGTGACGCTCTTCTTGAAAGGATAATTCCGTTTCTAAAATACTTCTGACCAGTTCTGGATCAGTGCCATCCACAACCAACTGAACACCTTTTTTCAAGAAATCATCATCCATTTCTTCTACATCGTCTTCCAAGGCCAGTAAGCCTTCCCTTCTGGCTTTTTCAGCTAGGTTGACCAGTAAATTAATAGTTTCGGTAGGATTCATGCTTTTAACTTTAAAAGCATTCTGTACTGTTTTAACGATTGAGAAAAACTGATTGATAGGATAACTTATCAAGGTAGCAGCTACAGTTCCACCAATGACTATTAGTGCTGAAGGGATGTTGAAAAAAATATCCACATTCCCTTCCAGGAATACAGCTCCGATTAATAAAAAGACGCCAGCTATTAATCCTATTATCGTGGCAATATCCATTGTTCCCACCTCATTTCTCACTGTCGTTGGCATTTACTTGATTTTTATCTTTTATTTGGATCGTCGCAGGGTGACATCCCACCCTGCGACGATATTCTATTACCAGATCAATCACTTCTTCCGAAGTTTCTTTAACAAGGACTTTGCGGCCAGTTACTAAGGTAATTACAGTGTCAGGTGTTTCTTCAACAAATTCTATCAGATCGGCATTAACAATGTATTCCTTGCCATTAAAGCGCGTAACTCTAATCACATTAGCCACCTCTTTAATTCAAAATTCAAATCATAAGCTAAAACTAGGTTTTCAGATTAACGAGTTCCTGAAGAACTTCGTCCCCAGTGGTTATTGACCTGGAATTAGCCTGAAAACCTCTTTGAGTTACGATCATATCAGTAAACTGCTCTCCCATATCTACATTGGACATTTCCAGGGCACCAGGGGCGATTTCACCTCGTCCACCGGTTCCTGCTATACCGTAACTTGGCTCACCCGAGTTCCTGGTAGGTTGATAAAGACCGCTTCCTAGCTTTTCAAGTCCACCGGGATTGGTGAAATCTGATAGGACTACTTGGCCTAGTTGACGAGTTTCACCATTGGTGTAAGTTCCTGTAATAATTCCTGCTGAATCAACTTCATAGGTTTCAAGTTCACCCTGGGCCTGTCCATCTTCAGCTACACCTTCAACTGTAGATTCTCCGGCAACCTGTCTTACATCGCCAAGGTCGAATTCAATTCCACCGGGAGCGTTTAGCAGATCAACTTCTTCATCATTTTGAGGTTCCTGATCTTGGGTGAAAATAGGGTCAACATCGGGACTGTAATCGCCTTCCTCTAAACTATCAAAGTTTATATCATCGGGATGATACCATTCGTATCTGCCTTCTACTTCAATGGCTAAAGCCGCCACATCTTCCGCCTCAGCATTTCCAGCTTGAACATCGTTTCTCATTAACATGCCTTGGATGTTATCTTCGTCATGTCCATTATCGTCATCTATATCAAAACCCAGGTCTTCTTTTGCACTATCTGACAGTCCACCAAAGTCCTGAACCGTAGCTTCAAAATCGTTGATTGAATAAGAAGTACCTTCATCGCCAACACTTGTTAGCTCCCCATCATCTGAAAAGGAGACTTGGATTTCGTCTTCGATCAAAATCCCATCTTTTCGTACAGTCATCTGCCATTCATTTTCACCTGACTCTTCAAATTCCAAATTCAATGTATGCTCACTTCCTAAATTATCAAACACATTAACAGTGGTAGAAACGGTTTCTCCTGGTTCAGTATTTGAGTTCAAATTTCCATTATACTTTACATTTTCAGTAGCTTCAGGGTCCACCACATCTCCTAAGGGAATTTCCATATCTACGATTTCGTCAGTATTAATTTCATCGGCATCTTCATCGTAAGCATAACCCTGAACTTTGTAACCTGTGCCTTGAGAAACCAAGTTCCCCTCACTATCTACTCCAAAATTACCCACTCTTGTAAACATATCGCTTTGTCCGTCATTGACTACGAAAAAACCATCCCCTTCTATGGCCAGATCAGTATCTCGACCAGTGTTTTCCAAACTACCCTGGGTGTGGATTGTATCCATACTTCCGATATTCATACCCAGACCAACCTGTTGGGGATTGGTTCCGCCTCGCTCATTAGGAGCAGATGCCGCTTCTAAAGTCTGATTAAAAGCATCTTGAAAGGTAACTCGATCCCCTTTAAAGCCTGCAGTATTTACATTTGCCACATTATTTCCGATTGTATCCAAACGGGTTTGATGATTTCTCAATCCGCTTACACCAGAATACATTGACCTCAACATAAAACCATCGACCTCCTTAAAGTTTTGTGTGAGCGGTCTTTCATTGTCGATGAAAGACCAGGGCTTCCTCCTCAGGAGGTCCAGCCCAGAGCCCACTAATTGTTGTAGTAAAAATCATTTCAATTACATAATCACAGCACTGTCAATATTAGTGAAAACATTTTCTTTCAATTGAGATTCATCGGCAGCGGTAATTACTGTTCGGTTGTTTACACTGACTACAAAAGCAGTTTTATCCAAAACTACCAGTGATTCTTTAGCACCTTTAGCTTCAGCTTTATTAATAGCTTCTGATAACTTTTCCATCTTAGTGTCGTCTAGTTCAATATTCCTGGACCGAATTCTATTTTGAGCATGTTTTGAGAAGTTTACTTCCTCCAGTTCGCGCTGCAATAATTTAGAGAAGTCCTTGGATTTAGAGCTATCCTGTTGGGACTGATCAGTCTTTTGATTTGCTTGTTCAATTTTGTCAGGTGGGATAATAGGTCCTATATGTCGAGAACCATGAATATTATCCATAAAATCATCCCCTTTAACTAGCCAGATATCCTTCTAAAAAACTATCTCACTATAGTCTAACTACCCCTTTTAGTCTGATTCGTGTTATTCCTGTGATTCTGCTTGTCCTGGCTGGTCTACCGGTTTGATTTCTACTACATCCTCGAAATCTACCTTCTTGCCATCGATTTCAAAACCTGGCGAGCCATTGAAATCCCGGATGGCTGTTACAGTACCTTCAATAATTTCACCATCTTCATTTTCAGCCACTACATGTCTTCCTAGTAAATTAAGCATGGATGATTGTTCTTGAGTTTCATTTAATGATTGTAGTTGATCTAATTGATTAAATGAAGTCATTTGTACGATAAATTCCCTATCATCCATGGGATCTAGTGGGTCTTGATGCTGTAATTGAGTAGTTAGTATTTTTATAAATTCATCTTGGCCCAGATCATCCTGGTTTTCCAATTGAGGAAGGTTTTGTTGCTGTCCTTCGGAAACAGATTTAGCTTGAGGACCTCCCATATCTCCAATGATCATTAAAAACACCTCCTATAGTGTCACACCTTAAATACGTAAGTCAATTGAACCATGGTTATAACCGTAGCCATTATTTTCGTAGTTTACTGCTAATCTGTCCTCTGATTGGTAATCCAACTCATCCTGTTCATCCTGAGAATTCTCTTCACCATCTTCACTAATGTTTTGTCTAAAATTGAATCTGTGTAAGTCAAATTCTCCGTTTTCATCATCCTGTTCCTGATCTACTGACACATCCAGTTCGTTAAACTCGAGCCCTTGTTCGCCTAGCTGATTTCGAAGTTCAACCAGATTTGCCTGAATGACATCACGAGCTTGTGCGTTCTGTGTAAAAATATGTCCTTTTAATTCACCATCTTGATATGAGAACTGCATCCGTAACTGTCCCAGTTGTTCTGGTTTCAATTTCATTTTTAAGGTGTGAGTATCGCCTTCCTGTTCTAAATTAACCTGTTGCAAGATTGCTTCACGTAAATTATTAACTAATTCTTGACTTCTTTGGCTAAACAGTTTTTCAACGGGTTTTACATCTTGATCATTATTAAAGTGTTGAGTAAGATCAATGATTTGATTAACACTAACATTGTTCTCCTCACCTTCAGCAAAAGCTCCAAAATTACTGCTGTGGAACTGCTGTGAAAAGCTCGCACTCGAATCTTGGCTCAAAATTTGCTCTAACTTGGAAAATAGATAATCTTCAGTAACTGTTGGTTCGTCTTTGTTTTCAATAGCCTGCATGATATTTTGGATTTTTTCTTGCATTTGTTTAGTAACATTGAAGTTGGCGTCATTTAGAGAACCATCTTTTCCATGGTTTAGTTCAGCTAGCTGTTTAAATATGTTCTTATTATCCATATCTAGTTGGTAAGAACTTTCATTGTCACTAGTGGTGGCAATACTAGTAGCAAGTAACTGTTTAACAAACTCTGCTTCTTCAGCTTTAAGTTCTGTAATTAATATTTTTGACTTTTTTGACTCAAGATTATCTTCTCCCAGGGCGTTTATAAGTTGGCTGATCTTCTTCAGTTCCTTTAGGATATTTTTTGTGCTGTCCTCGTTTTGCATATGAATTTCATTAAATTCTAAATCTAACTCAGCCTTGTCTTGGGAAAATAACTGTGAAGCGTTATCCTGTGAGTATTTCTTTTTTATATGGTCAAGAGCTTCTTGTCTTGAGTCAATCTGGTCCGACGAATTCATCACTTGTTCAAGTTCTGCAAATAATTTTTGTAATTTGCCGTCAATGTCTTGATAGTCAAGTAGTGATTGTATATTTTTCAAGGATTCTGCTAAATCTTCAACTTGCAACCAAAACATCATATCTTCCAAAGTCAACTCTTCTATCATCTGTTCAGAATCTAGTTCGATTTCAACATCATCTTTCTGTATTATTTGGTTTAATTGTTCTAAGTTTAAATCTATTACTTTTAAGTCTTGGTCCATTAGCTCTTTTAATTCAGGGGATAAATTATGTTTATTTTTGATTGTTAGAGTACCAATTAAATCAGATACCTCTGAATCTTGGTCTATTTCTTCCATATTTTCAAGAATCATTTCTTTGAAGACTTCTTTTTGGCCAGTCAATTTTTGATGTAGTTTGGTTAAGTCTGCCTCGTCTAAAATTTCTGCGCCTATTAACTGCTCAATAAGTTGCTCTTGATTTTCTAAAAGCTCTATTAACTCTGACAGCTTATCTGGTAACTGATTAAGTACTTCTTGTGAAAAAAGTTGGTCTAATTCATCCTTCATTAATTCTTCAGTAAATGAACCGGACTCATCTAGTAAAATTGTTTCCTTATCTGTAAGTTTTTCATTATCAACTAATTGTTGTAATTGATCTTGAAAACTACTATTCCCAGTTTTTTGTCGAGAATCTGATTTGACTCCCTGTTCCCTAGCATGCATGACTTGTGTCATAAGATCTACACCTGCACTATTCACATCATTTCACCTCCTTTCATAGGATAGTTATTTAGTATTAAAACTATATTAAATTGCTATTAGTTGATCTCATATTATGTTCCCATCATTCTAGTTAAATTTCTAGCTGTCTCAGAGTCCATCTCAGATAGAATTCTTGCTTTTTGGTCACTGGAGAGACGATTCAGTATTTCAATCACCAATTCATCTTCTAAATCTTCCAGTATCTCTGCTGCTTCTTGAGGCCGCATTTCAGAATAGACATTAGCAAGTGATTCTAATCGCTCTTCTCTGTCTACCACAGTATCTTCCTTATCTAGTAATTCTTCCTCCCGCTCTTCCAATATTTGTTCGCGTTCTTTTAAGGATTCTTTTAATTCATCCAATTCCTCTTGACGTTCCTCTAATTCACGCCTATCTTCTTCTAAATCTCTTTCTCGGTCGTCAAGGGTTTCAGCCCATCTATCCAGTTCATCTTCTCGAGAGTAAACTTCTTCTTCGTCTGAGTCAGGTACCACTTCACCTACTACAGGAATTCCACCCAAAAAGTTAGTAATATCAATAATTCCAAACAATTGGGCTAGAATCCCTCCTACAATCAAAGCAAATATGAGAGGGATGATAATCATTAATGCAAGAGCCTGTTTTTGACTGCCAGTATTATTTTGATCCAATATCTCTCGCTCCTTTTTAACGGGAGTAACTAAATTGAACACTTAACTCATCTAAAGTCTTTTGTTCATTCTTCAAAACCTTTTGTTTATATTCCTCATACTGTCTTTCCTCTAGTTTCTCCAAAACCTTTTTCTCCCGTTTTGCTTCAATCCAATTAAGCCGTGCTTGCTCTAGTTGTTCTTCGGCATCTTCAAGTTGATGACGCTTATTTATAATTTCATCATCTAGATGTGAAAGATAACTATAGTAGTGGGTTATATTTTCTATTTTCACAGGAGATTTCTGTTTAGTTAAGATATCCTCACACAGTTCATGGCGCTTATCTAAAAGTTTATCTAAAGCCTGTTTTTGCTCATCCCTGTATTTTTGAGCTCTTTGAAATTCTTTCTTCTTCAGTTCTTCATTGCGTTCCTTAACTTTTAATACCTTCTCCAAAGAGAATTGGAACTTCTTCAATATTACCACCTCTGTCTTTCCCTACATTTAGTCAACCAATTAATCATCTAAAAACTTCTTTAGTTTATTGATGGTTTCATCCAGAGTAGTTTTTTCTGTGATTTCCTGGCGTAAAAACTCATTTAAATCGTCAATTAGCTCCATCGCCCAGTCAACCTTGGGATTGCTCCCCTTTTTATAAGCCCCGATTTCAATCAAATCTCGGGCCTCTTCATAGGCTGCCAGAGCTGAACTAATTTTGGCAGCCGCTTTTTGATGTTGAGTATCAGTAATATCCACCATCACCCGTGAAATGCTCTGTAGTATATCAATGGCCGGATAATGATTTTGCATGGCCAGCTTTCTGCTAAGAACAATATGACCATCTAGCACTCCCCGAACGGTATCGGATACGGGCTCGTCCATATCATCTCCATCAACCAATACAGTATATAAACCGGTAACACTCCCTTTATCAGAAGTACCAGACCTTTCTAACAGCTGGGGCAACATTGCAAAAACAGAAGGTGGAAACCCTCTTGTAGCCGGTGGCTCACCTGTTGCCAGTCCAACTTCCCGTTTGGCAGTAGCAAACCTGGTTACAGAGTCCATCATTAGCATGACATCATTTCCACAGTCACGGAAATATTCTGCAATAGCAGTTGCAGTCATCGCTCCCTTGATTCTCAAAAGAGCGGGTTGGTCAGAGGTGGCAACCACAATAACACTTCGTTGTAATCCTTCTTCTCCTAAATCTTTTTCTATAAATTCACGAACTTCTCTGCCCCGTTCACCTATTAAACCAATTACATTGACAGAGGCAGAAGTATTTCTTGCAATCATACCTAGGAGTGTACTTTTACCTACTCCAGACCCTGAAAAAATTCCCATCCGCTGCCCTTTTCCAATTGTCAAAACCCCATCAATAGCTTTAATACCAGTTTGAATAGGTTTTTGTATCCTACTGCGGTCAAGGGGAGCGGGGGGAGTGTTTTCCATAGGATAACGACATTTTGTATTAGTAAGGGGGCCCTTTCCATCCATAGGGCGACCTAGACCATCTAATACTCTACCAACCAAACCAGGACCTACAGGTACTGACAAATTCTCTCGAGAAGTAATCACTTTATTACCCGGTGCCACATTGTTTAAATTACCAAGGGGCATCAATAGTATTTTTCCATCATTGAAACCTACAACTTCACACTCAATCTCCTGATCATCACTTCTGATAAGGCACAAATCACCGATTTTAGCCCCTGGGCCTCGGGCCTCAACAGTTAACCCTACAACTCTGGTGACTTCTCCTTGTAAAGGTAAAGTGTTACTATTCCTTATTGTTTGAGAAAGTTTATCTAAGTCTACACCATCAGTTGCCACTGTTAATCACCTGCCCCAAGGCTCGGCGAAGTTCATCTATTTGCCGACTTAGTTCTAGTTCAATATGTCCATTTTCCCCAAACAAAATTGGTGCTCCTGGCTTTAAATCATCGTCCTGTTTCAGTTCAATCCTTAAGTCAGAAAAACCCTCGAGTATTTGGTCTTTGTCTGCTTCTAATTGGGCATAATCATCGGGATGTGCTCTTATTATAACCTTATTTTGTTCAGTCATTCTTTCAATACCATTTTTTACCAGTTCAGATACTAGTTCTTGCTGGTCTTCTAGTCTATCGGATATAAGTTTCTCGGCAATTTCAGTTATCAAGCGGCAAATTTCCGGTTCTAGTTCTTTTAATGTGTCTTGATAATCTTGCTTAGCAGCCACTAAAAGATGCTTAGCTTCGGATATTAACTGTTCTTTTTCAGCTTCAACTTCCTGTAACCCCTCATCTTTGCCTTGCTGGTACCCATCTTGATAACCTTTTTCCTTGGCTTCTTTAAGTATTTTTTCTTTTTCAGCCTGAGCATTATCTATTATCTCCTGGGCTTCCTGTTCAGCCTTTTGTCGAGCGTTTTCTAGAATTTGATTAATCTCTTCTTCGGGAATTTGATGTCCTTGCTGTTGCTCTTCTTCTTCTGTCTCGAATTGTTCTTCCTCCATATATGTATCTTCTTGTGTATCAGAGAAGAAATGGTCACATTTCCAGACAAGAGGGGATTTGGGAGTCAAGTTTTTAGACTTATATATTTTAGACAATCACTTCATCCTCCTTACCCCTTGCGATAACTATTTCACCACTTTCTTCTAGGCTGCGAATTAAGTTAACAATTTTTTGTTGCGACTCTTCCACATCTCTCAAACGTACAGGGCCCATATAATCCATCTCTTCTTTAATAAGATCTGACATTCTTTTGGACATATTTTTAAAGACTCGATCTTTCACTTCATCACCTGCTACCTTTAAGGCCATAGTCAAGTCCTTTTGCTCTACTTCTCTAATCACTCTCTGGATTGAGCGGTCATCTAGGAGTACAATATCGTCAAATACAAATAATCGCTTCTTGATCTCCTCTGCCAGATCTGGATCTTCAGTTTCTAGGTTTTCCAAGATAGTCTTTTCAGTTGCCCTATCCACATTATTTAAAACATCCACAATAGCAGAGATCCCTCCGGCTGAAGTATAATCCTGTGTCATGACTGAGGACAGTTTTCTTTCAAGTATCTGCTCCACTTCTTTAATTATCTCAGGGGATGTCCGTTCCATAACTGCAATACGCCTGGCCACATCCACCTGCTTTTCTGAAGGTAAAGCAGACAAAATCATTGAAGATTGCTCAGGTTGTAAGTAAGCCAGTATCAATGCAATAGTTTGCGGATGTTCGTTTTGGATAAAATTAATTACCTGGCTAGGCTCGGTTTTTCTCATGAATTCAAACGGCTTTACCTGTAACGAAGATGTCAGCCTATCTATGATATTCATGGCTTTTTGAGAGCCCAAAGCCCTTTCTAATACTTCCTTGGCGTAATTAATTCCACCTTGAGAAATATAATCTTGGGCAACAGCCATTTGATGAAATTCATTTAATACATCTTCTCTTTGTTCAGTATCAACTTTTTGCACATTAGCGATTTCAAGGGTCAGCTGTTCAATCTCTTCCTCGGATAGGTGCTTCATAACCTCTGCTGACGTATCGCTGCCGAGAGAAATCATTAACACGGCAGCTTTTTGTTTAGGAGAAAGTTCTTCGGGACTCATGGTCTCACCCCTTTATTCTTCAGCTAGCCAAGCCTTCAATACTTTGGCAAACTCTTCTGGTTTTTTCTCAGCGAAATCGGAGATTTGTTTTTGAACTTTAGGTACTTCAGGTTCAATATCTTCTGAAGCTGCTGCCTGATCTTGTACCATTTGTTCTCTCTCAAGGCGATCTTCTATTTCTTTTCTATCCCTTATGGTTTTATAAATCTTTCTACCAATGAGAGCCAGAACAACTAGGACTGCAGCTCCAATGCCAAGGGTTATCCATCTCTGTTGCGCTGCCATTTGTTGTTTTTTCTCATGTTGTGCAGCTAACATATCCTGTAAAGAAGTATCAAAGTCCATTTGTTCAACTGTTATCTGATGGTTCTCGTTTTCTAAATTTATTCCTACTGCGTCTTCTACTAGCGCTTCTATGCTATCCATTTCATCTTCATCGAGTTCTTGATTTACAGCTACAGCTACACTCAATTTATTTAGTGCGCCAGGAGCTAGCCTTGATCTTTCTTCAATCTTATTCACTTCATAATTTCTAGTTTCATCTATTCTTTCGTAATCAAAGCTACCACCTTCTCCGGTTACTTCTTGATATTCCGGAGTTCCCTCGGCAGGATCTCCAGGAACACCTCCTTGACTTACATCTTCACCGGAGTAAAACTCCTCTTCTCTATGCATGCTCACCAATATTCCTTCATCACCCTCAACGGGCTCAAAGAGTTCTGAAAAGGATTCAAATTCGTCAAAATCCAATTCCGCATTTACTCGGGCTGTCACATTACCTCTGCCCACTATATTTTCCAACATACTTTCTACACTGCTTTGGAGTGTATTTTGAAATTCTTCTTGAATGGATAATCTCTTTTCAACTTCTGATCCAGCACTAGGGCTGTTTTTGTCATCGGATTGGGTTTTGTCACTTAGCATCCTGTCTCCTGATGTTAATGTGACATTTTTGGGTGTCAGACCTTCCACAGAATGGGCAACTAAATTGACTATACTGCTTATCTGCTGTTCAGTCAGTTCCCTATGAGGTTCTAAATCCAAAAAAACAGCAGCTTGCGAATCTTCACGAGTTTCTTCGAAAATAGATCTTTCCGGAAGAACTAAATGTACTCTTGCATCTTCAACTTCAGGATAACGACGAATGGTACGTACAAGTTCTCCTTCCAGAGCAATCTTTTGACGCATCTCTCGCTCAGATTCAGTAAGTCCCAACTGTTGTGTATCTAACTCTTCATATCCCAGGACACCACCTCGCGGTAATCCGGCGCCAGCTAACTCTAATCTAACCTGATCGTGATCGTCTTCAGGCACCAGGATACGAGAGCCTCCATCCTCTATTTGATAAGAAACACCCATATCTTCTATCATTTCAGCTATTTCACTGGCATCTCTGGGATCTAAATCCCGTGCAACTTCTGTATAATCAGTTTGTAGCATAGAGACAGACAGTACCAGGGTACCAATAATAAATAGTCCCAGAGCGGTGGCAAAAGTTATCTTTTGACCTTTTGATAAATTGCCCCAAAATTGCTGTGACTGATTTTTTGCATTAGCTAACATTTCATTCATGGATTAATCACCACGCCTTTATATTTGCATCCGCATTAATTCGTCATGGGTTTCTATGAGTTGATTCCTAACTTCTAAAGTTAAGTTGAGAGCTAACTCGGCTTTTTCAGTGGCAATCACCACATCATGAAGGTTATCTACTTCTCCAACGGCTAGCTTTTGATTGAGCACCTCACTCTCTTTTTGGATGTCATCCACCTTAGAAATGGCGTCAGACAAAAACTCTCTAAAATTTAAGTCCTCTGCCTTTTGTTTATTTCCTTGATTAATAGGATTTACAGTGTTTTCACCAATACCTTCTATTCTCATGTTAATCCCCCCCATTATCGACCGATATCTAATGTATTAGAGGCCATACTTTTTGCATTATCTATTGCTGTAGCATTGGCTTCATATGCCCGTGATGCTGTAATCATATCCGTCATCTCTTTAACTATTTCAACATTGGGTTTTTGAACATATCCGGTTTCCGGATCAGCTTCAGGATGTTCCGGGTCATAAATTTCTTTAAAAGGTGAATCATCTTCTTCAATACTACTGACCCTGACACCTTGGGAATCAAAATCTCCATCTTTTTGCAAAAAACTATGTAAGTGGTCACTAAAACTTTTTCCTCTAGTTTCAAATACAGGCATCTGTCGTCTATAAGGTTCGCCATCTTCAGTTCTGGTTGTATTGGCATTGGCTATATTATTAGAAATAACATCCATACGTAACCTTTCTGCTGTTAAACCAGATCCACTAATATCAAAGGTGTCAAACATTTATTTACCTCCCTCCTTGTATAGCAGAACGCAATTTGTTAAATTCACTGCTTAACTGTCTTGTAAGGGCCTGATGATGAAGAGAGTTTTGGGTCAACCGTGACATTTCGGTATCCACATCTACATTGTTATCATCATTTCTCATAGATGAATCAGATTCACGCCTGACCTGGGGTTCTATCGTAGAGTCTACTTTCCCAATTGGTATGTGTTTTTCTCGAGTGATTTTTCCTTCAATATCTTTGGAATCAGCTTTCATAGCTTCTTTAAGCTGTTCTTCAAAATCCACTCGTCCTCTTTTAAACCCAGGAGTGTTGACATTGGCAATATTATTAGAAATTACTTCGTGTCTTTTAGTGGTCCCATTCAGGGAATTTCCTAACAGACCTATAGGGGCTTGTTCAAACATCTGACGTCCCTCCTATGCAAACGCTGAATAAACACAGTTAGTTTTTCTAAAAAATCATACTTTATCCTTATATTTGTCCATAAATCTTTATAGTAGCTTTGTTTTTAATAATGATATCTTTTATCCCTTGTCCGACTTTTATTTTTTCTTCGACATGTAATTACATTATTCCTACCAAAAATATTATTTTTTCGGTAAAAAATAGCATATTTAGTCACCTTGTTAAAAATATTACATATTCTGACAAAATACTAGACCTCTCAGGTCCTAATTGGTTCTTAGACCTAGGACAATAGACTCATAAATCGAGTAGGAGGTAGATAATTATTTTATCTACCGACCTCTCACACCACCGAGCAAACCGTTCGGTACACGGCGGTTCCTAGTTTACGCTTTAACTTGTCGATAATATTCCGAAAAGAATAGGAAACCAAATCCTTTGATTACATCATTTCCAAGGGATTTGGATAAGACGGGGCTATTGGAAATTCTCCAGTAGCCCTTTCTTGTGTTTGCATATTCCCATGCTTTGTATTTATTGGCTCCAAAGAACTTGAGCATTTTAAATTTTGTTCTCACTTTCTTCCATTGTTTCCAGTAAATCATGCGAATACGCCTTCTCATCCAACTGTCAGTATTTATTAACAGATTCTTCATATCAGCTGGTTTAAAGTAGTTAACCCAACCCATAATGTATCGGCTAAGTTTCTTTGCTCTGGCTTCGTTGCTTATTCCATAACTTCTAGATGTGAGTTCTTTTATTCTCGTTCTCATCTTTGTAACTGATTTAAGATGAACTCTTAATCTGGCTTTTCCTTTATGTCTGTAAAAGCCAAACCCAAGAAATCTTACCTTTCCTACATAGGCAACTACAGTTTTATCTTTATTTACTTTGAGAAATAGTTTATTTTCGATGAAGGGTAGTATGTTCTTCAAGGTGCGTCCGGCACTTCTTCTGCTTTTACAAAAGATTAGCAGGTCGTCCGCATAGCGGACGAATTCGTGCCCCCTTTTCTCAAGTTCTTTATCCAATTCGTGGAGCATTATGTTACTGAGGATAGGGCTAAGAGGCCCGCCCTGGGGCACGCCAACTTCTGTATCCTTATAGGTGTGTTTGATCATTACTCCTGCTCTTAGATATTTGTTGATAAGAGATATTACTCGACCGTCTTTTATTGTCTTAGATAGCACTTCTATCAATTTGCTCTGGTTTACTGTGTCAAAGTATTTCTCCAAGTCCATATCTACTACATATTTGTATCCTTCATTTATGTTTTGTTGACTTTTCTTAATTGCATCATGAGTACTGCGTCCAGGGCGAAAACCATAGCTGTTATCTGAGAATTGCTCCTCATATATTGGAGATAGTACTTGGGCTATTGCTTGTTGGATTACCCTGTCTACCACTGTAGGTATGCCTAATTTTCTTTTCTTCCCATCTTCTTTAGGTATCTCTACCCTTCTGACGGGATTAGGGCGGTATTTACCGTCCAGGACTCTTTGCCTGAGGTGGTCCCCGTTTTCTTTGAGATATTGTAGAAGTTCATCTACTCCCATCCCATCAATCCCGTGAGAGCCTTTGTTGGATTTTATTTTCTTGAATGCTTTATTCATGTTGTCTCTATCCAAAATTTCCTCTAGCAAATTCCCCTTCGACAAGTTTGCATTGGAGATGTTGTTTTCAGTTATCCTTAAAGAACTGTGCACTCCCGCATATCCTTCGTGTTCCGCACTATTCTTCTGCGGTGAGCCTTCTTTGCAGCTTTCGCCTGTCAGAAGTTGGCGGCACTTCATTCCTTTATTGGTAACAGTCATTTACTGATCTCCTCCTAGGTTCATCCCTTCCTTAATGATGTCGACCTCATCAAGTACTATGGAATCTGCTGACTTCTCATGACAAATCTTATTTCAACCGTGGTTCGAAGTTCATCTTGCCACGTCCATGAGACCTCCCACGGTAAGACGATTAACTTTCATTCCATGTACCCACATCATTTACACTGGTATGTCCGTGTAGTTGATTGGACTTCGTTTTGTATTGCAAACTCATCCCATACCTTATGCCTGATGATGTTCGTGTGCCTTGGGTCGGAATTTTGCCTTAAGCTTCCTTCAGATCCCACCTCACGATGGGCACCCTTGCTCTTGGCTAATGGTTGGTAACTACAAACCCCCATAGTGGACTTACACCACCTAGCTAATCGTCATGCATGGCGCACAATAAAAAGGCTATGCATCCTTTGGACACATAGCCTTTCACTTCTTGCTGTTTATGTTTTAAATCAGCGAAGACAGGTGAGGAAATTATTAGGCATATCTTTTTCTAAGCTCTTCTAGCAATTGATTGTTGAGAACTTTAATATAAGTTCCCTTCATTCCCAAGGAACGAGATTCAATAACTCCTGCACTTTCAAACTTTCTCAAGGCATTCACAATTACAGATCGGGTAATTCCGACACGATCTGCAACCTTACTTGCTACTAATAGACCTTCGTCACCGTCTAACTCTTCAAAAATGTGCTCTACAGCTTCCAGCTCAGAATATGATAGAGTTCCTAAGGCTAATTGAACAATAGCTTTATTTCGAGCTTCTTCTTCAATTTCCTCGGCTTTTGCCCTTAATATTTCCATGCCAACTACTGTAGCTCCATTCTCTGCTAGTATTAAGTCTTCGTCTTGAAATTCTTTACTGAAACGAGCTAAAATCAAGGAGCCAAGTCTCTTTCCTCCCCCGATTATCGGGACTACTGTTGTTAATTTGTTTTCAAATAGACATTGTTCGTCATTTTTATACACACATTCGTTTCTTTTTTGTGTTAGATTATAACTAGTTTCATTTAATGATAATAAATAATCATTGTAATCCTCAGGGAATTTTCCTTGATCAAGAACTTGATCTTTCATAATCTCACACTCGAATTCATCTACCAGGGCACTACCCAATATTTTACCTTTCTTGCTGGCAATGTAAGTGTTTGCTTCGATAACATCCCTTAAAACTTGGGCTACTTCCGCGAAATCTACAGGCTGTCCTGCAGCCTTTTGTAGAATTCTGTTGATTCTGCGTGTTTTTTCTAACAAACTACTACTCATAAACTTCATCCTTTCTTATAGAATTTTTTGTTTTATCTAGTAAGTATAATAGAAAAGTCACTAATACTTTTCATTTCCATGAAAAAATCCCACCTTCAATCAATAAACTGTTAAGTCATTTACAAGATAAACCGACTGCTATCTTTTTCAGTCACAATATCTTGAAGTTGATCTTTAACATAATTGGAGTTGATCTCAACCTCTTGACCTTTCATTTCTGGAGCATAAAATGATAATTCTTCCAGTAATGTTTCTAAAATTGTATGCAGTCTTCTAGCCCCAATATCTTCAGTATTTTCATTTACGTACTCACACATATTGGCAAGTTCTTCGATGGCATCTTCTGTGAAATTGACCTTTACTTCTTCAGTTCTTAACAAGGCCTTATATTGTTCTAGCAAAGCGTTGCTAGGCTCTGTCAGAATCCGATAAAAGTCATCCTTGGTCAGGCTATCCAGTTCAACTCTGATGGGGAATCTACCCTGCAATTCAGGTATTAAGTCCGCCGGTTTACTATCGTGAAAGGCTCCAGCTCCTATAAACATAATGTGATCAGTCTTGACTCGACCGTATCTAGTGTTCACTGTCGAACCTTCTACAATAGGAAGTATGTCCCTTTGTACCCCTTCACGTGAAACATCTTGACCACCGGATTGTTTTCCTGAAGATGCTGCTATTTTATCAAACTCATCCAAGAAAATGATACCATAATTTTCTGCTCTTTCAATAGCTTCTTGATTTACCTGATCCTTATTAATTAATTTATCGGCTTCTTGTCGAGTTAAAACTTTTCTAGCTTCTTTCACAGTCATTTTCTTGTGTTCAGATTCTTTAGGTAATATTTTTCCAAACAATTCTTTAAAATTAA
The DNA here is from genome assembly GCF_000020005.1 of Natranaerobius thermophilus JW/NM-WN-LF. Classification (NCBI taxonomy): domain Bacteria; kingdom Bacillati; phylum Bacillota; class Clostridia; order Natranaerobiales; family Natranaerobiaceae; genus Natranaerobius; species Natranaerobius thermophilus. The sequence continues at coordinate 1,457,580 of NC_010718.1, read as the reverse complement.
CTCCCATTTCTTCAAACTGTTCTCCCATCAAGTTATCATCTTGAGCCGGTTCTTTTTCTAGTTTAACTGTTACATACTCATCTTCCAATAAGCCTTTAAACAATTGTTCTTTAATTTCCCGTCTTCTTGTTCTCAGATCAGTTTCTTGCTCACCTTTGGAAGAAGATTTTTTCTCTGACAATAATAAATCTATAATTCTATTTTCAGCTTGCTTACGTGCTTGTTTAGAAACTTCTTCATGCTTTTCCTCTTCTACTAACTGAATGGATTCAGCTACTAAATCTTTGACCATAGATTCAACGTTTCTACCTACATAACCTACTTCTGTAAACTTAGTAACTTCAATTTTTATAAAAGGTGCCTTGATAAGTTTTGCCAGTCTCCTAGCTATTTCAGTTTTCCCAACTCCTGTAGGGCCAATCATCAATATATTTTTAGGAATAACTTCTTCTTTAAGTTCTTCTTCAAGTTTTTGTCTGCGATACCTATTCCTAATTGCTATAGCCATAGATCTCTTTGCTTTGTTTTGACCAATAATATATTTATCTAATCGCTCTACTATTTCTTGGGGTGTCAGTTCTTCTGTTGAAATAATCATCACCTGCCTTTTACGGTCAATTCTTTATACTAATTGAACTGTCAATTAGTCTCCCTGTGCTCTCAACTCTTCCACGGAAATATGGGAATTAGTGTACACACAAATTTCTGCAGCTGTGTTCAAGGCTTCGCAGGCCATTTCTCCAGGAGCTAAATCACTGTGTTTCGAAAGCATTTTTAAAGCTGATAGAGCATAAGCCCCTCCTGAACCAATTGCTGCTACATTATCGTCGGGTTCAATGATTTCTCCACTCCCGGAAATAATAAACATTTTATCTAGATTAGCTACCAGTAATAGAGCTTCTAAGCGTCTTAACACTTTGTCTGATCTCCATTCTTTTGCCAGTTCCACACTAGCCTTGGATAAATTACCTTTTTCTTGTTCTAATTTATGTTCAAACCTTTCAAACAAGGTCATAGCATCGGCAACTGAGCCAGCAAAACCAGCCAAGACTTCACCTTTATACAATTTCCATATCTTTTTGGCTGATTGTTTAAAAATGGTATTTTGTCCCATAGTAATTTGTCCATCCCCTGCAATGGCAGTTCCTTTATCGGTTTTACATGCTGCTATTGTAGTACCATCAAGCATAATGTTCACCACCTTAAAACTTCATTCGTGATAATATAATTTTAAGCCCTGGGATGATATTTATTGTAAACCTCCGTCATCCTGGCTTGATTAACATGGGTATAAATTTGAGTCGTAGATATATTCACATGTCCCAGTAATTCTTGAACAGCCCTGAGATCGGCACCACCTTCTAGTAAATGGGTTGCAAAACTATGTCTTAAACTATGAGGAGAAACTCTATGTTCTGAGGCAGTTTGTTGGACGTATTTTTTTACCCTTCTCCTAATACTGCGCTGAGATATCCTTGTTCCAAATTTATTCAAGAATAAGGCATCACAGTTTTCAACTGACTTATTCTTTTTAAGTAATTCAGGCCTGGCATTATAAAGATAATCTTCTATAGCTGCCAAGGCAAAGCTTCCCAAGGGTGCCAACCGCTCAATATTGCCTTTTCCAGTCACTTTTAAGTAACCAGTTTGTAAATCTAAATTTTGTAAATCAAGGCCCCATAATTCTCCTAGCCTTATGCCTGAACAATAAAAAACCTCCAAGATTGCCTTATCACGGAGTCCAAAAGGATCATCACCTGGGGCATTTATCAACATTTCAACTTCTTCTATTGACAAAAACTCCGGTAGTTTGCGCTCTTTTTTTGGTGTGGCTAATAAAGCGCTAGTGTTAGACCTTATTTTTTCTTCCCTGGTTAAAAATTTGAACAATGACCTAATAGCTGACAACTTTCTAGCCGTTGTGCTTTTTTCGTAGTTTTTATCTTTTAAATAGGCAAGAAAATGTCTAATATGTTTATGTGTCACTTCATCCCATTGATATAGCTCAAATTGTTCATTAAAAAAGTTTTCTGCCTGAGTAAGGTCTTTATAGTAATTGTCTACGGTATAATGGGATAAATTCTTTTCTCCTTTTAAAAATTCCAAAAAGTCGAGCAACTCGTTTCTCAATTTCGAGTTCTCCCTTCTGACAAATCATAACACAATTCGTAAAAGATTTGCAACTAAAATAGTTACAATTTTCTTTCAATAAATTCTTCCAATATTTTTAAAGCTCTTTCCGATTGTTTTTGCTTTTTAATTTTTTTCGGAACTTTCTTCTCTAAAGAGGGGAGTAAACCAAAATTAATGTTCATAGGTTGAAAATTGTCAGGCGAAGCTTCAACTATATAACTTGCCAGGGCACCCAATGCCGTTTCTCGCGGGAAAGTCAAGGTTTCATTTCCTTGTAATTTCCTAGCTGCATTAAGTCCAGCAACTAACCCTGAAGCTGTTGACTCTACATATCCTTCAACTCCAGTCACCTGTCCTGCAAAAAATAATCCAGGCCTTTCTCTAAGCTGATAATTAGCGGTTAAAACTTTGGGTGAATTAATAAAAGTATTTCTATGCATAACTCCATACCTGACAAATTCAGCTTCTTCTAGCCCGGGAATTTTACGAAACACTCTTCTTTGTTCAGGCCATTTTAGCCTAGTTTGAAAACCAACTAGATTGTATAGAGTTCCTTCACGATTATCTTTTCTCAGTTGCACTACTGCATAGGGCATTTCTCCTGTATTTGGATTTTCAAGTCCTACAGGTTTTAAAGGACCAAAAACCAAAGTATCCTTACCACGGTTTGCCATTTGTTCAACAGGCATACAACCTTCAAAGACTACTTCCTTTTCAAAAGATTTTAAAGGTACTTTTTCAGCATTTATTAACTCTTGATAAAAGTCTTCATACTCTTCTTTAGTCATGGGACAGTTCAGATAGTCAGGTGTACCTTTGCCATACCTGGATGCCCAATAAGCAATATTTTTATTAATTGATTCATATGTGACGATTGGGGCAGCTGCATCATAAAAGTACAGAAAATCTGTACCAGTTAACTTTTGAATTCGCTCAGTTAACGATGTTGATGTTAGAGGTCCTGTAGCTATAACAGTTGGCTGACTTTCATTTATTTCTGTAACTTCCTCTGTGATTAAATTTATATTCGGATGGTTTTCAATATACTCAGTCACTTTCTGACTAAAAGCTTCTCTATCAACAGCCAAAGCTCCACCGGCAGGAACTTGTACCTGATCAGCAACTTTCATAATCAAACTATCGAATTTTCGCAGCTCCTCTTTTAATAGTCCAGCTGCATTTTCCAAGGATTTAGCTCGCAAGCTATTACTACATACTAATTCAGCCAGTTCACCTGTTTTATGTGCAGCCGTGGTCTTAACCGGCCTCATTTCATACAAGTCAACAGTTACCCCTTGTTGTGCAGCCTGATAAGCAGCTTCTGAACCAGCTAGTCCACCACCTATCACTGTTAATCTCATAGTATATCCTTCCCTTCTCCTGTGTTAGTTCAGCTCTGTTTCTCTTCTTGTTCTTCCACGGCATCGGCGGAATAATCACAATCTGGATGACTACACTGGTAGTACTTGTTCTTTTTACCGCGCTGTACTAGAAAAGATTCGCATTTAGGGCATTTTTTTCCTTCAACAGGTTTATACCAAGTTATAAAATCACAGTCTGGATAATTATTGCATCCCAAAAACTTTCTGCCTTTTTTACTCTTTCTTTCTACAATAGTTCCCTGACATTTAGGACATTCTACATTCAATTCCTTAACAAAGGATTTGGTATTTTTACAATCAGGAAAATTAGGACAAGCCAAAAACTTTCCATAACGGCCATGTTTTACCACCATGTAACTACCACATTTTTCACATTCTACATCCGTCTGTTCTTCTTCTAGTTCAATTTTCTTCATCTCTTCTTCAGCTGTTTTTACTTGTTTCTCAAAGGGTTCGTAGAATTCATATAAGAACTCTTGCCAGTCTTTTTCACCATCTTCAATTTTATCTAAACCCTGTTCTACTTCTGCAGTAAAATCTACATCTAATACATCAGGAAAAAATTCTTTAAGTTGTTCAACTACTATTTCACCAAGTTGAGTCGGATATAGTCTCTTCTCCTCCTGAATCACATACCCCTTTGTTTGAATAGTTTCTATAATTGGTGCATAAGTACTAGGACGACCTATACCTTCTTTTTCTAAAGTTTTTACAAGAGAGGCCTCACTGTATCGAGGCGGTGGTTGAGTAAAGTGTTGGTTAGGTTGCAATTCTTCTAAATCTAACAAATCATCCTGTTTTAATTCAGGCAAAATTTCATCTTTATCCTGGTCTTCATGTCCCAAAGCTAAAAAGCCTGGAAATTTAAGTTGAGAACCTCGAGCCCTAAACTTCATAGTACCAGCAGCATAAATATCAGCAGCAACGGTATCGTACTTGGCTGGAGCCATCTGACTTGCAATAAATCGATTCCAAATTAATTTATACAATTTAAATTGGTCATTACTCAGGGCCGATTTAATTTTTTCAGGTGATAAATCCGTCCTAGTTGGGCGAATACACTCGTGAGCATCCTGGGATCCTTTGCCACCTTTAAACGTTCTCGGTTTCCCGGGATAGTAGTCTTCGCCATATTCCTCCAGGATATATTCTTTAGCAGCAGTCAAAGCACTTTGACTAATCCTAGTGGAATCCGTTCTTAAATAAGTTATTAAACCCACATGTCCTTCACCAGACACCTTAATACCTTCATATAATTGTTGAGCTGTTCTCATAGTTCTTCGTGCAGAAAAACCCAATCGTCTATATGCGTCTTGCTGTAATGTGCTTGTTATGAATGGAGGATTCGGGTTTCTTTTGCGTTCTTTTTTCTCTACCTTATGAACCTTGTACGTAGCATTTTCTAACTTTGATAGTATCTCGTTCATTCTTTCTTCATTGGGAATCTCAGCTTTTTTGCCGTCAACTTCTTGCAGTTTACCTTCAAATTTTTCTCCATCTTTACTGAATTGAGCAATCAGGGTCCAATACTCTTCTGGAACAAATTCTTTGATCTCTTGTTCTCTATCGCAAATGAGCCTAACCGCTACCGACTGAACCCTTCCCGCACTCAATCCTTTTCTTACTTTTTTCCACAAAATGGGACTAATATTATAACCAACAAGCCGGTCCAGTACTCGTCGAGCCTGTTGTGCATTAACTAAGTTATAAGCGATTTTTCTTGGTTCTTTAAAAGCCGCTTTTATTGCATCCTTAGTAATTTCATTAAATTCGACGCGGCAATGTTCATCTTCATCTATTCCTAAAGCTCGCCCCAAGTGCCAACAGATAGCTTCCCCTTCTCGGTCAGGGTCCCCTGCCAGATAAACTCTGTCGGCTTTTTTGGCCTCTTTTTTAAGCTCTGAGAGAATTTTACCTTTCCCTCTAATTGTTATATATTTTGGCTTGAATACTTCATTAATTTCTATTCCCATCTGACTTTTTGGGAGGTCTATTAAATGCCCCATTGATGCTTTTACTTTGTATTGTTTTCCAAGGTATCTTTTAATCGTCTGAGCCTTGGCCGGAGATTCAACTATAACTAAATTACTTGCCAATTACTTCACCTCCATAAAAGACCTTATTTTATCCTTATTACATATCCACCCAGTCTGCGCATTATCCATCCATTTAATTCTAATTCCAATAAACATGTATAAATATCCTTATCAGTATTAGTTGAAGACAATAATTCATCAATTGATATTTCATAATAAGGGATTTTTTCCAAAATTGCTTTTTGAGATGAGGAAAGTCTGTTCTTAGATTCTTCTATAAGCATATTAACTGTTAAATTATATTCTGTCAAAATATCATCAGGATCCGTAACCACTTTAGCACCTTGAGCAATTAAAGCATTGCAACCCTGACTACATGGATTATTAATATTACCTGGTATAGCAAAAACTTCTCTATTTTGATCTAAAGCTAATTGAGCTGTAATCATAGCCCCACTTTTTTTAGGAGCTTCAATGACCAAAACACCCTCTGACAAACCACTTATTATCCGGTTGCGTTGAGGGAAATGAAATTTTTGTGGGCCAAGTTCTGGCGGATATTCACTGATTAATAGCCCCTTTTCAGAGATTTGCTTGTATAGTTCCCTGTTTTCTGGAGGATAAATAATATCTAAACCATTGCCTAAAACGGCAATGGTTTTCCCCCCTTCCTGTAAACATCTATAGTGAGCTTTTGCATCTGTTCCCTTAGCTAAACCGCTGACAATTGTTATATCAGCCCTTGTCACTGAAGGTATGATATTTTTAATGACTATATCTCCATAACTGGTTATTTTACGTGTTCCAACTACAGCAAGTTTTCTGGTATTAAGTAATGATACATCGCCCTTGGCATATAACAAAACAGGAGAATCATAAATTTCTTGTAGTGATTCAGGATATTCCTCAGGTAATATAATCTTTATTCCCTGTTCCATAATTTCATTAACCTTTTTTTGTAAATCGATTTTAGATCTATGAACCACTATATTTTCAGCCAAATCGTAACTAATACCAGATACTTCTAAAAGATTTTCAATAGATGAATTCCAAACTTCTTCCCCACAACCAAACCATTGAATCAACTTTTTTATTCTGTTATTGCCTAAACCAGGAATCAACTTTAACCCCATAACATACTTTCATTCCAAAGTTATCAACTCCTGTCGGTAATTTAAACTTCTAAAGTTAGTACTAAGGTCTTAATTTTGTGTTTAGTATACACTATTTAATATATTAGAGTCAATTCTTGCCAGTTTATTTTAGATACATATCTTGCCATAGTAAAAATATCAATAGTGTCCACAATTTTCTGCCCTGAAAATCAGTTTTTTTATCGGGTTTCATTAGTTTTTTAACTTTGTTTGGATTAAAGTATTTTTTACTTTCATTAGACAATAACAAATCTTTAGCCCATGTAATCAAAGAATTTTCAAACCATTTATCAGTAGGTACTGGAAACCCTAGTTTTTTCTTAACAACACTTTGTTGAGGTAAAATGTCATTCATGGCTCTTCTAAAAGCTATTTTGGTCTCTTTTTGGGAAACTTTCCACTTAACAGGTAAATTATAAGCCCAGTCTGTCAATTCAAGATTAAGAAAAGGGGCTCTTAAGCTCAGTGAATGTGCCATTAACATTCTATCAACTTTTAGCATTATATCACCTGTCATCCAGGAATTTATGTCTACATACTGCATTTTATTAACATCGTGGCATTTTTCTACATTTTTATAGATAGGTTTAAACATTTTGTCTAAGACTCCAGAAATTTGATGTTCTTTGGAAATTAAGTTATCCTTTTCAGCTGGAGTGAAAATCATGGCATTACCGAAATATCTCTCGGATAGAGGAGTGTTGGCTCTTTTAAATAAACTCTTTCCTTTTATATTGTAAGGAATAATATTAAATATACTATTCATAGTAGATAATACAGTCGATGGTAATTTTTGAATTTTGTTGACAAATAAGGGTTCTTGGTAGATATTGTATCCACCAAAAAATTCATCTGCTCCTTCTCCTGAAAAAATTTCTTTGACAAAATTACTTGCAAGTTCAGCCCCTTTATATAAACCAAAGGCAGAAGGATCAGCTACTGGTTCGTCAAGATGCCACACAAATTTACGCAATTCGTTCTTCAATTCCTCTAAAGACACCAATTTTTGATAATTGTTAACCTGAAGTTGAGCTGTTAAATTTTTAATAAATTCAAGTTCATCATACTTTTGAAAATGAAACCCCACGGAAAATGTAGAAATCCCCGGAACATATTTTTTATTTAACAGAGCAACTACTGAGGAAGAATCTATTCCACTTGAAAGAAATGCTCCTGGATTAGATGTGTTTTCAAATTGTTCCTGAATACTTTTCTGAAATAAAGTTTTGGTTTGTTCTGCTATTTCTTGCTTATTACCTCCCTTTGGTTTTGATTGAGTGAATTTATTCGAACCATTAAATACAAAAGTATGATATTTGTAAGTAGATTCTATGCTAGCTTTATTAAAAGTCATTGCAGTTCCTGGAAGGACACGGTAGACATCATCAATCATACTGTAAGGCTCCGGAGGGTACTGTAATATTAGATACAAATTGAGGCAATAGGAGTTTAATTTAGGAGAAATTAAATTAGAAGCTACTATTCCCTTTAATTCAGAAGAAAAGAGTATGGTACCATTTTTTTGATGATAATAAAGAGGTTTAACGCCAAAGGGATCACGTGCGGCAATTAACTTATCTGTATTTTTGTCATAAATCACCAGACTAAAAAATCCGTTGACCTTTTGTAATCCATCCAAACCCCATTCTTCATAGAGATGAAGCAAAATTTCTTCTCCATTACCGGTCCTTAAATAATGTCCCTTAGCTTTTAATTGTTGTCCCAGTTCATGTGAATTGAAGATAGTGGCATCACAAATCATCATTTTGTTGTTATATTCATTTACATAAGGCAAAACCTGCTGTTCTTTCTCAACGTTCACGGTCATTCCCATAGTAATTTTATTAATAGAATGTTTCTTTCTGATCCCTGGTCCCCTGTGATTAAGTGTTGCCAGCATGTTATCAACAATTTTCTGTCTTTCAAATTCTCTGTTAGGCGACATAACACCAGCCAAACCACTCATAAAGACTGCCCTCCAGTCATAATATTATTTGAAGGTTAATTTATTTAAAATAACCTTGAGTTTTATCCCTTTCCATGTTAGTATATTTAAGAAATATCGGGAGTGTTATTATATTTGTTAATGGGGAGAAGACCAGTGATAATAGGACCAAGAGTTTGGAAAACAGGATTGGCCGTTACAATCACAATATGGTTGGCCAGTTTATTACAATTAGAATATGCTTATCTAGCAGCTATAGCAGCTATTATTTCACTACAGCCCACAATTACTGATTCTTTTATCAAGGGCTGGGAAAGAATTCAGGCTACTGCTATCGGAGCAATAATAGCTTTATTAATGTTATTCACTTTGGGAAATAACCCTTTACTTGTAGGACTTGCTATTATCATTACTATTTTGGTCTGTCTTAAGTTTGGCTGGACCGAATCTATCAACTTGGCTTGCGTAACAGTGGCAATTATAATGACCGGAGGACGAGACGACACAGTTTCTTATGCTGTCCATCGAGCTACCATTTTACCCTTCTTAGGAATTATCGTAGCAGTAATAATTAATCTTTTATTTTCTCCACCACAGCATATTGAAACTGTAAAAAAGAGCTTGCGCGACTTAAATGAAGGAATTGAATTATTGATGATGAGAGTTATCAACAGTTTTCTGACTTGTGAAAACTACAGTCAGGAACATATCGATCAGTTGGTTGACAGAATTTATCACCTCCATGATGAAGCAAAGCAAAAATTAGCCATGTATAAAAATGAACGAGGTTACAAGCGTTACTTTGGGAGCAAGCACAAAAGCTTTAATGAGATCGATAAAATGGAAAAGGCATTAGAACTGCTATGGCTTATAGCCCAACGGGTAATTGATATTCAATATGTTGCTGAACAAAGATGTAATCGTTTATCTGGTATCAGAAACCCCAGTACACAATACAATGATTTACTTAATTCAGTACAAGAATTCTTGTTTTTAACCACAAGTCTAGAAAAAAATTTACTGGAAAATTTCTTAGAATCCGATGATAATAGAGTAGAAATAATTTCAAATCAGATAGAAGAAATCACCACTTTAAGAGAAGAACTGCGTGAAAAAATTAATAACTGGCAAGAAAGCCACTTAGGACCTGCTCATATTAGGTCTCTAATCGAAATTGCTACACTAGTTTATGACTTAGACCAAATTTGTAATTTATTATTCCAATTTCAAAGTTTAACCCAGGAAAAAAATGAAGACACCCAATAATGGGTGTCTTTTTTACTGGTATTTACGATCTAAGCCGCGATAACTACTAGCTTCAGCCAAATCTGAGGCGGTAATTTGGTTATCACCACGCAAATCAGCAATGGTCCTTGCAACCTTTAGGATTTTATTATATCCCCTAATACTTAGCCCTAATTTGTCAAACATTTGATTTAGCAGATTTTGACCTTGTTTATCGATGGAACAGTGTATTTTTATTTCATTAACTTTTAAACGTGAATTAGTGATCATTGAGTAGCCATATCTCTCCTGTTGTTTAAGACGCGCTGATATAACCCTTTGCTGTATATCTTGGGAATCCTCACCGTTATTATTAGAAATAATTTCATTATATTCAATTAACGGTACTTCAACCTGTATATCAATGCGATCCCATAACGCTCCTGTTATTTTTCCATGATGAGTTTTTAATTGACGAGGAGTACAAGTACATTCCTTTCCCGGCACAGTAAAGTAACCACAAGGGCACGGATTGGTGGTTGCCACTAGCATAAATTTGGACGGAAACTCACATGTACCATGCGCTCGAGAAATAACTACCCTATCATCTTCCAAGGGTTGGCGTAATAAATCTAATGTTGTCGCTGAAAATTCTGATAATTCGTCTAAAACTAAAATACCCCTGTGGGCAAGGCTGATTTCACCAGGGATAGGAACCTTTCCTCCACCAATCAAAGCAGCTTCTGTAATACTGTGGTGAGGGGTTCTTACCGGTGGAATAGCTATCAAACCATTAAAAGTATTGTAATCTAATTTTCCTGAAGCACTATAAATTTTAGTAACTTCTAAGGATTCTTCAAAATTAAGCCCTGGCATTATTGAAGGAATGCGCTTGGCGAGCATTGACTTGCCCGTCCCTGGTGGCCCTATCATCAAGATATTATGCATCCCTGCTACAGCAATCTCTAAAGCTCTTTTAGCTTGCTCTTGACCTTTTACATCATTAAAATTTGATAACCATGTTTTTTTGGTTGATGAAAATTGATGGCAATCCATATCAATAGTGATATTTTTACTAGACGCCCCTTTACAATTGATAACAGCTATAGCTTCCTCAATAGAATTAATAGGGAATACTTTCAGTTTATCTCCTAGTACTGATACTTCTTTAGCATTTTCTGCCGGTAAAACTAAGTTTGAGTAGCCGCTTTCTAACACAGACATAGCCATGGGGAGGGCACCGTCAATCCTTCTAACTTTTCCATCCAGGGATAATTCGCCAATATATACAGCATCCCGGCTAAAACAGTTATAACTGTGGTAATCTATCCCTTGGCCACAAGCAGTTAAAATACTAAGAGCAATAGACAGATCAAGTTGCGATCCGCCCTTGGGGAGATTACTGGGTGCTAGATTGATGGTAATGCGTTTTGTAGGAAAATCTAGACCACTGTTTTTTATTGCCGATCGGACACGACCCTTAGCCTCTTTCACAGCTGTGTTGGCTAGTCCCACAATCTCAAAATTGGGAATTCCATTAGCAATATCAACTTCTACTCCTATGAGTTTACCTTCGATACCATGCAAAATACAACTTGTCAGTTTAGTATACACCTGGCACTCATCTCCTAAATTTTAATCAAAGTCCTTATATTTCTTGTTAATACAGCCTTATCAAAAAGCATCCCTCAAGTGACTAATTTCACATTTTACCTTATTATTATTTAAAATAGCAATCACATCAAATCTGATTTGGTATTCAGTAAATTCGTTAAATTCGTACAAAAAAATATTTGCCAACTTTTTCAGCTGGCCTTGTTTCTCATAACCAACCGCTTCTTCTGGTTGTCCCCATAAAAGAGATGATCTGCTCTTAACTTCTACAAATATAAGGATATTGTCAAAACAACATATTAAATCTATTTCTCCTAACCGAGAAAATCTATAATTTTGGAAAATAATTTGATAGCCTTTACTTAATAGAAAGATTCTTGCAATCTTTTCGGCAGTTCTTCCCTTGGATTTATTGTTCACCTGCTTGTGTGCCTCTTTTCATTTTAATTAATACTTAATCACAATCATAATAATTCCCTAAAATAGCTCCAACTGTTGATTTTTCTGATTATCAATAATTTTTTTAATAGGTTTATATGTTTTTCTATGTATTGGACTGGGTCCGTATTTTTGAATAGCTTTGATATGGTTTTTAGTCAGATAACCTTTATGGTCTTTAAATCCGTATTCAGGATATTGTTCATCATATTCTAGCATCCTATTATCACGGGCAACTTTGGCTAGAATTGAAGCTGCACTTATGGCAGGGATTTTACTATCACCTTTAACGACAGTTTCCACTGGAAAAGGCACTTCAGGTGAATTAATGCCATCTATGTAAACCATATCTGGTTTAACAGTTAATCCTTCAAGAGAACGCTTCATTGCCAAAATCGTAGCTTTTCTAATATTTAGTTTTTCGATTTCTTCCACACTTGCAGTAGCTATACACCACGTTAAAGCGTCTTGTTTAATTTCTTCTGCAAGAAGTTCCCTTTTTTTAGGAGTCAATTGCTTAGAATCCGTTAGGCTTTCATTAATAGGTTTCTGTGGATCTAAAACACAGGCTGATACATAAACCTGGGCAGCTCCTGCTCCGAAACCAGCTTCATCAATACCACAATAATACATCATAATTCCCTCCGACATATAGAACAACTCAAAATATATACCAAAAGCATCTTATATACTCCCAACATCATCTAAAGGCCAAAAGATTAAAAAAGCTTTTCCCTTTATCTTATCTTCATGGATAAACCCAACTGAGTCAGAGCGGCTGTCCATACTATTATCGCGATTATCTCCCAAGACAAAATATTTATCTTCGGGTACTGCTTCAGGACCGTAATTATCATTAATTTTTTTTGTTTCATATTCAGACTCGTCAAGAGGGTCACCATCTATATATACTTGTCCTTCAGATATTTTAATTTCTTCTCCTGGAAGAGCAATTACTCGTTTAATAAAATCTTTATCATCACTGTATTCAAAAACTATTACATCTTCTCGATCAGGTTCTCTAAAACGGTACACAAATTTATTCACTATCAAGCGCTGGGAATTCTCCAAGGTAGGATACATGGATTGTCCCTCTACTAAAAAAATTTCTACAACGAAATATCTGATAAGCAAAGCAAGTAAAACAGCTACTACTAATGATTTTATCCATTCAAATACTTCTCGTGATTTGTTTGTTGTCATAAACTCATCCTCCATGTTTAAAAAAGGGACTGTAATCCAGCCCCTTTTTTACTAGCGAATGCCTTTGACACGTGCAGCTTTACCTTTTAAATCTCTTAAGTAATACAATTTAGCACGGCGTGTCTTGCCACGACGCAATACTTCAATTTTTCCTAACTTAGGAGAATGGACGGGGAAAGTTCTTTCGACTCCAACACCGAAACTTGTCCGCCTAACTGTGAAAGTTTCTCTTAAACCAGAACCTTTTTTACGAATAACTATTCCCTCAAAAGGCTGCTGTCGTTCTCTTTGTCCTTCAACCACTTTCACATAAACCCTAACAGAATCTCCAGTTTTAAAATCAGGAATATCATCTCGCATTTGTTTTTGCTCAATTTGTTTAATTATATCCATTTTTCTTCCTCCTCCTTCTTAGACGTTCATGTCAATTATTTTGACAGAGGACCATCTGTGATTTGACAAACGACAGAAATATTATAGCATATTGGTCTTAAATTTACAATCTGTCCAAGTCCAATTCTTTATTTGGACTTTCTTTTAAAATTTCGCGCATTAATTTGTATTCTTCTTCAGTTAACGATTTCTTGTCTAGTAAGTCTGGCCTCCGAGATAAGGTTCTCTTTAGGCTCTCTTTGGTTTTCCATGTTGCTATTCGCTTGTGATCCCCAGACATTAAAATTTCTGGAACTTCTAAACCTCTAAAAATTGCAGGTCTAGTATACTGGGGATGTTCAAGCAAGTAATTATTGAATGAATCTGTCTTGGCCGAGCTCTCATCACCAAGAACACCAGGTACAAGCCTGGTTACAGAATCCAAAATAACCATTGCAGGCAATTCACCACCGGTTAATACGTAATCTCCAACGGATATTTCTTCATCTACTAAATGTTGCCTAACCCTTTCATCTACTCCTTCGTAATGCCCACATAAAATGGTTAATCGATTTAAACTAGATAATTCCTTCGCTTTTTCTTGAGAATATGGATTTCCTTGTGGTGTAACAAAAACAGTTTTCTGGTTTACATTAAAAGAAGGAGACTTTTTAAGTTCATCCATGGCATAAAATATGGGTTCTGGTTTCATCACCATTCCCGCACCGCCACCATAAGGGTAATCATCTACCTTTCGATGCTTATTAGTAGAAAACTCCCTGATATCAATCAGATTTACTGTAATCATTTCTCGAGCCAGGGCTCTACCAATAATACTGCTTTCCAATACGCCGTGAAACATTTCCGGGAATAATGTCATGATATCGATATGCATTTTATTCCTCCTCGTCTAAGAGCCCCTCTGGTAGATCCACTATCATAATTTGTTCGTCAAGATCTATTTTTTTAACTACTTCATAAAGGGCTGGAATTAAAATTGGCTTATCATCTTGTTCTTTACTGACTTCGTAGACATCGTTACTCCCAGTTTGGTAAATATTGGTTACAGTACCCAGAAATTCATCTTCCACGGTAACAACAGACAAACCGGTGATTTGATCAAAGTAATATTCATCTTCTTCTAACTGTGGCCTTTCTTCCCTAGGGATTTTAATATACCAGTCATGAAAACCCTCAACTTGATTGATATCATCCCATTCACTAAACTTGACAATTTCCATGTTTTTATGAGTAAAGGATGATTCAATATGAGCAATAATAGGGTCATAGTGATCTTGTTCATTGACAAGATAGACCCTATCTAGCTCATTAAATCGGTTTTCAATATCGGTGAGTGAAATGACTTTCAACTCACCTTTTACACCGTGAGTACCTACAATTTTCCCTACATAAACAAGATCTAATTCAGGGTGCATTTTGATTCACCCCACTTTTAAGAATACTATCTGCTGCCCCAAATAACATTACATCACTGCACTATTTCCACCATAACCCTTTTATTTTCTCTTATAGCAGCAGCACTAACCACAGTTCGGATAGACTTAGCAATCCTACCTTGTTTACCAATCACCTTACCCATATCATCAGGATGAACTTTTAACTCAAGGACCATCGCTTTTTTGCCTTCTACTTCTGACACAGACACTTCTTCAGGATGATCGACTATAGATTTGGCAATGTATTCCACCAGTTCTTTCAATGTTAAAAGCCTCCTTCTGTTATTTTTCCACTACACCGGCTTGGGTTAACAGAGAACGAACTTTTTGTGAAGGCTTAGCCCCTTCTTGTAACCATTTCTTAGCTTTTTCCTCATTAATTTCTAAAGTGACTGGTTCAGTTGTTGGGTTATAATGTCCCAGTTCTTCAATGAACCTGCCATCTCTGGGTGCTCTCACATCTGCCACTACAATTCTGTAGGAAGGTTGTTTCTTAGCTCCCATTCTTTTAAGTCTCATTCTAACAGCCATTAGTTCTACACCTCCTTAGTTTGATTAGATGGATTTCTAAATTCCATTAAATTATTACATAAAGGGAAGATTGTTCCCCATTTTTCCCGGCATTTTCTTTTTACCCATTTTACCCATTTGTTTCATCATTTTCTTCATTTGCTCAAATTGCTTCAGAAGTTTGTTGACATCTTGGACTCTGGTTCCACTTCCTTTGGCTATACGTTTTTTTCTACTGCTATTAATTACTTCAGGTTTAACACGTTCTTCTTGAGTCATTGATTGAATAATAGCTTCAATTTTAACTAGTTCTTGTTCATCTACAGAGAAATTTTTCATCTTTTTGTTACCTGCCATACCAGGCATCATATCCATAATTTGGTCCAAAGGACCCATGCTCTTCAATTGTTGTAGCTGCTCTAAAAAATCTTCGAAGGTAAAAGACTGGCTTTTAATTTTCTTTTCCAGTTCTTGGGCTTTTTTCTGGTCCATACTAGTTTCAGCTTTTTCTATCAGAGACATTACATCTCCCATGCCCAGAATTCTAGAAGCCAATCGATCAGGATGGAAAACTTCTAATTCATCAACTTTTTCCCCTGTACCAATAAATTTAATTGGTTTTCCAGTGACTTTTTTGACTGAGAGCGCTGCTCCGCCCCTGGTATCTCCATCAAGCTTAGTCATTACTATTCCAGATAAATCTAAATCCTGATCAAATCTTTCGGCAACATTGACTGCATCCTGACCTGTCATAGCATCTACAACTAGTAAGATTTCATGAGGCTCGACACTGCTCTCAACCTCACGCAACTCTGTCATTAGATCTTCATCAATATGCAATCTACCAGCTGTATCTAAAATAACAACATCCATCTGATTTTTTTTAGCATGTTCCACAGCACCTTTAGCTATATCAGCTGGGTGCTGTTTATCTCCCATACTGAAAACAGGGATATCAGTTTGTTCTCCTAAAACTTGTAACTGTTTAATTGCAGCTGGACGTTGGGTATCACAGGCAACCATCAATGGATTTTTGCCATCTTTTTTAAATTTTTTAGCCAGCTTAGCAGATGCCGTGGTTTTTCCAGTACCTTGCAAACCAGAAAGCATAATAACAGTTGGAGGTTGATCAGAAAAGTTTACTTCGCTAACTTCTCCACCCATTAATTGTGTTAATTCATCCCGGACAATTTTGATCACTTGTTGACCCGGAGTTAAACTTTCTAATACTTCTTCCCCAACAGCTCTTTCTTTAACATTATTGACAAACTCTTTAACTACTTTATAGTTAACGTCGGCTTCTAGAAGGGCCAGACGAACTTCTCTCATGGCTTCTTTAACGTCTTTTTCGTTGACTTTACCTTTTCCTGTCAGTTTGCCAAAGGTATCCTGTAATTTTTCTGATAGTCTTTGAAGCATTAAGCCTCACTCCTTAATAATTCATCCAACAATTTAAGGCACTTTTCTCTAGTGTTATTATCTAGGTGAGTTTCCCTTGTCAAAATTTCTTTTATCTTTTTCAAGGATTTCCTTTGAAAGGTAAATCTGTCAACAAAACCCAATCTGGATTCGTAATCCTGTAGTAATTCCTCACAACGTTGTAATAAGTCATATACAGCCTGCCGACTAATACCTTCCAGTTCGGAGATCTCTCCCAGAGAAAAATCCTCATAATAATATAACTTGAATATTTCCTTTTGTCTAGGGGTTAATAATTCTCCATAAAAATCAAAGAGCATAATCAATTTATTTGTTTTTTCTAGCATTTTAGAATACCCCACCTGCAAAGTTTAATCTTACAAAATCACTGTAAAGGCAAATCACTTTACAAAAATATTCTACAAAAAAAAGACTCCCCTGTCAAGCAAGGAGTCTTTACTCTTCATTATTTTCTCCCGAATTAGCAAACAGAGCATCGATAAATTGGTCTGGATCAAAATCTTGTAAATCTTCCATTCCCTCACCAACCCCAATATATTTAATTGGTATCTCCATTTCATTAGCTAGTGCTAGCACAATACCACCTTTTGCAGTACCATCTAATTTAGTAAGAATAATACCGGATACGGGAGTTACCTCTGAAAATAGCTTGGCTTGACTCAGGGCATTTTGGCCAGTAGTTGCATCTAATACCATGTAAACATCATGTGGAGGAGTTCCGATTTCTCTTTCAATTATTCTTGATACCTTCTTTAATTCTTCCATAAGATTTTTCTTATTATGCAAACGACCTGCCGTATCACATATTAGATGATCAGCATTGCGGGCTCTTCCAGCCTGAATAGCATCATACACTACTGCAGCAGGGTCCGCACCCTCCTGATGTTTAATCACATCAACTCCAACTCGGTCACCCCATATTTGTAGTTGGTCTATTGCAGCGGCTCTAAAAGTGTCCCCGGCCGCTAAAACCACTTTTTTACCTTCTTGTTTGTGTTTATATGCCAGCTTTCCAATGGAAGTTGTTTTCCCAACACCATTCACACCTACAACTAAACTTACTTTAGGGGTCCCTTCTTGGGGAGTTAGTGACTTATCTTTTTGCATAAGCATATCCTTCATTTCATCTTTTAAAACTTGATTAACAGTTTCCGAATCCTTTATTTTTTCTTCCTTTATCCTTTGACGCAAGTTTTCTACAATTTTTAAAGTGGTATCCACTCCTACATCAGCACTTATTAAAATATCTTCTAGCTCTTCAAAGAACTCTTCATCAATCTTTTTACCTGTTAACAACTTTTCTATCTGGGACACGAATCCACGTCTAGTCTTTGTTAGACCGTCCTTGATTTTTGAAAATATCCCCATTTTTAACTGCACTCCTTTCTTATTTTCCAATCTAAGCGGTTTCTATTATATCATCATCTTCTAGTTTAACTGAAATAAGTTGACTGATGCCGGGTTCAGCCATGGTAATACCATAAAATCTATTAGCAGCTAACATAGTCTTTTTCCGATGAGTTATCACAATAAATTGTGTATTTTGGGCATAACTTTTCATAAATCTGGTCAGTATTTCTAAGTTAGATTCATCTAAAGAAGCATCTATTTCATCTAAAATGCAAAATGGTGTGGGTTTAATCTCGTGAACGGAGAAAAGTAAGGCAATGACAGTTAATGCCCGTTCACCTCCGGATAATAAAGATAAATTTTGTTTCTTTTTACCAGGTGGCTTGGCAATTATCTCTATACCTGTGTTTAACAGATCGCTTTCATCAGTGTATTCTAAATGAGCCGAACCTCCACCGTATATTTCTGTGAAAACTCTTTTAAATGTCTGATTAATCTTAGTGACTGTCTCTGAAAAACTATTTTTCATCGTAGAATCAATTTCTGATAATAATTTGTTTAATGATTTCTGAGCGGATCTCAAATCCTTTTGTTGATCTTTTAGGAAGTCCATCCTTTCTTGTAACCTGTTGTATTCTTCTATAGCGCCCAAATTGACTTCACCCAATTGATTTATCTCTGATTGGATGTTTTTAATCTGATATTCGTATTTTTTAAAATCATCAATGGCTTCTTTATGATTTAAAGCTTCCTGAGGTTCCATATCATACTGTTCATCAAGGCGTTCTAGTATATTTGATAGTTCTGTTTCAATTCTGCTCTTTTTCATCTTCAATTGAGAGCTCTGTTGGTCTATTTCTTTCTCTTGTTTGGCTAACTCTTTTTGACGAGTTTCTTTTTCACTTAGAGTTTCTCTCGTATTTTCTCGTTCTTGTTTCAGATTGTCCAAGGTATTGGATAATTCCCGCTGCTTTGTCCTAAGTTCTTCAATTTTGGTATGATTGTCTTTTTTCTCGTTGATAGTATCATTTATCTTTTCTGATAACTCTTTCAGCTCTTCCTTTATTTGAGGTAACTTTTCTTCCCGATAATATCTCGTTTTTTCATAAGTTTCCTGTCTGTCTTCACTGATATTTTTTAACCTTTCATCTAATTTCCCAACATTAACTTCAAAGGTTAATTTCTGTTCATTGAGCTTTTTGTATTCATCACTAGTTTGTTTAAATTCGGTTTCAAGTTCTTTAATATCCTGTTCGAGTTTACTTCTAGTTTGATCGAGTTCCTGTAATTTTGATTCCGTTTCTTCAATATTACTGTCTAAATCCGAAAGTTCCTGTTGTTTTGTCTGTTGTTTAAGCTGATAGACTTCTATGTCTTCTAGTATTTTGGCTTTTTCAGTTGCAAAATTCTCTTGATCTTTTCTCAACTCACCTAATTCCAAATCTAATTGATGTCGTTCAGACATCAACTTGTCAATATTGCTTCTTTTATTCTGAAGCTGTTCTTCTATCTGTTTTTGATCTTCCTGTAATTTTTGAAGTTCTTTTTGGGTAGTTGAGATCTGATTTTGTAATTTAGTTTTATTATCGTCATTGGATAGTTGCTGTTGCAAAGAAGAGGACGACTTTTTGTTACTTCCCCCTACCATAGCTCCTCCTGGTAAAATCAATTCGCCGTCTAGTGTAACTAGTTTAAGACTAAACTTGAGTTTTTTGGCTAACTCTAAACCAGTATCCATATTGGGTACAACAATAACTCGGCCTAACAGATGCTCGGCAACTACTCTGTATTTTTCAGATATAGTGATCAACTGTGAGGCTATACCAGTAATCTCACATTCTCTGATTATTTGACGTTGTTTTTGATTTAAGTATCTGGGTTGTAAATTATCTAAGGGCAGGCAAGTAGCTCTACCGAGTTTGTATTTCTTTAAATGTTCTAATACTTTTTTAGCTTCGGCATCATTAGCTGTAACTATATTCTGTTGAGCTTGTCCTAAAGCAGTTTCAATAGCTTTTAAATAATGTTTTTCCACAGATATGAGCTGTGAAACAGTTCCTATTACTCCACTCCAAGACTGGGGGTTATTTTCTTTTAGTTTTAAAACTTCTCTAACTCCCCTGGAAAAACTATCTGAATTATAGAACTCCTTTAAAGCTTCATACCTGGATTTATAACCTTGGAGTCTTTGATTAAGGTCATTTATACGATCTGTTAATTGTTGTTTTTCAGACTCTAACCCATCAATTCTTTGTTTTTCAGAGGTTATTTTAGTTACTAATTCATCCAGACGACTTTGTTTTGTTATTTGCTGCTCTTTTATTTGTTTAATTTTATTGTCAAGTTCTTCTTGTCTAGACTGTAATTTTTTTACTTCAGTTTTTAGCTCATCTAATTCCTTTTTAAGACGTGTTTGTTCCTTATAATAGTTATCATATTCAGTTTCTTTTCTTTGACGATGACTAATCACTTCTATTAAAGATGCTTTCGCATTTTCCAGTTCATTATTTTCTTGGGACATTTTATCAAGACGGTTTTTTATGTTATGCAAATCTTCTTCCACTTGATGTTTTTCTTTCTTCAGAGATTCATATTTATTATCAAGGTCTGTCAAGGAAGTTGTTAACTTCTCAATTTCTTTTTCAATATTTGCCTGTTCGGATTCAAGACGGACTTGTTCTTTTTCCAAATTTTCCTTACGCTCAGATAAAATTTTATCTTGTCCCTGTTTTTGTTCTATCTCACTTACTACTTCTACATTTTGCTGTTGCTGCTTCTCCATCTCTTTCTCCAAGTCAACTAACTGGGTTTTAATGGTTTCTAGTTCACTTTCAATAGTTCTAAGCTGAGAAGATATTTCTTCCTTGTTATTTTCTATCTGCTTATAAGTTTCATCTAATTCATACCATTTAGCTCTCTTTTCATCTATTCTATGAGCTAAAAGGTTTACTTCCAATTTCATCATTTTATCTTTAAGTTCTTTATACTTGCTAGCTCTTTCAGCTTGTTGTTTTAGAGGGGGTAATTGTTGATTTAATTCCTCGATAACATCGGAAACCCTGGAAAGATTGTGCTCAGTATCATTCAGCCGCTTAAGTGCTTCTTGCTTTCGCGTCTTATGTTTTAAAATACCTGAGGCTTCCTCAAAGAGATATCTCCTCTCATAAGGGGAAGCTGATAATATTTTGTCAATCTCTCCTTGGCTAATAATTGAATATGTATCTTTTCCCAAACCAGTATCCATGAAAGTTTCCTGAATATCTTTTAATCGACAAGGTGTTTTATTTAAAAAATATTCACTGTCTCCACTTCTGTAGTATTTTCTCTTAATTGTCACTTCATCGTAATCAAGTCCCAAATGCCCTTGAGAATTATCAAGAGTTAGCGTAACTTCTGCCATATTCATAGCTTTTTTATTTTGAGTACCGGAAAAAATGAAATCTTCCATTTTTTCACCACGAAGAGGTTTTGTTCGATGTTCTCCCAGTACCCATCGAATTGCATCACTGATATTACTTTTACCACAACCGTTAGGCCCAACTACGGCTGTGATACCATCAGAGAGCTCAAATGTTGTTTTTTCAGGAAAGGACTTAAAACCGACTAATTCTAGTTTTTTTAACAAAATACCACGCTCCTCTAGACTCCACGCAACAAAATACCTGCTTGTTTGCACAAGCAGGTACTGTAATAACAAGTTTCAATTGCTTTGAATCTCAATTTTAGCGAGATTCAAGATAAAATTTAATGGCTGTTCTTTCTTCACCATCAATCTCAATTTCAGTAAAAGCCGGGATACATACCAAATCAATCCCATTAGGAGATACAAACCCTCTCGCAATAGCAATCGCTTTTACTGCCTGATTAACGGCACCTGCTCCTACTGACTGAATCTCAGCAGCGCCATGTTCTCTCACTACAGCCGACAGTGCACCTGCAACAGCCTTTGGTTCTGATTGAGCAGAAACTTTTAGTACTTCCATTGTTTTAAAGCTTCCCCCTTTACTTGAATTGTTTTTTGTAATTTAACTTCTTCTTAACTTTGAAATGCACCAAAACTTTAATTGAATTGTTTTAGCTTACTTTATAATATACTATATGTTCATAGCAAATTCCTGCCACTTGGTTAAAATTAATTTATTTACTTAATTTTTGAAAAGCAAAATGAGCCGCATTCTGTTCTGCCTCTTTTTTGCTTTTACCACTGCCTCTACCCACGACTTCATTGTTAATTTGGACTTCAGCAACAAAACTCTTGTCATGATCTGGACCCGATTCTTTAACAATTTGATATTTAGGTGGATCACCATATCTATCCTGTACTAATTCTTGTATCATAGTTTTATAATCACCAATCCGTTGATTATCAATATGACTTAATTGATCTTTAAATAAGTCAAGAATCAGTTGTTTCGTTTGATCGTAATTTGTTTGTAAGTAAACAGCTCCAATTAAAGCTTCAACTGTATCTGCCAGGGTAGAACGCCGGTCTCTTCCTCCAGTACTATCCTCGCCTTTGCCTAACCTTAAATATTTTCCCAGATCTAATTTTTCTGCAATTTTAACTAAAGATAATTCGCACACTAACTCTGCTCTTAATTTGGTAAGCTCACCCTCAGGTAGCTCAGGGTATTTTTTATATAATGTTTCGCTGATTGCCAGTTCTAAAACAGCATCTCCTAAAAACTCAAGCCTTTCATTGTGATCAACAACATCTTTTTGTTCATGGGCATAGGAAGTATGAGTCACTGCTTGTAGTAGTAACTTATCATCCACATAAATACCTAACTTTTCTTTTAGTTCAACAATATCGCGGCATTCCTTACCCATTTTACATCCCTCACTTAAATAGTTAATCCTTCAAGCTTTTAAAAATTAAGCTAGCATTTGTCCCACCAAAGCCAAAATTATTCACTAAAGTAGTATCTAGTTCCGCATGGCGTCCCTCATTGGGTACGTAATCCAGGTCACATTTAGGGTCATGAGTTTCTAAATTTATAGTCGGATGAACATAATTATTTGTCATTGAAAGTAATGTAGCTACACTTTCAACCCCTCCTGCTGCCCCCAATAAGTGGCCTGTCATGGATTTGGTTGAACTTACCAGTAAATTTTCGGCATGTTCTTGGAAAACTTCTTTGATGGCTAAAGTTTCTAATCTGTCATTATACTCGGTGGAAGTGCCGTGAGCATTTATATACTGAATTTCAGTTTTTGAAATACCAGCATCCTGAATGGCTTCTTCCATACAAGCAATGGCTCCAGTGGAATCTGGACAAGGAGCAGTCATATGATAAGCATCACCTGTCATGCCAAATCCTGCTACTTCCGCATAGATAGGTGCATTTCTTTTGATTGCATGATCTAGAGTTTCCAGAACTAAAACTCCAGCTCCTTCTCCCATTACAAATCCGTCCCTATTTTTATCAAAGGGCCGACTTGCTTTTTGGGGATCGTCATTTCGCGTTGATAATGCCTTCATAGAACCAAATCCTGCAATAGCTAAAGGTGTGACAGTCGCTTCAGATCCTCCGGTGATCATCACATCACATTCACCCCTTTGAAGTATTCTGAGCGATTCACCGATAGCATGAGCAGCAGTAGCACAAGCAGTTACTAAAGTCAAATTTGGTCCTTTTGCACCCAAATCTATTGACACCTTACCCGAAGCCATATTAGCAATCATCATGGGAATAAATAAGGGGCTTACTCTTTTAGGCCCTTTTTCCATTAGCTTTTTATGACTTTCTTCTAAGGTTTGTAGTCCACCTATTCCTGAGCCTATAGAAACTCCTACTGAATTTTTCAATTCATCAGTTATTTCAAGAGCTGCATCATCGACAGCCATCTGACTAGCAGCTGACGCAAATTGAACAAACCTATCCATTCTCCTCGCTTCTTTTTTACTAAAAAAGTCTGTGGCTTCAAAGTCTAATACTTCACCAGCTATTTTTGTTGAAAATTCTTCGGTATCAAAAGATGTGATTTCATCTACTCCGCTGCTCCCATTTTGTAGTGCATTCCAAAACTGTTCTTTACCTAAACCGTTAGGACTGATAACTCCCAAGCCAGTCACAACAACCCTGTTCAAATTAATCACCCACTTTCAGTAAAGATAGGTTTGATAGCTTGCTAAAACAACTTATTGCTTGTTTACCTAAAATCTATAATTTAGAGAAAGTCCCTATAGGGACTTTCTCATATTACTGATTCTGTTCAATATAATTAACAACATCACCAACAGTGCTCATTTTCTCAGCTTCCTCATCTGAGATTTCCATGTCAAACTCTTCTTCCATAGCCATAATTAATTCCACAATGTCTAAAGAATCAGCTTCTAAGTCTTCAGTGAAATTAGCTTCCATAGTCACTTGATCTTCATCTACTCCCAGCTGATCCACAACAATGTCTTTCACTTTATCAAAGGTAGCCACATTGTCACCTCCCCTCTTTAGTGCTAGGTACTATAATAATGTATTAGTTAATATTTGTAATAAACTAGGGTTTTAAAATCACATCACCATACCACCATCTACATTAATCACTTGTCCAGTCAAATATGTAGCCTGTTCAGTTAAAAATAGTACAGTTTCAGCCACTTCTTCAGGGCAACCATATCTCTTCATAGGTATTTGATTTAATAACTCCTCTTTTACTTGTTCCGATAGGTTCTCAGTCATCTCTGTATCTATAAAGCCAGGAGCGACAGCATTAACTCTAACTCCCCTTGGTGCTAATTCACGTGCTAAAGTTTTCGTTAAACCTATGACACCAGCTTTACTGGCTGAATAATTTGCTTGGCCTGCATTTCCTATGATCCCAGCAATAGATGCCATATTAATTATTGTACCTGATCTATTTTTGATCATAGGTTTTGAAAACACTTTACTACAATTATAAACACCTTTAAGATTCACATCAATCACTTTTTCAAAATCTTGTTCTTTCATTCTCAGAAAAAGTTTATCTTGAGTAATCCCTGCATTATTGACCAATACATTTATATTTCCGTATTTTTCCATAGCATAATTACCCATTGCTTCAACATCTTGATAATTCTCTACAGCGGCCTGATAACATTCGGCCCGTTGTCCAATAGCTTCAACTTCCTTTTTAACTTCTTGGCAAGCACTGGAGTTAGAAGAATAATTAATTAAAACATCATACCCAGCTTTTGCTAAGTTTAGTGTAACACTTCTACCTATACCCCTAGAACCGCCAGTAATAACAGCAATTTTACTCATTTAAGCAGGTCCTCCTTATTAGATAACAATTCTTGTAAATTATTTCCTTTATCAACTGAAGTCTGATAAACCTTACGGTCAACTTTACTTAAAAGCTTCGTCATAGTGTTACCTGGACCTACATCGATAAAACCATCATATCCCATGTTAATCATTTTAGTAAACGACTGATGTAATAACACTGGGGATTTCACCTGTCTAATTAAATTTTCACGGACTTCTTGAGCCGTTTGAAAAGGTTCTCCAGTCACATTTGATATTACATCAATTTCTGGTTCTTTAATTTCAATTTGATCCAGTTCTACCTTTAGTTTAGCTGCAGCTGGCTCAAGTAATTCACAATGAAAAGGCGCACTTACGGAAACTTCTTTAGTTCTTTTTGCACCTAGTTCATGACATTTCTCTTTGGCCAATTCAACACCCTCGGCCTCTCCGGAGATGACAATCTGCTTAGGACTGTTATAATTAGCAGGAACCACATATTTATCAGTTTCTGTTCTCACCATTTCACAAGCTTTTTCAACCTGTTTATCTTCTAAACCTAAAACAGATACCATTTTGCCTTTACCTTCAGGGACGGCTTCTTGCATATATTGTCCTCTTCTTTGAACAATAACAAGAGCATCTTCAAATTTGATGGATCCTGCTATCACCAGTGAACTGTACTCTCCCAAACTAAGCCCTGCAGCACCTTGCGGTGCCAAACCTTGTTCCTGTAATACCGTAGCAGAAGCGACTGAAGTTGTCAAAATAGCTGGTTGTGTTAATTCTGTTTTACGTAAATCTTCTTTTGTTCCGTTAAAAATCTTGTCCTTTATATCAAAACCCAGAACTTCACCTGCTGTTTCGAAGATTTTTTGGGCTGGTTGGTAATTATCATATAGAAATTTTCCCATTCCTACGTATTGAGCACCTTGGCCCGGAAACAAAAAGCCTAGTTTTTTCATACATTTCACCTCACCTTTCCAAATTCTTTGAATCAAAACTGTCCACTAAATTTTTAGCTTCAGTCATAACTTCTTCGATAATCTCCCTGGCACTCTGTTCCTGGCTTACCAAACCAGAAATTTGTCCTGCCATAACTGAGCCTTCCTCAACATCACCTTCATTAACAGCTTTTGACAGCATACCTGCACCTAATTCTTCAATTTTCTCTTTGGGAACTCCCTGTTGTTCCATTTTAGTAAACTTTTTGGTTAACTTATTTTTAATAGTACGTACAGGATGTCCCGTGGAACGAGCTGTAACCAAGGTATCCCTATCTTTTGCTTTCTTGATAGCTTGTTTATAATTATCATGAGCAGTGCACTCATGACACATAACAAATCTGGTTCCCATTTGCACTCCTGAAGCTCCTAAAGCTAAAGCTGCAACTAATCCACGGCCATCGCCAATACCTCCTGCCGCAATTACCGGTAAGTTTATAGAATTTACAATTTGTGGCACCAAGGCCATGGTAGTTAATTCACCTATGTGACCACCTGCTTCAGTACCTTCGGCAATTACAGCATCGACTTTTTGTCTTTCCATTCTTTTGGCTAAAGCAACTGATGGGACTACGGGAATTACTTTAATACCTGCCTCTTTAAATTTGTCCATATATTTTCCAGGGTTTCCTGCTCCAGTAGTCACTACGGGAACTTGTTTTTGAATAACTAAATCCACAATCTCATCAACAAAGGGGGAAAGTAACATAATATTAACTCCAAAGGGATTATCTGTTTTAGCTTTGACCTTGTTTATTTCTTTTTCTACTACATCTACAGGTGCATTACCCGCTCCAATCATTCCTAGGCCACCGGCTTCAGATACAGCAGCAGCCAATTCACCTGTGGCAACCCAAGCCATCCCACCTTGAATTATAGGATAATCAATATCAAGTAATTGTAATAATTGTTTAGTATTCATGATAAACCCTCCATTTTCTACTACCATTTAATGAGACAAGAGCCCCAGGTCAAACCTCCACCAAAACCTACTAAGGCAACCAAGTCATCTTCCTTTATTAAATTTTCTTCAATAGCTTCATCTAAAGCAACCGGAATCGAAGCTGCTGACATATTTCCATAATTTTGTAGATTAACAAAAGTTTTCTCCTTACTTATACCAAGACGATTAGTAGCGGAATCAATAATTCTCTGATTTGCCTGATGAGGAATAAATAAATCAATATCTTCAGTTGTTTTGTCAATTTTTTTCAAAGCCTTTTCCGTTGTATCACCAATAACTTTCACAGCAAATTTAAAGACTTCATTTCCATTCATTTTGATAAAATGCTCTTTACTACTAACTGTTTCTAATGTAGCCGGCTTTAAGGAACCTCCTGCAGGTTGCTGCAATAATTCCCCCTTGGAGCCATCAGCACCTAAATCAAAAGAGATCAAACCTTTGTCTTCTTCACCATTCTCTACAGGGCCAAGTACTGCTGCGCCGGCTCCATCACCAAAAAGAACGCAGGTGTTTCTATCTTCCCAATCAACAATTTTGGACAGGGTTTCTGATCCTATAACCAAGATATATTTATGGGTATCAGTAGCTATAAACTGACTGGCTATCCGCAATCCATACAAAAAGCCTGTACAGGCAGCTTCCAAGTCAAATGCACATGCTTGATCAGCTCCTAATTTATCTTGAACAAGGCAAGCCGTAGAAGGGAAAGCCATGTCAGGAGTAACCGTAGCTACAATGATCATATCCAAATCGGCTGGTTCAATTCCAGATTTGTTCAAAGCTATTTCGGCCGCTTGTACTGACAAATGAGACGTAGCTGTGTTTTCATCTGCAATCCTACGTTCCTTGATGCCTGTTCTTGATGTGATCCAACTATCACTGGTTTCCACCATCTTCTCCAAATCTTCATTGGTGAAAATTGAATCAGGTACACTTTTTCCTGTGGCCAGTATTTTCGCATTACTCATCAGTTTCTACCCCTTTCTCTATTTCCTGTGAAAAAGCCGTCAAAACTTCGTTATTGACAAAATGATATACTTGGCGCACAATAGCATTTTTAATGGCGGTTTCATTGGAGGAACCGTGACTTTTCACAAGAATTCCGTTCACTCCTAGAAAAGGTGCTCCTCCATACTCATTGTAATCAAATCTACTTTTAAGAGACTTCATACGAGGTTTTAACATCCAAGCTCCAAGTTTACTCTTAAAATCCGCAGTAAATTCGTCTTTCATTGTCCCAAAAAGTCCTTTTCCTATGCCTTCCATAAATTTGAGAAGTACATTTCCCATAAAACCTTCACATACAACCACATCAAAATCACCTGATAACAATTCCCTGGCTTCCACATTACCACAAAAGTTAATAGGAGCAGTCTCTAATAAACTATAGCTTTCCTTAGTAAGTTGATTACCTTTACCTGCTTCTTCACCTACATTTATTAGTCCCACCCGTGGTCGTTCACGACCAAGTACTTTTTCTGCATAAACACTTCCCATAATTGCAAAATCTTTTAAGTGTTCTGGTTTAGGATCCATAGTAGCACCAACGTCTAATACAACAGTCCCATTTCCATCAAAAGCTGGAAAAACAGGTGCTAAAGCAGGCCTTTTGATATTTGCTAGTCTTCCGAGTTTGAGCAACCCTCCAGCCATAAACGCCCCGGTATTTCCAGCACTAACTACAGCTTCTACTTGATTATCTTTTAATAAGTTCATGGCCTTTACTAAGGAGGAGTCTTTTTTTTCTCTAATTGCTTGAGTTGGATTGTCTTCACCTGATATTATTTCCCGTGCATCAACTATATGTATGTTATCATCATCAAAATCTTCGCTTTTTATTCGAGAAAGTTCTTGTTCAATTAATTCTTTTTGACCGACAAGAGAAATCGAAATTTCTTGTAACTCTTGTACAGCTAACAAAGCACCTTTCACAGGCGCTTTTGGGGCATGATCTCCACCCATAGCATCTAAAGCTACTCTAATCATAGTTTTCCCCCTTATTATAAAAATCCTGTTGGAACTAATTTATATCAATAATGTATAGAATCTAAGGTGATATACTATTAGAAATTAAGGATTTTAAATTCTAATTAACTATAAGTTAACTACCAGTTAATTTCAAAAACAGTATAATATATCACCAATTGAATTGCAAGAAAAAAGCACCTACCGGCAACATAATATGAGGCCTGTAGGTGCTTGCAATACTAATTATACTTCTATAATTTCTTCACCTTTGTAATGCCCACAACTTTGACAAATTCTGTGCGGTAATTTCTTTTCTCTACATTGAGGGCACTCAACAAACTGTGGTGCTCTCGCTTTCTTTTGAGCTCTTCTACGATTTGTTCGAGTTTTTGAAGTCCTTTTCTTTGGTACTGCCATTAATTCACACCTCCTTGATTAGTTACTATAAATCTTTTTTTAACTCTTGCAGTTTAGCCATCCGAGGGTCAATGTCCATCCCTTTACACTGACATTTTTTTGATGACAAATCCACTCCGCAATGTGGACATAAACCAGGACAGTCTTCTTGACATACAACTTTTGGAGGAATCGCTAAAATTAACATCTGTCTGAATAAGTCTGTTAGATCTAATTCATTTCCACTAAAATAATCCACATTTAGATCTTCACTGTCTAAGACAACTTCTTTCTCATCATCTTCTTCCTCTTGGTCTTCTTCATCCTGATCTAATTGACTGCTTTCCATCTGGCGAAACTCTTCTTGAAAATTAATGGATATCTCTTTTTTTGCTGGCTTTAAACAGCGATCACAGTTGGTGTCGTATGTTGTTTCAAGTTGTCCCGTAATTAAAATTCCGTTTCCCGTATAAGTCGCCGTAAAATCAACTTTAGCGGGTTGTACACTGTTTTTTAAATCTTGAGGTGGATGTACCTCCCTTTGATACTTCTTAGTTCCTTCAGGTGCACTTTTTAAAGCATTTAATAATACCTTCATAAGCTGTCCTCCTATGCTCCTTAAACAGGTTATATTATAATTAACTCCTCTTTTTTTGTCAAGAATGGTATGTATAGGAAGGATAACACAATTCCCGCCGAGAAACAATTATTACATAACTCAAATTATCTAACAGGGGGTTCTTTAAATATGCAAGGGCTTGGTATCATTGCTGAATACAATCCATTTCACAACGGACATTTATATCATATTACTAATAGTTTAGAGCAAATTCGCCCTGATTTTGTCATGGCTGTTATGAGCGGCAATTGGGTGCAACGAGGAGAGCCAGCTATTATTGATAAATGGACAAGGGCTGAAATGGCCTTGAATCAAGGAGTTGACTTAGTAGTCGAACTGCCTTTTTTATGGGCTACTCAAAGTGCCCGAGAATTTGCCCAAGGAGCAGTTGCTTTGTTAAAGGATTCCGGGGTTATCAGCTACCAATCTTTTGGAAGTGAAACTGGAGATCTAACATTACTACAAAGAGCAGCCAAGTTGTCTTTAGAAGAATCTGAGCACTTTCGACAAACTTTGCATAACTACTTAGACCAAGGATTTAATTTTTCTGAAGCATTGGCTAAGGCTTTAAATTTAAATGAGCTAGCTTCCAATGATATACTTGGAATCGAATATCTAAAAAGTCACGATCTACTGTCTAGTGATATCAGCTGTATAACAGTCCAAAGACAGGGAAGCCCTTACCACAAAAGTGAAATATCCGGCAAATTTAGCAGCGCTACAGCTATTAGACAGGCAGCCAAAAATGGCGATTTATCTCTAATTAAACACACTGTACCTGATCAAACTTGGAATTTACTATCTCAAAATAAAACAGATTGGATATTTTTCAAAATGCTTGAACAGCATATACTTTATAAATTTAGGATAACGAATAAGGAAACTATTGAACAACTAATGGAGTGGGAACAGGGCTTAGAAAACCGCATTTATAATGCTTCCCTTGATTCGTGCACATTAGAAGAGTTTATATCCAAATTAAAAACCAAGCGCTATACAAGAACTCGTTTAAACAGACTGATGTTGCATGCCCTCATGGAAATTGACAAATCACTACTTAACCATTTCAATACCACAGGTCCTCCATACTTAAGAGTTTTAGGTATGAATCAACGAGGCAGACAGGCATTAAAAACAATATCTGACAGAGCTTCTTTACCAATTTTAACCCGTCCAGCCCGTGACTTGAGGTCTTTGTCACATTATTGCCGCCAATGCTTTCACTGGGAAGTGAAGGCATCAGCCTTTTATAATTTATTAAAACAAAAAGACGGTCGAGAAGAATATATAAGGCCTCCTATTGTACATCCTGACTAAATTTACATTAAAGTGATTCCAAAAAATCTTGAACTTCTTCAATATTTGTTACTTTGACAACTTTGATATCTTCGGCCCCTTGTTGAGCTTCTTCATAATTGTTTTCGGGAACCAGGAAGTAAGTAGCGCCTTGGGCTTCTGCAGCTCGAACTTTATGTCTTACTCCTCCTACCGCATTAACGGAACCATCTAAATCTATCGCCCCTGTACCTGCAATTACTCGCCCTTGACTTAAGTCTTCTTCAGTTAACTGATTCATGATTTCTAAAACAAACATCAAACCTGCTGAAGGACCACCAATACCTCCTGTTTCAAAATTTATATCAACTGGTAGTATAGGTTCCCATTTGACAGTTTTTATAAAAACGCCCAAGTATGAATTATCCGGATTATCAGGATGAGCTTTCGTTTCTACAGTTTTTAGCTCCTCTTGGTTATTTCGTTCAATTGTCAATTCTACAGTTTCACCAATAGGATGATTTTCTATATAACCGACTAATTCTTCGGCTAAATATATGGGTTCTCCGTTGACTTTAGTGATAATATCATCTTTTTTTAAAATGTTTTCTGCAGGACTATCCTCTGCTAGCTCTAATACCTTTATACCTTCTCCAGTAAATTCTATTTCATGACCCAAATTTTCTAGAGCAACTGTTTTTGCTATGTTTTGACTGTCCGTCATGCGTTGCTGCATCATCTCTCGATACTCTTCCACATCCATTTCCGGAGGTATCACTTCTTCTATTTCATGTAATTCAGCATTGGGATTAAGTAATCCATACAAAAATGATACTCCACTGGTGCGAGATTGATTCACTGTTGTCAAAAACAAATTGCCAAATTTTTGGCTATCATTGTCTATTTCAATAACCTCACTCAACTCTAAAGGTGTACCTGGTTGTACCAGATAATAATCTGGCGTCACCTGACTTAGTAATAATATTAGGACGGCAACTACAGCAAAGGTTTGTAAAATTCTTGCAATGAGTGATTTAGAGTTAGTCATTTTTTAACACTCCTCGACTACTTGTTTTAAAGCTGGTAAAACTTCCTGACATGCTTCTTTGCCTGCTTCAATAGCTTCTTCTGCCTTTTGGAATTGATTGGGTGTAATACTTTGTACATCAGGCCTAATCAGAATATCGCTATCTTCTCTTCTTTCTTTTAACATTTCAGCTTGCATTATATTCATTGATTGGACTATCACATCAAATATATTAGTAATACTAGCATTAGACACGTGGGTACTCACATCTACTGAAATTACACAATCGGCTCCTAAAGCGCGACACAAACTTACAGGTAGTCGGTCTACTAATGCCCCATCTACTAGAGTTTTTCCTTCGTATTCGTATGGAGTAAAAACTCCCGGAATAGAAATACTTGCCCTGATAGCTTCCGCTAAATTCCCTTGTTTGTAAACAATTCGTTCTCCAGTGTTTAATTCAGTCGCCACACAACCAAAGGGAATTTTGGTATTTTCAATAGCGCTGTCTTTAGTTAACATGCGCAGAATTTGTAAAACTTTATCACCTCGAATAAATCCCTTTCTAGGCACACCTATATCCACCCATTTTTTTTGTGTTAAATTTAAAGATAAGCCCTCGATAATATCAATTGGTATCCCTGCAGCATACAAACCTCCTACCATACTACCCATACTGGTTCCTGCAATGCAATCAATTGGAATATTATTGTCAATTAATGTTTTTAAAACACCTATATGAGCCAAGCCCCGGGCTGAGCCGGCGCTCAAAGCTAAACCTATTTTTTTAGTCAAAATAACCACCTCTAATCTAAGTATATTCCCCTTTTTTACCAATATAAATGATAATGTACCCGGTTTTAAGGAGGAATTGATTATGGATAACATTAAAGGAGGGAAATTATTTCATCTATTCCTATCATGTAGTGCAGCATTTCTAACCATTTCTTTAATACTTTTTCCTGATAGGGCTTTTGACGCGGCAGTTGATGGCCTTAATATTTGGTGGGAAGTAGTTTTTCCGGCTTTACTACCTTTTTTTATCGGGGCAGAAATTTTAATGGGTCTCGGCGTTGTCCACTTCATGGGAGTTATGTTAGAACCATTAATGAGGCCAATATTTAATGTGCCTGGAGCCGGTTCTTTTGTTATGGCAGTAGGTTTGGCTTCTGGATTTCCCATTGGGTCCATTCTAACATCCAAGCTTAGAAGGGACAGTATGCTTACTAAAACTGAGGCGGAAAGATTATTGTGCTTTACCAATACTGCTGATCCACTTTTTATGTTCGGGGCTGTAGCAGTAGGAATGTTTCACAATGCCCAATTAGGTTTAATGATAGCTGCAGCCCATTATATGTCTAGTTTTACTGTGGGTTTATTAATGCGATTTTACAAAAAAAATAGTTCTGATATAACAAAAGAACCAAAAAGCCAAGAACATATAGTTATTAGAGCATTTAAAGCTATGTTCGATGCAAAAGACCGGGACGGACGCACCATGGGTAAATTATTAGGGGATGCAATAAAAAACTCGGTCAACAATTTATTACTTATCGGAGGCTTTATTATACTTTTTTCAGTAATTATAAGAATTTTAACAGTTGTAGGAGTAGTTGATTTGATAACAGCAATTTTGGCACCAATTTTTGTATCTGTGGGGCTAGAGCCCGATTTAATTCCAGCAATTATTAGTGGTTTTTTCGAAATTTCTCTTGGCTCCGAAATCGCCGGCAATTTGCCTGCTGAAATTCCTTTAGTACAAAAGTTAATGGCTGTGGGAGCAATCATCGCTTGGAGTGGTTTATCAGTCCATGCACAAGTTGCAAGTATAACCAGTGATACAGATATTAACATTATTCCTTTTATATGTGCTAGAGTGGTACACGGATTGTTAGCAGCAATTTATACAATACCAGTTGTAAATTATATTTTCGCTGATATCAGTCTTTCTCATACAGTAACGGCAATTTCCAAAACAGGGACAGAATTAATTTATACTTGGGGTTTAGGAGTCACTTGGTCCCTAAGTGTATTTATTATCCTAATATTGTTCACAATTTTACTAATGTTATTATATACTCTAGGGATTAGCAAAAAAGTATTAGTCCTGTTTAAAAACCGTAAATAATTACGGATATATGATATCATTTCCTTTGAGAGTTCCTTTTTTCAATAATGTAGTCTTGAATTTGTTCTGGTACTAATCCCTCAATACATCCATCAAAAGCTACTACTTCTTTTACTACACTGGAACTTAAAAATGAACATTTATGATTAGTCATCATGAAAATAGTTTCAATATCAGGTGCTAATTTTCTATTCGTCAGAGCCATTTGCATTTCATTTTCAAAATCCGATATAGCTCGAAGACCTTTAATAACTATGCTAACTTGTTTTTCTCTAACATAATCAACTAGTAACCCATTAAAATCATCAATTTCTACATTGGCATATTCCTTAGTGATCATTTCCAACATTTTTCGACGTTCTGCCACTGTAAACATAGGGTTTTTCTCTGGATTATTTAACACAGCAACTATAACTTTATCAAAAACCCGAGCAGCTCTTTGAATAATATCCAAATGGCCATTTGTTGGTGGATCAAAACTTCCGGGATAAATTACCGTTTTCATAACTATTCACTCCTTAACGGTGTTAGGATTGTAATTGTAGTATCACCATAATTTTTTTCCTTTACTTGTTTCCATAGTTTTAGCTCAGTTTCAATTAATTTCCCTTGCTCATGTTCTAAAATTAATAAACCACCATGGGATATTATGGCAGCTAACTCTTCAGAACTCAACAATTTATCAGTATAACCTTGTCTGTACGGCGGATCTGCAAAAACTAAGTCAAAAGCTGTATTTTTTGCTTGCACTCCCTTTGACAACCATTTAAAAATATCGTCTTTAATAATTTCGACTTGTGATGAAAATTCACATAATTTCACATTATTTCGCACCAATTTGATAGCAGAAATATTATTGTCAATGAATGTAACATCCCTAGCCCCACGGCTAAGTGACTCTAAACCTAAATTACCACTACCGCAAAACATATCAAGAACATGGGTATCCGTGATATCTTGTAGCATGTTAAATATTGATTCTTTAACCTTATCCGAAGTTGGTCTGATTTTATTACTTTTTAAGCTATGTAGTTTTAGCCCCTTTTTTGATCCAGCTATTATCCTCATATTATATATTCACCACTTGTATTATAAATGATTTAGAACATCTATATTCTACCAACAAAAAAAAGAAATTTCAATTAAGTTTCGTAATGTTGGCTACAAAATTTTTTAATAGTGTATACTCTTTACTTAAATGGTAATAATATTCATAGAAGGGTTAACCCCAAACTCTTCCTCCGGTTTCTCCTCTCCCGTAAACCAGGGTCTATAAGACCCTGGTTTATTAATAAAAGGGAAAAAATTTTCTTTTTTATGTTACATTTTTCATTTTTAACCTTTTCGTTGGGTTATAATAAATTTATTAGAGAATATAAATAAAACCGGGTAGATCTAAGTCTACCCGGCCCTGTTAACTTATATGTGTGAAGATATTCTGTTATTGACCTCCTGTTTGGCTCAACTGGTTTTCATAAGCTTCAACCATCTTTCTAGTCATGTTGCCTCCTACTGCACCACAGTCTCTTGAGGTAAGATTACCCCAATAGTCACTTTGAGGAGGCTGAATTCCTAGTTCGCTAGCTACTTCATATTTGAATTGGTAAAGGCCTCTCTCGGCACCTTCTACAAGAGCTTTGTTTCTTTTTTGACCTGTACCCATATTGTCACCTCCTTCTTTATTGTCTATTTGTATTATTTCTCCCTTAGCAAGACTTAATACTAGAAGTGTTTTCCTAACTAAAAAACACAAGGGCAATAAACACCCTTGTGTTCGGATTTATGATGAATTATTAAATTTTATTTGTTAAATCATACATACTCCAAAGGCCCCTGGACCAACATGGACTCCAATAACAGGTCCGAAGGGTGAAATCACCATGTCTTCACAATTAAATTCTTCGCTAATTTTAGTTTTAATCATATCTAGATTTTCTTGTTCATTACCACTATAAAGAATTCCCGCCGTTACATTCACGTCTCCCTTTGCTTCTTTTAATAGATCAATTACCTTGTTTATTGCTTTCTTTTTTGTTCTCACTTTATCAATGGGTTCAATGATTCCCTCATTATTAATGGTTAATATCGGTTTGATATCTAAAAGAGAGCCTACCAGGGCTTGAGCCTTACCAATTCTGCCTCCTCGTTTTAAATATTCCAAAGTATCCACAAAAAAATACAAGGTAATTTTTTCTTTCAAAACATCAATTTTGTCGACAATTTCTTCCATAGAAGCTCCTTGCTCTCTTGCTTCTGCAGCCTTTTTGACTAATAATCCCATAGCCAGGGATGCCAATTTAGAATCAATCACCGTAATATCTAAATCAGGTAGCATTTCCTTAGCAATATTAGCTGATTGAAATGTGCCACTAAGCTCTGAGGACAAATGTATTGATAATATTTGATCCTTCTCCCCTGCAATTTCTTGATAACAGTTTACAAAATCTCCTGGAGAAGGTTGAGAAGTTTCGGGATGTTCCTGTGAATTCACTAATTTTTGGTAGAATTCATCAGGAAATAAGTCAATCTTGTCTTTATAGGTATTTTCCGCAAAATGAACGTTTAAGGGTACTACATTGATACTATATTTTTCTATTATTTCTTTAGGTAAATCACATGTACTATCAGTTACTATATGAATCGTCATAGTCTAGCCTCCTTAATTACTCCACAGAAAATGTATAGTAATATAACGGTTGACCTCCGTAATGGCTTTCAATTTCACAGTCGGTGAAAATACCTTCTAGATCTGAAATTAAATTATCAACTTTAGATTTATTAGTATTTTCACCATAATAAATGGTTATAATTTCGTGGTCTTCCGAAACTAAATCATTTAAAGCATCTAATAACACTTGTTCAGATTCAGTTCCGTGATTAGTGATTTTCCCATCTACTATAGCTATTATTTCATCCTTTTTAATATCCATATCATCAATCTTAGTATCTCTAACGGCGTAAGTTATTTCTCCAGTAATAACTTCTTGAGAAGCGTCTCCCATATCCTCAGCCATTTCTTTCATATCGTCGGCTTCTGGGTCAAAGGCCATCATAGAGCTTATACCTTGAGGGATCGTTTTTGTAGGGATAACTTCTACCTGTTTGTCTGATATTTCCTTAGCCTGCTCACAAGCCATAATAATGTTCTTATTATTCGGTAATAAAATAACACTGGACTCAGGTATTTGATTAATTGCGTTAATTAAATCTTCAGTGCTAGGGTTCATAGTTTGTCCGCCTGTAACTACATGAGAAGCACCTAAACTTTGAAAGATCTCATCAAAACCAGCTCCATTAACAACCGTTATAACTCCCACCTTATCTATTTGTTCTTCATTAAACTCGTCTTCCTTACTATCCCCTGGTTCTTCATTTTTAATTATTTCTGTATCGTGTTGTTTTTTCATATTATCTATTTTGATGTCTGTTAGTTCTCCAAATTTCATTGAATCTTCCAGGACTTTTCCCGGTCGATTAGTATGTACATGGACTTTAACTATATCAGTTTCACCTACTACCAGTAAAGAATCACCATAGGCCATCAATTCCTGTTTGAGAGTCTTCTCAGTTTCTTCTGGCTGATTTACACCAGAAAGAATAAATTCCGTACAAAATTTGTAAACCAAATCAGCATCTTCTTCGTGATGACCTTCAGGAATCTGACTTTCGGCGATAGGTATATCTACCTTCAAAGAGGAAAAATCCTCGCCAGAAAGTCCCATTAAAAATCCATAGTAAATATAGTATAATCCTTTACCTCCAGCATCTACTACACCAGCTTCTTTTAGAACCTTTAATTGTTG
The DNA here is from genome assembly GCF_000020005.1 of Natranaerobius thermophilus JW/NM-WN-LF. Lineage (NCBI taxonomy): Bacteria > Bacillati > Bacillota > Clostridia > Natranaerobiales > Natranaerobiaceae > Natranaerobius > Natranaerobius thermophilus. Next base: position 1,418,912 of record NC_010718.1, on the reverse strand, counting down.
TGGTGTTCTTTGAACACCTTCATCAGTACTTTGAATTACATAATTTAATAGTTCATTAAAATTAGTTTCTGACTTGTTGCGGACATATTTTTGTCCTCCTTTAGCAGCATCTTTAGCAACAGTTAAAATAGTACCTTCAACTGGCTTCATAACAGCTTTGTAAGCTGTGTTTACACCAGAATTCATGGCTTTGATAAAGGTTTTCACATCTATTTCAGCATACTGTTCTAACTCTTTAGCAAAGCCTCTAAATAGCTGGCTTAAAATAACACCTGAATTACCTCGTGCTCCCATTAATGCTCCTTTTGAGATAGCCTTGGCCACTTCACCAGCATGATTAGTAGTAACTTTTTCAGCCTCTTCCTTAGCCGATTTTACTGTTAAATTCATGTTAGTACCCGTATCACCGTCAGGTACGGGAAAAACATTGAGAGAATTAATTTCTTCTTTTGCTTTATTTAATGAAACTGCTCCACCAGCTATCATTTGTTTTAACATTAATCCGTCAATGGTTTCTTTACTCAATATTTGTACCCCCTTTACTCCTGAACCCTTACACCCTGTACATTGATATTTACTTCCTCAACTTCCAGTCCAGTATAATATTCCACAGTGTATTTTACTTTTTCCATAACATTATGGGCTACTACGGATATTTTAGTACCATAACTGACGATGATATATAGTTCAATGACCAGCTTGTCTTCTGAAACTTTAATCTCAACACCTTTGCTTAAATCTTCTTTTCTTAGAATTTCATTTATACCGTCTTTTAACCTGCGAGAAGCCATCCCTACTAATCCGTAACATTCAATAGCTGAAATCCCTGCTATAGTGGCAATTACTTGTTCGGATAACGAAATTTGGCCATATTGCGTTTCAAAGATATTTCCTTTCATATTAAACCTGGCTTATACGCCAGGATTCACCTCCTTTTTATAAGGATATTATAGTACTTAACCCTAGCTTTATCCAAGTCTATAATTCAATATGCTTTTCGATAATTCCTTCTTTTCTTGTCAGTTAATGTATCTTATGCTAAAATACACATAGTTTAGTTGGTATTATTATAATTACTTAGTTAGAAAATAAACAGGTAGAACAACTCATCCAATATCAAAATAAAGGGGGTATAAAAATGGCTAATTTATGTGAAATTTGCGGTAAAGGAAATAACTCCGGTGCAAGTGTATCCCATTCCAATAAGAAAACAAAAAGAAAATGGAAGGGGAATATCCAAAAATTAAAAGCCATGGTCGATGGCAGACCTAAAAAAGTTAAAGTGTGCACCCAGTGTATTAAAGCCGGGAAAATAGAAAGAGCATTTTAAGTAAAAAAGCGCTGTAAAAGCGCTTTTTTATTTATTTTATTTTACGACTCCTGTCCCTTATTCCCTTTACCTAAAAAACCTCTCAATAATTTAGCTAAAAACCCAGGTAATTTGATTGTATAAAATTTCATTCAAATCCCTCCCCCAAATAATAATTAATTATTTCAACACCAAATTTGGGTTGGTATTATTCTATTATTGAAACCGACAGAATGTTACTTTCTTCTATTTTGTTTATTATATTTTATGCATAATTCACTAATCTATGTTTAACTATGAACTCTTTTCGAAAAATCGGCATGTACAAATTTTAGAGAAAATCTAAATAGAAGTTGGATCTGGGGAAGGGTATTTTAACAATTTAATAGCTTGTTCTAACCCCAGTTTGGATGAAAATATAGCAGAGCCTGCTACCAGTATATCTGCACCAGAGTCCAGCACCTGTTTGGCATTACTGTGATTTATTCCTCCATCAACTTGAATCATAAAGCTATATTTACCCGCCTTTCGAATTTTATCCAAATCGCTTATTTTGCCTGATACATATGGTATATATTTTTGTCCACCAAACCCAGGATTAACACTCATCAATAAAACCTGATCCAGTTTTGGTAATACCCACTTTATTTGCTCTAAAGGTGTAGCAGGGTTTAAAGAAACTCCAGCTTTAATATCATGTGCAGTAATTGCTTCTATATTTCTGTCCAAATGCAATGAAGCTTCCTGATGAATAGTCAATATATCGGCACCTGCTTGAGCGAATTTGTCGATATACTTTTCCGGTTCTTCAATCATCAAATGTACATCACAAGGAATAGAGGTTATTCTCTTGAGGGCTTCAACAATTTTGGGTCCCATGGTTATATTGGGAACGAATCGTCCATCCATTACATCGACGTGAATCATATCTGCCCCAGCAGCTTCAACAGCCTTGATCTGCTCTTCTAACTTCAATAAATCAGCTGATAATATTGATGGTGCCACTAATGTCATCATCAAAAACTCCTTTCCATGTCTACCAATTCTTCAAAAAATTTGACAAAGTGTTCGTATCTCGTAGTAGGTATATCAGTGCCGACCAATTTCTTAACTTGACAATCAGGTTCCTTTCTATGAGAGCAGTCATTAAATTTGCAATCTGAAGAATGCTTTTTTATTTCTGGAAATGCAAGTTCTAGCTGTTCTGGCACTATTTCTGGCAACTTTTTTTTGTTAAATCCTGGTGTATCAACTAAAAATCCTCCACCGGCTTTTAAAAGTTGACAATGACGGGTGGTATGTTTGCCCGTACCAGCTTTTCTGCTTACGGGATTTACCTCCAAGTTTAAGTCCGGATTCAAGGTGTTTAAAATACTGGATTTACCTACGCCAGATTGACCAGCTAGAACGGAAGTTTTATTTTCAAAGAATTTTGGGAGATGATCCAGATCGTTTTCCTTGACACTGATTAAGGTTGTATTTATCTCTGAAGTTTTATATATTTCAGCCAATTCCTGTGCTTTTTGATAGTCTAGTTCTCTTTTGTTAATACAGACCATTCCCTGTAATCCTTCAAAATAAGCCCAAACCAATAGACGGTCAACTAATTGGAGATTCGGTTTAGGGTTTTTGACAGATGTGACTACAATCACCTGATCCACATTGGCAACTGCAGGTTTTACAAGCCGGTTCTCTCGGGATGATAAATCTGATATCATACCCTGCCCTTCCCCTGTAAGTTCCACTAAAACTACGTCTCCTACTAAGGGAAAGTTATTATCTTTAATTAAATTGCCTTTTAATTTACATTCTATTGTTGCGTTCTTTTCATTGCCTTGTACATAATAGAAATCATTTATAATTTTGACTACTCTACCCTGCATTTATTATCACCCACCTTACTCGGGGAAAATTATGATATCGTAAATCTGTGTGAATTCACCTTGTTCATCTTGGGTAGATATTTCAACTATTCCTTGTTCTGTTCCCTCAATTTCCATTGAATCTTCTTCAGGAACTCCTTCAAAGACTACATGAGCTCCTAATTCATCATCAACAACGATTTTAATTTCCTCATCAGTGGGTAAATTCTCAAGCTGTATAGTATGTCGTTCTACATCTTCGTCCTGTTCTTCTGCTTTATTAACCCAAAGATCTACATTGTCCCCAGGTTGCACTTCTTCCCCGGAATCAGGCCATTGTCTAGTAATGACTTCTGAAGGTAATGTGGGGTCTTCTTCTTCATAAGTGTTTCTCAGTTCTAAATCTAAATCATCAATTTCTTCTTCTATTTCTTCGAAATCTTCCCCGACAAAGTCTGGTAAAACAAAAGGTTCTTCCCCTAAACTAACAGTTATATAGACCTGCTCACCTTCCTCTAATTCTGTATCTTCACTTGGGTCTTGAGATATCACCTTATTAGCTTCTACTTCGTCATATTTTTCCTCTACCTGAACTTCAAATCCACCTTGTTCTAGTTTTATTACAGCTTCACGTTGGCTCATTCCTTCAACGTCCGGTACTTGCAGTAATTCCGGACCTTCACTAATAATCAAACCTATTGTTCTATTTTGCCGAACTGTGCTGTCAGCTTCAGGGTCTTGCCGAATAACATAAGTTGCCTCAATTTCTGGATGAGGTTCCCTTTCAGTTACTGCACTATCAAGCCCTTCTTCTTGCAAAGTTTCTTGGGCTTCATCTAAAGACATTTCCTGTACATTAGGTACAGTTACTTGGGGAACTACTAAAAAAGCCATTATTCGATTAACTCCCCAGGATACTCCTCCAATAATCACACCAAGTATCAAAATTGCCAGCAGTAATTTCTTTATCGAAATTTTAGGTCTGGATTTTTTAGTACGCTTTTTCTTGTTCACATTGTTTCCCTCCACCTTATCGGTTCCTTGATCTGAAGAAGTAGACGAACTTTGTTCTTGCCCAACTACAGGTATCTCCTGAGTGGGAAAATCTTCAGGTGATACCCCTTCTCTATGGTTATTTGCCTTAAAATACTTGTCTTGAAGGCAGTAGTCATCTTGAAAATCTGAATTAAAGTATGACGAGTAGGTGGGATTGTCGACAAAGTTTCTCAAGTCATCCATCAAATCTTTCACATTTTGATATCTAAAAGCTTGATCTTTTTCTAGAGCACGCATTATCACACGTTCAAGCTCTTGAGGTATATCAGGATTATAATTTGTAGGTTTTTCAGGCATTTCTTGAATATGCTTTAAGGCTACAGATACAGGACTACCGCCATTGAAAGGAACATTACCAGTTAGCATTTCATACAAAACTACACCTACCGAATAAATGTCAGAACGTTCGCTAGTATAACTTCCTTTGGCTTGTTCCGGCGAAAAGTAGTGGGCGGAGCCCATGACAGAACTAGTATAGGTTTGTGTAGCTTCGGATACTGCTCTTGCTATACCAAAATCAGTTACCTTAGCCTTACCCTCTGTTGTAATTAAAATATTATGAGGTTTTATATCTCTATGAACCACATTGTTGGCATGGGCGTGAATCAAAGCATCAGAAATTTGACAGACAATGTCAACCGCTTTGTTTACGGGTAACGGAGCTTTTTCTATAATAACTTCCTTCAGACTTTTCCCCTCAATATATTCCATTACAATGAAATGTCTATCCCCATCTTGTCCTACATCGTAAATACTCACAACGTTAAAATGGGATAAGCTTGCAGCAGCTTGAGCTTCTCTGCGAAACTTTTTTATGAACTCCTCATCGTGGGCAAATTGAGGTAGTAATACTTTTATAGCAACATAACGGTTTAAAATTTGATCCTTAGCTTTATAAACCGATGCCATTCCTCCCGTACCAACATGCATTACTATTTGATATCGATTAATTAACAGTTCTCCAATCATCGGCTTCACCTCTTGAAAATACCTGCAAGTTCACTGTTGGTAATCATGGTAACGGTAATATTATCGTGACCTCCTCGTTCTTTAGCTTCTTGTACAAGCCTTTTACACGCCGATTCAATATTCTTCGATTGAACCACCATTTGATAGATCTCGTCATCCTGAATTTGGTCAGTTAAACCATCTGTACAGAACATAACCAAACTATTAGGGGGAAAAGCTAAAGTTTGTATATCTACATTTATTTCAGGACCTGTACCTAAAGCTCGAGTTAGTATATTTTTTTGAGGATGATTAGCGACCTTTTCACTAGAAATTTTACCCTGCTGAAATAATTGGTTAACATAAGAATGGTCTTCTGTTAACTGCATAATTTGTACAGCATCATTTATTATATAGGCTCTAGAGTCTCCTACATGTGCAATAGTCCCGGTTTCTCTTGTGAAAGCACCTACTGTCATAGTAGTACCCATATACAGGAATTCATTTTTTTGATATTTATAATCAAGAATTTCTTGATTAGCCTTTTCAACAGATTCTTTTACTATCTTAGGTAGAATTTCTTGAGATTTCTGATGATTGTCGTATTCGGATTCAAGTTGTTCATGAAAATGCTTTCTGACAGAAGAAACTGCAATTTCACTAGCAACATCGCCTCCGTGATGTCCTCCCATGCCATCTGCAACCCCTGTTATTACTAAGTCTCCTGTTTTGATGCCTTGAATAAAATTATCCTCGTTTTTTTCACGTAAGCACCCTACATCACTCATCCCGAAAAACTGCATTTTTTCACCTCATTACCTTTGATCTTAACTGCCCGCAAGCGCCGTCAACATCGACCCCGCGCTCTTTGCGTACAGTAACGCCAATATTATTCGACTGTAAATTATTTTTAAAATCCGAGATTCTGGAACTCGGAGGTGCCGTAAATTTAGTTTCTTCAACTGGGTTAAAGGGTATCAGATTAACATGTACGGGCATCTTCAATGCTGTTAAAGTTTCGGAAAGTTCTTTTGCCAAATCAATTGAATCATTGAAGTCCTTAATCAGTACGTATTCAAAAGTTATCCGTCTCCCAGTTTTTTGAAAATACACTTGACAGGCTTCTAGCAGTTCGTGAATTGGATATATTTTATTTAAAGGAATCAGTTTATTTCTCAATTCGTCATTGGGAGCATGGAGTGAAATTGCCAAGTTTAACTGCAACTCTTCTTCAGCAAGATTATAGATTTCAGGTACTAAACCACAAGTAGATACAGTAATATGCCTCATACCAATATTTAAACCTTTACCGTCATTGACTATTTTTAAAAACTTGATAAGATGTTGATAATTTTCTAAAGGTTCTCCACTTCCCATAACAACAATATTATTTATCGATTCCGAACCCGGGAGCACTTTATTTGCCATAAGTACTTGATCAATCATTTCTCCTGGGCTCAAATCCCTTTCTTTACCCCCAGTAGTCGATGCGCAAAACACACAATTCATATTGCATCCCGCTTGAGAAGAAATACAGACAGTATTACCATAATCATATTTCATGATAGTAGTTTCTACACCTATACCGTCTTTGAGAACACTTAAAAATTTAATTGTTCCATCTGTTGGTGATGTATATATATTATTACTATCTAACTCTAAATCATTAATGGTGCAGTTTTCCATCAATTCTTGGCGCAGTTTCTTAGGGATATTAGACATCACTTCAATGGAGTCAACTTGTTGAATATACATCCAGTCAAAGATTTGTTTCGCCCGAAATTGTTGCCACCCTTTACGACTAAAATATTCCTGCAATTCATTCAAGGTAAGATCTTTTAAAGATTGCTTGTGATTAATCATATTGCATCATCCCCATCTTCATTACTTATTCATGCCAAAGTATATCAGAGTAAAGGACACATAGCAACTAACAGTGCAGGGAGTTGTAATGGAATTAGATTACTACCCTTTATCTATTATTCACACTGAGTTTTTTTCATTCTGGCCCCGTAGAAGCCATCCCCTAAGTTTAATTCAGGAAAGTACTGTAAAGAATTGTTAGATAAAATCATACCTCCCTGTAAAGTGTCTTCCTTTAAGATAGCTCGTGGAGATTCCATTACAAAATCAGGATGATTTTTTAGGAAATCATTGATTTGGTCTTCATTTTCTTGTGGGTTAATAGTACAAGTACTGTAGACTAAAGTTCCACCCGGTTTGACCAGCTGACTACCTGCTTTTAATAGCTTACCTTGTAGAGTTGATAGACTATTAAGGTCCTGTTCGCTAATTGTCCATTTAAGTTCGGGGCGTTTTCTCAAGGTCCCTAAACCTGAGCATGGAGCATCTATTAGGCACAGGTCAAATTGTCCCTTGAGCTGTTTATTGTTTTCTTGTTGATCCCTAGAAATTAATTTAGTACCATCAGCCTGTTTGACATTAACATTATTGACTTGTAATCGTCGGCATGCTTCTTTAACCAACTTCAGCCGATGTTCATGGATATCTACTGCCAATATCGACCCCTGACCGTCAATCAACTGTACTAAATGAGTGGTTTTACTACCTGGAGCACTACAAAGATCAATAATATTATCACCTTGTTGTGGGTCACAAAGATGCGAAACTACCATGGAGTTTATATCCTGGACTTGAAAATAACCACAATTAAATAATGTATTATTATTCAAATCACCCAAATTATCTACAAGTAAAGCATCATCAATCTTTGAAGAAAGTCTACTCTGAATCCCAGTCATTTCTAATTCATTTTTTAAGTTTTCAAGACTAGTCAAAAGTTTATTGACCCGAATAGCTTCTTCTGGTGTAGAATTATTTTGGTCCATGATTGAAATAGTTTTATCAAGCCCATACTTATCGTACCATAACTTTACCATCCAATAAGGGTGTGAATACTTTACAGATAAATAGTTCAGTAAATCTTGATCCCTTGACGGTAATAATATTTGATCTTTCTTTCTAATTAAGTTTCTTAGAATTCCATTGACAAAATTGGCAATCCCTTTGTGTGTTCTTCTATGAGCAACCTTGACAGTTTCATTAACAGAAGCACTTGGTGGTACTCTATCTAAAAACAGTATTTGATAGGCACCCATTCTTAATAAAAATAAGGCCTTGTTTGATAATTTACTTAAAGGACGATGTGACAGGGTTTTAAGATAATAATCTATTAAACCCTGCCACTGTAAAGTCCCATAAGTAATTCTAGAAGCCAAGGCCTTGTCTTGAGCCAAAAGATCAGTTTTTCCTAAAAGTTGATTTAACACAAGATTGCTATAGGCCTGGTCCTGAATTATTCTCGTATACGCAACAAAGGCCAGTTCTCTAGAAGATTTAATCTTCATAAATTAACGCCTTCCTCGTAACATTATTAAACGGAGTAATTGAGCTAGTGCCATAGCAGTAGCAGCAACATATGTCATCGCCGCAGCATTTAAAACTTGTTTAGTAGGTTTAACTTCATCTGAAGTCAAATAACCGCCGCCTTCTAGGGCTGCAACAGCTCTAGTACTGGCATTAAACTCCACAGGGAGAGTAATTATTTGAAATAACACGGCAAAGAAAAACAGCGCAATTCCTAAATCCATAAAGGTGGTTCCCATACCCTCAGCAAATATAAATCCAATAAAGAACAAGGGTACACCTAGTTTAGAACCAAAACTGGCAGCTGGAAAGACCATATTTCTTAAAGACAGTGCAAAATATCCATCTGCGTGCTGAATAGCATGACCAGTTTCATGGGCTGCTATCCCCAAAGATGCTATAGAGGTGCCGTCATGAACATTTGGAGATAGTCGCACTGCTTTTTTCCTGGGATCGTAATGGTCACTTAGCTCTCCTTTACTTTTCTCAACTCGAACATCAGATAAGCCCGACTTATCCAAAAGAGCCCTGGCAACCTGAGCACCAGTAAACCCTCTCTTACTGGGAACCCTCACATATTTTTGATAGGTTCCTTTCACTTTATTTTGGGCATACATTACAAATATAAACGCTGGTATTACGAATAGAATGAGCCCTGTATCGAAAAAGAACATGGTTCATCGCCTCCTTTAGTTAAATAAATAATAGCATTCTCCACTTCACTTAAATCCACTTGAGTGTCAAAACACGGACCTTGGGGACGCTGATTGACAATACCTAAAACTGGTAGAGGATTAGTATCCAGGATACCACTAGTTAAATCCCTTTCACAAGCCACAGCAATAATTGCCTTGGGACGGATTTCTTTAACTACTTTTCTCGCTAATGTCCCTCCTGTTGCTATTCTAACTGGAACACCATAATCCTCAGATAAGTTTAACAAGCCATCAATGGGACATTTACCACATCTTCGACAATTATTAATTTCCAAATTAATTCTATGAGGACACTGAGAATCTTGCAGACAATGAGGTAATAAGATCAATATTTTATTACTGGATATTTTTCCCTTTAAATCTTTGATTTTAACTTTAACCAGCTGATTATTGACCTCTACAAAGGATTGTTGAATGCGATCCTTTGTTATTTTGAATAGTCTACCTAAGAACATAACTATGGGATAAAACAAGTTTAATGTTAATGAGATCCATTTGTCCAAAAATGGATAATTTTTAGCATTTATTATGGTTAAAATTATACCAATTAATCCAAGGGTAAACATCGCCATCAGGCCAATTATTACAATCGTAGTTATAAATACCATGATTTCAGCTAATATACTGTCTCCACCGGAAAATAACAGCTGACCTAAATACAGCAACAACAAACCACTTAAAACAATAGTTAAACTAACTAAACCGAGAAATAATCTTTTCCTCGCTTCCATAATTTTATCACTTCCTTATTCCAGTTGTATCCCTGATTTTATATCATAGCCCCGAATAAACTGTTCACCAGTCATTGCTTTTTTTCCGGATGGTTGAATTTTTGTTAATATGACAGAACCTTGACAACATTTAACCACAGGTCCTTGTTGGTTTATCTCAATAATTTCACCTGGTTTAGAGTTTGAATTAAATGAACTACTATTGTGAACTTTCGTCTCCCATATTTTTAGGCGTTTGCCTTCAAACTTAGTAAAGGCTCCAGGCCAGGGGTTCAACCCCCTAACTCTATTAAACACTTCTGTATTGGTATATTTAGAAAAATCCAGGTATTCATCTTCTTTTTTTAATTTAGGTGCATAAGAAACTTGATTTTCATCTTGTTTTAAAGGAGTTACTTGATTTTTTTCCAGTAAGTCCATAGTTTCTATTAGCAGTTGGGGGCCAACTGTTATGATTTGTTTATATACATCTCCTGTGGTGTCTGTTTTTCCAATATCTACCGATTCATAATTTAGTATATCCCCTGCGTCCATTTTATCGCACATTTCCATAATAGTCACCCCGGTTTGCTCCTTGCCGTCCATAACAGCTCGATGAATAGGTGCTGCTCCCCTGTATTCCGGTAACAGTGAGGCATGGACATTAATAGCTTTTATCCGAGGTAAATCCAATATTTTTCTGGGTAAGATTTGTCCATAAGCTGCGGTGACTATTAAATGGGGTTCAATATCGGATAAAATCTGATAAGCATAATTATTGTGAATGCTTTCGGGTTGAAATACATCTATTCCAAGCTCCTCAGCTTTTCTTTTAGCCGGAGGTGGTTGCAATTCCTTCCCCCGACCTTTTCTTCTATCTGGTTGTGTTACAACTAAGTTCAAATTGTGGGTGCTTCGAGCAATTGCCTCAATAAAAGGAACTGAAAAGTCTGGTGTACCCATGAATATAGTTCGCATAAATATACCACCTCAATTTAATGAGATTCCTCTTCCCTAAACACTTCTTCTGCCCTGTCAATAAAAGTAATACCATCCAAATGATCTATTTCGTGCTGTAAAGCCCGGGCCAATAATCCCTCTGCTTCTATAATCATTTCTTCTTCCTGGGGATTCAGAGCTTTCACTGTAACTTTAACAGGTCTAGTGACCCGCCCCTGTAATCCAGGATAACTCAAACAACCTTCCAAGGCTTTTTCTTGCTCATCGGAAGTATCAACTATTTCTGGGTTTATTAACTGATAAATTTCATCTTCACCTATATCAACAACAATCACTCTTTTTGATATTCCTATTTGTGGTGCTGCTAGGCCAATTCCTTCAGCTTCATACATGGTATCAAGCATGTTTGTTAACAGTCTTTCCAATCTATCATCTATATTTGTAACTTTTTTGGCCTTCCGTTTAAGTACAGGATCATCATTAGTTCTAATTTTTTTAATCGCCAATATTATTGCCACCTCCAAAGATGCAAACTACTCTGTAAAGCTTTTTTTACAGCCTATATTATAGTAAGTTTAAAGGATCTACATCAATTGCCATTCTTATTTTTCCCTGTTGAGATAAATTATTTTTTGTTGTAAGCAAGTAATCTCGAAGTTGTTCATCTATTATTTCTTGATTATTTAGATCAAGCCTTAACATTAGATGCCATCTAAATTCATCCTTGATTTTAGGTATGGGACAAGGGGTAGGACCTAACACTTCATAGCCCATATCCTGCAATTTTTGTGATAGTTCCTCTACCTGATGGGATACAGCCTGTTCATAAGGAGACCTTAACATAATCCTGATCATTCTCTTAAATGGAGGATAACCTAATTTTTTACGTAAAGCAAGTTCTTCCCCGGTAAATTTACGCACATTTTCATTTTTAACTGCTTCAATGCTGTAATGATCTGGATTATAAGTTTGTATTACTACTTGCCCTCGCTGATTATTGTCTCTGCGTCCTGCCCTTCCAGCTACTTGAGTTAATAATTGAAATGTTTTTTCACCAGCTCGAAAATCTGGCAAATTAAGAGCCGTGTCTGCTGTAATTATACCAACAAGAGAAACGTCAGGGAAATCAAGACCCTTAGCTATCATTTGAGTGCCAATTAGCACATTTGCCTGTTTATTTTTGAACTTTCCCAATAATTCTTGATGGGAGTTCTTTTTCCGAGTTGTATCCACATCCATTCTAATAGTTTTTAAATCAGGTAAATATTTTTTTAGTTCTCTTTCTATTTTTTGAGTTCCTGTACCAAATTCTTTGATTTTATCGCTATTACAATCCGGACAAAATTTTGATAGGGGTTCTGTGTAATCACAATAATGACACAACAATTGATTAATTGATTTATGGTATGTCAGAGTAACTTCACATCTCGGACAGGTTACAGTATAGCCACATTCTCTACAGAGTAGAAATGTAGAATACCCTCTTCTATTTAAAAATAAAATCGTCTGTTCGCCTTTATCTGTAACTTCTTTTAGCTTTAATATTAATTCTCTACTGAATACCGACTTATTGCCCTTCTGAAATTCTTCTTTCATGTCAATCACAGATATATCGGGAAGTTCAACATCTCCTACTCTCTCAGGTAATTCTGCCAAATTGTAATCATCTGACTTGACTCGGTGTATACTTTCTAAAGATGGAGTAGCTGTTCCAAGTAACAATTGACCATCTTTAAACTGACATCTTCGTTCAGCTACCTCCCTAGCATGGTACCGGGGCAATTCTTCTTGTTTGTAGGAGCCTTCTTGCTCTTCATCGATAATAATTAACCCGAGATTTGAAAAAGGTGCAAATACAGCAGATCGAGGCCCCACAACTATATTAGCTTTACCCCACAACATTTTCTCCCATTGATCTAATCTTTCCCCATGACTCAATTTACTGTGTGTAACAGCCACTTGGTTTCCAAATCTTCCAACAAACCGTTCAATTGTTTGGGGAGTTAGGGAGATTTCGGGTATCAATACTATCGTCTGCAGTCCTTGCTGTAAATACGATTCAATCAATTGAAGATAAATTTCAGTTTTACCACTCCCGGTTACCCCAAATAGTAAAAAAGGCTTCGGCTTCTTAGGAGAAGTGTTATCACAACTACCTCTACCCTGATTCTTGATTAATTTTAGCACAGTTTTTTGGGCCTGTGTAGGTTCTTTAGGTTTATACTCTTCGATTTGTTTGAAATCAATGGGTTCCCTATAGGATCGACTACTTTGGATATTAATTATTCCCTTCCCATAAAGAGATTCTACCGGGGATTTTGTGATTTTTAACTCATCTAGTAACTGATCAAGAGCTAAGGGTGAATTACTAAGTAAGCGTTCAAGAACTTTCCTTTGTTTAGGTGCCTTAGCACTGTCTAGTAATTTTCTAGCTTCAGTTATATCTGCTATAGACACGTATTTTTTATAAATGCGATTCACTCCTGATTTTAACCCCTGGGGAACCATAATATTGTAAGCTTTAGACAGCGAACATAAATAATAGCTGCTCATCCACTGGGCAAGTTCCATGATATCTTCCGGGAGAGGTTGATCTGATAGGACTTGATTCACGTTTTTTATCTTATCTTTGGATAAAGAAGTAGTTCCAGTCACTTCATTGACAACTGCATTAACATTTCTCTTACCAAAAGGAACTTTAACTAAAGAACCCCGAGTGACCCTAGATTCCAAATGTGGTGTTATTTTATATGTGAATTGCCTGTCCAATTCATCGGATACGATATCTAGAATTGTTACATGACAGTATTTCATAAACCCTTAAAACCTCCCCCAGTTTTTAACATTGGTGCTGTTATATTTAGTTGTTGATACTGTAATATTTACAGTTATCAATATTCAACTATCCACATTCAACTTTAATACAACCTAGCTATTAAATTGACCGACCTATCCCAGGTCGGTCAATTTAATAAGTTCTCAATTTCAGCTAGAAGATGCTCGGCTAATTCTAACTTTGACATGGTATCTAATTCTTTACAGGAGCCATCCTCAAAAAACAGAGTTACAGTATTTATATCTTTTCCAAAACCTGCTTTATCGGAACTGATATCATTTACAACTATCATATCCAAGTTCTTTTTAGTTAATTTAGCTCTCGCATGCTCGTAAATATTGTCAGTTTCTGCAGCAAAGCCAATGACAAGCTTATCACCTTTTTTTTCGCCAACTTCCTTTAATATGTCAGGATTACGGACTAGAGTCAACTGATATTGATCATCCTGCTGATTTTCTTTCTTTAATTTATTGTGGTAAGTTTCCTGGGGGCGATAATCACTGACTGCTGCAGTTTTTATAATCACATCTGATCTATCCAAATTCGCCATAACCTGTTCATACATATCCCTTGCTGATGTAACTGAGATCAATTCGACCCCTTCTGGTGGTGTTAAACTAGTGGAAGCAGAAATTAGTATTACATGAGCGCCGTCATTTACTGCAGCTTGGGCAATTGAGTAACCCATTTTCCCGGAACTTGGATTAGTTAAGTATCGGACCGGGTCTAGTTTTTCCATCGTGGCACCCGCAGTCACCATAACAGTATATCCTCTTAACATTTGTCCTGGACTTGGATCAGCTGCTTCTTTATCAAAAAAATTAGCCACCTGATCAACTATTTGTTCTACAGGAGCTAGACGGCCTTTTCCTTCATCACCACAAGCTAATTTACCAGAATCCGGATCAATAATCTGGTATCCGTATTGTTCCAACTTAGACAAATTATCTTGAACAGCGGGATGCTGATACATACCCGTATTCATTGCTGGAGCAATCATACAGTGGGCTTTGCTAGCTATTAAAGTAGTGGAAACAAAATCATCACACACTCCAGAAACTAACTTGCCAATAATATTTGCGGTTGCAGGACAGATTAACACTAAATCACACCACTGGGCCCAACTAATGTGTTCTACGTCCCAATTTGCTTCTCTAGAAAACATATCAGAAGCCACGGGATTTTGGGTTACTGTTTCAAAAGTAAGGGGTGTAACGAATTCTTTTGCAGATTCAGTCATCATAACCTTTACATTAAAACCGGCTTTTCTCAAGCGGCTGCAAATTTCCACGCTTTTATAAGCTGCAATCCCACCTGTAACTGCAACTAAAATATTACCTTGTCTTTGGTCAGACACTATACTCGCCCCTCTTTCCTTGTTCAGCTCTACTTTTTATGATAATTTAGCTTATTCGCATCAATTTCTTTTAGGGCTACAGTAACACTTTTTGGTGATTTGTTCTCAACTAAAGAAGGAGAGCCATCCACTATCTCCCTTGCTCGCTTGGCAACAGCAATAACCAGAGAGTACTTACTCTCCACCTGTTCTACTAAGTTATCAACTGCAGGTTCATTCATTATCTATCACCTCTTTAACGAGTTTTTGTCCAACCCTGCTAACACTGCATTTTTCAGCTTTGATAACTGAATAAATCAAGTCAGCAGTGTCACCTATATTATTATTAACAACTGCATAGTCGTATTGATGTACAGTTTTAATTTCATTTTTTGCTGCCGTTAATCGCGTCTGCATATCCTTATCTTGTTCAGTTCCCCGCTTTCGGATACGCTTGTGTAATTCATCCAAGGATGGTGGTAATAAGAAAATAAATACACCATTTGGACATCGTTGCTTTACCTGTAATGCTCCTTGAATATCAATTTCTAAGACAACACTTTTACCTTCTCTAAGTTTAGAGTTGACAAATTTTCTTGGTGTCCCGTAATAATTACCAAATACTTCTGCCCACTCTAAAAATTCATCATCAGCGATCATTTCTTGAAATTCACTTTTCGAAACAAAGTAATAATCTTCTCCATGGATTTCTCCAGCTCTTGGAGATCTGGTAGTCATAGAGATAGAATATTCCAAATCCGAGTATTTATCAAGTAAATGATCACAAATAGTACCTTTTCCTACTCCTGATGGACCAGAAAGAACTACTAGTAAACCTTCTTTTTTCATAGTTTGTCCCACCTATATTTAATTTATTTCTTCATCGTCCTCTGAGGAATCAGTGTGTAGTCTTTGTTTAACTGTTTCCGGTTGAACAGCTGATAAAATAACATGATCACTATCGGTGATCACAACTGCTCTAGTTCGCCTACCATATGTGGCATCGATTAACATTCCCCGATCTCTACCTTCTGTTACAATCCTCTTAATTGGAGCTGACTCAGGACTCACTATAGCCACAATCCTGTTTGCGGATACTATGTTTCCGAATCCTATGTTTACAAGTTTAATTGACACGTCATCTCCTCCTTTTTTAGTCTTCCCATATCATGCATACCTCTAGTATAGCTTAAAATATAGGAATAATGCAAGTTGTCTTTAATATTCTCAATCATTCTACATTCTGCACCTGTTCTCTAATTTTTTCTATAATACTCTTGGCTTCGATTACTAACTTTGAAATAATTTCATCATTGGATTTTGAAGCAATAGTATTAATTTCTCTAATCATTTCTTGAACTAGGAAATCAAGTTTTTTCCCTATAGCACCTTCTTCCTCTACAAACTGTTCTATTTGATTGAGGTGACTATGCATGCGAACCAGCTCTTCATCTATATTAGCTTTATCCGAATAAATTGCTGCTTCTTGAATAATACGATTTTCATCAATGTCGTGTTCGCTTAAAAGTTCGCTTAGGCGTTGAGTCAATCTTTCATATCCTTTGTTTTCAGAATAAGACTTTCTATTATCTATTTCTGAAACAATCTCTTGTAAATGCTTGCTCTGATCAATGATATCAGTTTTTAATTTCTTACCTTCTCGCTCTTTCATTTCCACTACTTCATCTAATGCTTCTAAAATGCCATGATATATAGCCTCCCAGGCACTCTCTTCGTCTATATCGGATTGCTCTAGAGAAAAAACTTCAGGCATTTTTGCCAAAACTGGAAGTAGCGGCTGTTCAGCCTCTCCCGTTAATTTTTTAAGCTCTTGCAATCCTTGCCAGTAACTTTCTGCCAGAGATTTATTAAACTTGGCTTCAATGTTTTGTTGATCTGTAAAATGGATTTTAAACCTAACTTCAACTCTACCTCTGGCCACTTTCCGAGAAATTTCTTGTCTAATTTTATCCTCTAAAGAAAACAGTTCCTTAGGCCCTTTCACATTAATATCCAAGTATTTGTGATTAAGGGTTTTAACGTCAACTTTTCCCTCCATTTCAGGAGCTGAGATATCACCACTACCAAATCCTGTCATGCTGTACAATTTTGGAGCCCCCTTGTGTGATACAACTGTTATATAACTCTATTTAATTAATTCTAGCCGATTTGATTATATTTAATCACTATTTAATTGTCAAAATTCTAGGTATCTGTTTTAGTAAGTAGCTAATAATCGTAGGGATTAATGACAGAACAAAAATTACCGACCAGTGTTCCCAACTCAAACGATAGGTATCAAATATAGTAGCCAGAGGTTCTAAATAGATCACTGCACAAAACAGGGCGAAGGATAGTAAGACAGCTCCCATCACTTGAGGGGTCTTAAATATTTTAGATAAAGTAAAGCCTCCCTTTAAATTTTGACATTCAAAAACAAATAGCAACTGACTAACAACTAGAGTACTGAAAGCCATAGTTCTGGCAAAATCAATTGAGTGAGGTGTAAACTCCAAACCACGCATAAAAGCAAATACACTTACTAGGCTAATCAAGAATCCACGCCCAACTATAGATTCAAATAAACCACCGGAAAAAATACTTTCCTGAGGTGATTTTGGTTTTCTCTGCATGAGATCATCTTCTTTTGGAGCTACCCCTAGGGCTATGGCAGGGAAGCCGTCTGTCACTAAATTAACCCATAAGATTTGAATTGGTTTCAAAGGTAATGGCAAACCAATCAACATGGCAAAGAACATTGTCAATATTTCACCAAAATTACATGCTAATAAGAACTTAATAAATTTCTTTATATTGTCGTAAATCCCCCGACCTTCCTCAATAGCTGATTCTATAGTGGCAAAGTTATCATCTGCCAGGATTAGCTCAGCAGCTCCTTTAGTTACATCAGTTCCCGTGACACCCATAGAAATTCCAATATCAGCCGATTTAATAGCAGGCGCATCATTAATCCCGTCTCCTGTCATGGCTACTATATTACCTTGCCTTTTTAATGCCGTTACTATTCTCAACTTATGTTTTGGAGACACCCGGGCAAAAACTTTTATTCTGTCAATAATCTGAGCTAATTTGTCATCACTAATATTGTCTAGCTCTTTCCCTTCCATGACTTTACCATTTTCCTCGTTAAGAAGATTGATTTTCTTTGCAATGGCAACAGCTGTGGCTTTATGATCACCTGTAATCATCTTAGTTTTAACTCCAGCTCTCAAACATCTAGTAATTGAATATTTCACTTTTTCTCTAGGGGGATCCAATAAACCTATTATACCTACAAAAGTTAATTGGGACTCCAGATCTGCCAAATTGTGTTTATAGCGTTCGTATTGCTCCCTTGTGATATATTTATAACCCATGGCAATGTTTCGTAAAGCATTATTGGCCATGTTTTCATTTTCCTTGAAAATTTCTTGGGACTTGGATTCAGTTAGCTTCTGAGGAGCTTTGTCTCCATGAATTTGAGTACATCTAGGCAAAATCATTTCAGGAGCACCTTTAGTTACTAATAATATACTTTCTTGGGACTCCCAACCTTTACCATCTATCTGATAAAACACACTCATCCGTTTTCTATCAGAATCAAATTGTAATTCATCCAAAAAGGAATAGTAAGTCAAGAGTTGGTCCGGAGAGTACCCTTCATCTAAAGCTTTTGCCATCAAAGCCTTTTCCGTGGGTTCTCCCCTTACTATTCCACGTCCTTCTTCATAAACCGAGTGATTACATAGAATAGCTATTTTATGACACATTTTCAGGGCCTCAGGCTCATCAGGAGCATATATTTCATCAACTTTCATTTCGTTAGTAGTCAATGTACCTGTTTTATCTGCACAAATAACAGTAGCAGAACCCAGGGTTTCAACGGCAGGTAATTTCCTGACTAGAGCTTTCCGCTTCATCATTCTTTGAACACCTACTGCTAAAGCTATAGTAACGACAGCAGGCAGCCCTTCTGGTATAGCTGCTACGGCTAGACTGACACCAGCCATGAACATTTTATATACAGGTTCTCCTCTAAATATTCCAAGAATGGCAACTAATAGACAAACTACCAGGCAAACTGTGACGAGAATCTTACCTAAGTAAGCCAGGCGTTTTTGTAAAGGTGTTTCTTCTGCGTCGTCTTTTTCCGACAGCATATATGCTATCTGTCCCATTTCCGTATCTTGGCCGGTACCCGTAACCACTCCTTTTGCAGTTCCTTTAGATACCATGGTCCCCATAAAAGCCATATTAGAAATATCGCCGGTTGAGTCGGGATAAAAATTTAGTGTATCAGTGTGTTTCTTAACAGGTACCGACTCTCCTGTTAGTTCAGCTTCTGTTATCTCTAGGCCTTGTTCTTCTATTAAACGTAAATCTGCTGGCACTCTTGAACCCGTATCAATAAAAACCACATCTCCTGGAACCAAATCCAGGGCATAAACTTCTTGATATTGATTATCCCTGATAACCCACGATTTAGGTGCAGTCAATTGTTTTAAAGCATCTAGTGACTGCTCTGCTTTATATTCCTGATAAAAACCTAGTATGGCATTCAAGAACACAATTGCTATAATAGTTACTGCATCTGTATACTCACCTAACAGACCTGATATTAAAGTAGCAACCAGTAAAACCAGAACCATAAAATCTCGAAATTGATCTATTAAAACATCCCACCATTTGACACCCTTATCAGTGGGTAAAACATTGTCACCATATTGACCTTGTCGCTTGTGAGCTTCATTGGTAGTTAATCCTTGCTCAATATTTGTATTAAGCTCTTTCGCCACATCTTTAGTTGATACAAAATAAAATGACATAGATGTTCCCCCTCCAAATAAACCGGCTACTCCTAATTCCTATTACATAAATTTAAAAATAATACTTTTATCAAGGGTAAAATTTGACCCGATCTTTAATACCATTTATACTCTAATTGATACTTGAAACGGAGGGAACAATCTAATGCCAATAGACGGTTTTACCATCAGAGGAATTGTAGGCGAGTTACAAAAAATAATTGGTTCTAAAATTAACCAAATTCATCAACCTCAAAAAGAAGTTATTACTCTAAAATTATATGGAAGAAGTGGCCAGAACACGTTGTTATTAAGTGCTCATCCCAAGTACTGTCGCGTGAATCTAACTGAAAAGAAACTGGAAAACCCGGCTTCTCCCAGCTCATTTTGTATGTTTTTGCGTAAATTTTTAGTTGGAGGAAAAATTACCGATATTGTTCAGTATCATGGTGATCGGATAGTTGATATTCACATAAAACGCAGGGATGAGTTTGATTTGACCGAAGAATTCCTGTTAACTTGTGAAATAATGGGTAAGCACAGTAATGTGATTTTAGTCAATAAAAAAACAAAGAGAATTATGGATGCTTTAAGGCGTATTCAAAGAGAACTCTCTGCCTCTGATCAAAGAGAATTAGTGCCGGGGACCCTATTTGAACGACCACCAGCTCCAGATAAACTAGATCCCTTTTCTGAAAATCTAGATAAAGATAAGTTTAATAAACTATTATCTCAATACCAAAATCAAATAGATAAACTGTTTTTTGATAACTTTTTAGGAGTAAGTCCCTTTTTATCAAAGCAAATAATAAATACTACCTACCCAGAAGGTGTAGAAGCTAACGAGCTGTATAATATTTGGGAAAAAATTATAAATGATATAATGTCCCTGTCATATCAACCTGTTATTGTTTATGACAAAACCACAACTGAGATGAAGGATGTTTATTGGGATAATAGATTTTATAATACTGATAATTTTAAATTAGTCGAGTACGATACATTAAATCAAGCAATAGATGATTTTGCTCATTATAAGGGACAAGAAGAACTGGCTAAGCAATTAAAATCACAACTAAAGAAAAAACTATCCGGAGCAGCTAAAAAAGCAAGAAAAAAACTTAAAAAACAAACAAAGGAATATGAAACTTCGGAAGGTGGTACTAAATACAAAAAATATGGTGAACTCTTAAGTGCTAATTATCATTTAGTTAATAATGCACATACCGAAACAGTAGAAGTTTACGATTATTATCAAGATCCTCCCAAACTACTAGGAATTAAAATCGACCCATCTAAAACTCCAGGAGAAAACATTGACCATTACTTTAAAAAATTTAAAAAATGCACCAATCGTATCAAAAAACTAGGAACTGAGATAAAGAAAACCAGGCAGGAAATTTCTTATTTGGAAGGCTTACTATTCCAAGTCGATGAAGCAGCTAAATTGGAGGAACTAAAAGACATTAGGCAGGAGCTAATGGAGCAAGGTTACTTAAAGAAACAAACTAAAGACCGAGAAAAAGCCCCTCGAGGTAGTGAAGGTGATTTTATCAAATATACTTCTAGTGATGGTTTTACAATTATGGTAGGAAAAAACAATAAACAGAACGATCGCTTAACGTTAAAGAAGGCTTCCAAAAACGACACTTGGTTTCACACCAAGGAAATTGCAGGAACTCATGTAATTGTTAAAGGTGATAATATTCCGGAAGCAACTATCCTTGAAGCTGCACAAGTTGCGGCATACCATTCTAAAGCTAGAAACTCTGAAAATGTACCTGTGGATTACACTCAAATTAAAAACGTCAGAAAACCCAAAGGAGCAAAACCAGGAATGGTAATTTATGATAATCACAAGACTTTATATGTGGATCCAAAGTTACCACAAACTGACTCCAACTAATTCAATATAATTTGAAATCATTTTTTATCTAAAATTGGTTTTGTCACTTCTGGTTAGTTTAGAAATCAGGTTCATCATATCTGAGGGCAGGGGAGCTCTAAAAACCATAGTCTTTTTAAATACAGGATGAGTAAATGCTAAGGAAAAAGAGTGAAGAGCCTGCCCTGTTAAATTTTTATCTATATCTACGTTTTTTCCGGTTTTTCCTCTATAAACTGGGTCACCTAAAAGGGGATAACCTAAATGGCTTAAATGTACTCTAATCTGATGAGTGCGTCCGGTCTCTAAAGAGCATTTCAAATAAGATATTTTTTCGGGATTTTGAAAACTTCGCAACATCTCAACTTTCGTAATTGCTCTCTTTCCTCCATGAACTACAGCCATTTTTTTCCTGTTTCTGGGATCTCTTCCTATTGGTAAATCAATTGTAGCTTTCTTCTTGGAAAAGTCTCCTATAACTAGTGCTAAATAAGTTCTGGCTACACGCCTGTTTTTGATTTCCTCCGATAAAATATCATGGGTTTCATTTTGCTTTGCAACTACCAACAAACCAGAAGTATCCTTGTCCAAGCGATGTACAATACCGGGTCTCTCGTAAGAAGTACCATCTGATAAATTTTGACAATGATATAATAGAGCATTAACCATGGTATCTCGATAGTTCCCGGCTCCAGGATGAACTACCATATTTCTCGGCTTATTGACAACCAAAAGATATTCATCTTCGTAGACAATATCTAAGGGTATAGACTGGGGAATTAGAGTTATCTCAGATTGAATTAATTGAGTGTCCACTTTTACCACATCTCCAGAGGTAATGGAATAGCTAGCCTTAACCCAATTGTCATTTACCATCACACTGTTATTGTTTATTAACATTTTTGCTTTACTTCGGCTTAAGTCCTCGATCTGTTCACTTAAGTACAGATCCAGCCTCAATCCCTCATCTTTCTCTTTAGGGATCAATTCATAGTCTGTATTTATAGACTGGGCCTTTTTATATCTTTCCAATACAAGCCCTCCCTTACTGGCAACTTCCACTAATCAAAACATCCATAATCTTTGGACATAAACAATATAAAATAAATTAAAATAGACACACCTAGCACAATAGCCATATCTGCAATATTAAAAATTGGCCAGATCCTAAAATCAAAAAAATCTATCACATAGCCTGTTCTAATCCTGTCAATCAAATTACCTACTGCGCCACCAAACTGTAAAGCCAGAGCTATTTTTACTATTTGAAATTCTTGTCCTAGTCGATAAAATAAAAATACCATTACGAGTAATAACAAAATGGTAGTCACGATGAAAAAGGTAGTCTGATAAGCCATTATTCCAAAAGCAGCACCGGGATTAACTGAGTAAGTTATAT
The DNA here is from genome assembly GCF_000020005.1 of Natranaerobius thermophilus JW/NM-WN-LF. Taxonomy (NCBI): domain Bacteria; kingdom Bacillati; phylum Bacillota; class Clostridia; order Natranaerobiales; family Natranaerobiaceae; genus Natranaerobius; species Natranaerobius thermophilus. The sequence goes on along the minus strand of NC_010718.1, from coordinate 1,395,703 downwards.
GAAAAATGTTCTCCAACACCGGGATACTATCACCTAAACTCATAGTTCTTGCAACTATTAGTTTGGATATTTGATCTAAAACAATAGTTAATGCAATTATGACAAATAAAACAAATCCCACTCCACCAGTCCCCCCTCTAATAGTAATAATCTCAATTTATTCTAGCACAACAGAACATGCTTGACAATTTAGATGAAGATAAATACTATGATTGATCATTTCTTCCCCGTCTTTTCCTTCTTTTAAATCGTTCTGGATCTGTTTTAGGGTTAATACTAAGATCTTTGCCTCCAATAGAATATTCATCCATTTTATCAGCAGCACCCCAATTTTCATCGGAGTTTTCATAATCTTCGTTAGTTCCCCCGGCCTGACCGTAGTTCTCTAATTTTTGCCACATATCTTCTTTATCGAAGTGGATTGAATTTTCGTCTTTTGAGCTCATAGTCTCCAAGTGAGTATGTCCTTCAAAATAAGGGTGTTCATCCTGATTTGAAGCTAAATCTCCTAGACATGAAATACAATATCTAGTGTATGGAACTGCATCTAATCTTTCATTATTAATTTCCTTTCCACATGATTCACATTTCCCATAATCACCATTAGCAATTTTTTCTAAAGCAATTTCTATTTCTCGTAATTTTTGTTCTCTTAGATTTGATAAAGTTGTATCTTTTTCTAGTTCATATTGTTCAGAACCTAAGTCCCCAGGATGATTATCATAGCTCGATAGTTCTGAGACATTATCTCTAATACTAGTACGATTATCATGTTGTCCTTCAGCTTCGTGTTTTTCAAGATCTGCTTTAATAGATAACAATTTCTGGCGATATTTCTCAATTTCTTGATCTGTCATTTAGAACAACCTCCTTTAAGAAATTATAAGTGTTCTTGAACAATTTTAACGATATCAGCAATAAAATCACCAATTATTGGTAGATTTAACATTACTAGCTGCTGTAAAAAGTAAACCAAAATAGCACCTAAAACTGTCATCCCCACTGCTATGCCTAAACCTCTAGCTACCCCTCCCCAAAAATTAATCCAAAAATAACGTACTGGATTATTTAAATAATGCATATACTCGGCTAATTTAAATTTTTCCAGTTTATCTAAAAGTTCTGCAGTTTGGTAATATAGTTTTTCTAACAACTCTTTTTGATTATTATTGTTATCTTGCAAAATTCTCATCCCCCTTATTAATTTAACCATTTGTGTATCTATTATTTTATTCCAAAACATGGTAAATAAAAAACCCCCTGATTAAATTCAGGGGGTAAATTTTGCTAATTCTATTAAACTATTTATTGCTAGTCTCTAAGACATGACTACATCTAGGGCATAATTCTTCCGCTTTAGTCACTTCAGGGTGATAGTTCCAACACCTGGGGCATTTTTCACCCTGGGCGGCTTCAATAATTATGCTAGCCTGTTCTACATCTTCCGAGCTTAAAGCCTGGTTCTTAACAGTCTCAGTTAATTGTTCGGCTTTCTTCAATTCTACTTGAGAAACTATGAACAGTTCCTCTAGATTATCCTCAAAACTTTGTAATTTTTTAAATAGGTCTTCATCAGCATAAATTAAGATTTTCGATTCTAAGGAACTGCCAATTTTTTTATCTTTACGAGCATTTTCTAGTGCTTTGGCCACTTCTTTTCTGAATTCTAAAAAATTCGCCCACTTCTGCTCTAGCTCATTATCTACCAGTTCCTCGTTGACTTCTGGCCAGTCGGTTAATTGGATTGACTCTTCTCGATCACCTGGTAAATACTGCCATATTTCTTCACTGGTGAAAGTCAATACTGGAGCAAGCATTTTCACTAAACTATCTAGTAAATAATACATGGTGGTTTGAGCAGCCCGCCTCTCTCTTGACTCAGTTGGCATTGTATAGATTCGATCTTTAATCACATCTAAATAGAATTGACTCAATTCAACAACACAGAAATTGTGAATTAAGTGATAAAACTCATGAAACTCGAATTCATCATAGGCTCTAGTGGCTTGATCAATAACCTTTTGTAAGCGACATAGAATATAGCTATCAATTTCTTCTAATTGATCAAAGGATACATAATCTTTTTCGGGTGTAAAATCGTATAAATTACCCAGGATAAATCTAGCAGTATTTCTTATCTTACGATAGGCTTCAGCAGTCTGTTTTAATATCTTTTGAGATACCCTGACATCTTGTTTGAACTCACTAGAGGCTACCCAAAGCCTGAGAATATCTGCTCCGTATTGGTTAGTAATATCCTGGGGAGCTATGACATTACCCTGGGACTTACTCATTTTCTTTCCTTCACCATCAACTACCCAACCATTAGTCAAACATTCTCGATAGGGGGATTCACCCTTAGTGGCAACAGCAGTCAGCAAGGATGATTGAAACCATCCTCGATATTGATCGCTCCCTTCCAAATAAAGATCTACAGGCCATGCCAGTTCTTGTCTTTGAGCACAGACCCCTCTATGAGTAGACCCAGAATCGAACCATACGTCCATAATATCCGTCTCTTTACTAAATTTTTTGGCACCACAACTACATTGAATGCCTTGTGGTAATATTTCAGGGGCTTCTTTTTCGAACCAGGCATCTGAACCTTCCTGTCTGAATAATTCAGCTACAGCTGAGATAGATTCTTCTGTGATCAATTCATGACCACATTCTTGACAGTAGAAGATCGGCAATGGTACTCCCCAGACTCGTTGCCTGGAAATACACCAATCTCCCCTGTTCATTACCATGGCTTTGATTCTTTCTTCACCCCAGGCAGGGATCCAATCCACATCTTCTATAGCTTTTAAAGCATCTTGTCGAAATCCGTCTACTGATGCAAACCATTGTTCAGTGGCCCGAAAGATAACTGACTCTTTACATCTCCAACAGCATGGATACTGGTGAGTAATGAAACTCAAGGACAATAAAGCTCCTCTTTTATCCAGGGCTTGAGTAATTTCTTTATTAGCTTTGTCGTAATAAAGTCCTTGAAACTGACCAGCTTCTTCAGTAAAAACACCACTATCATTCAATGGAGAAAGTACTTCCAAATCGTATTTTTGGGCAACTTCATAGTCCTCATGACCATGTCCCGGAGCAGTGTGAACACAGCCAGTTCCCTGTTCAAGGGTTACATGATCCCCTAAAATAACTAAAGACTCTCTGCTATCAAAGAGGGGATGTTGACAGACTATTCCTTCTAATTCTCGACCAGTATACTCTCTGATAATTTGATATTCTCCTAATTTAGCCTCTTCTGCTACCGTTTCTAGTAAATCGGTAGCCACAATATAGTGTTTTTCTCCCGATTTTATTAATGAGTATTGAAATTCGGGGTGAAGTGCAATTGCCATGTTGGCAGGAATCGTCCAGGGAGTAGTGGTCCAGATAATAAACTCTACACCTTCTTCATTAAACTCACCTTTACTATCCTTTACATGAAATCCAACATAAATGGAAGGTGAACGTTTGTCATGATATTCAACTTCTGCTTCTGCTAGAGCTGTTTCACAGTCAGTACACCAATATACAGGTTTTAATCCTTTATAAATATAACCCTTTTGTGCCATTTCACCAAATAATTTAACTTGTTCAGCTTCAAATTCAGGTGATAAAGTCAGATAAGGATTATCCCAGTCTCCTCTGACTCCAAGTCGTTTAAACTCTTCCTTTTGTATCTCCACATACTTCATGGCATAATCATGACATTTTTTACGAAATTCCACATCTGACATGCTCTTCCTATCAACTTTCTCTGTTTTGGTAATCTGATGCTCTATAGGTAGACCGTGGGTATCCCATCCAGGTACATAGGGAGAATCGTATCCTTGCATTGTTTTAAATTTAACAACAATATCTTTAAGGACTTTATTCAAGGCATGACCCATATGAATGTTCCCATTAGCGTAGGGTGGGCCATCATGCAAAATGTACTTAGGCTTTCCTGAACGTTTTTGTTGGACACGTTGATAGAGGTTGTTGCTTTCCCACTCTTGTAAAAATTCAGGTTCCCTTGAGGGAAGCTTAGCTTTCATGGGAAAATCTGTCTTAGGTAAATTGAGAGTATCTTTATAATTCATAGTGCCACCTCCAGGCCATCTTTTATTTTAGAAATCAAAAAAACCTCGCCCTGATAGGGACGAGGTTACTCGCGGTACCACCCTATTACCCGCACACCTAAGCAAAATCTTAACGAATGATATACGGGCTCTCAGGGCAATTAACGCTTGCCATTCGCTTTGAGCTACTATTAGTTCACTCAAAGAGCTCAAGGATGATCTTCATCTACACACTATCACCGGTTCCCAGCATTCCCGGCTCTCTGTAGATAGTAAGTGCAGATTACTCTTCCCTTCACGGCCGATAATGTATATTGAATTTTAAAGCTTTAACGGAATTTATTTATCTTAGCATTTTAGCATAGCCACAATTGTTTCGCAATATTCTTTTTACACAAAATTTACCTGATACTCTTATTAATTACTATGTGATGTGTCTTGACTATCAATTTGGGAATTTTCAACTTCCTCTTCTTCGTAGCTAGCAGTCAAATCAGAGGCTTGTTCAGTACCTGCATTTTGGCTATGATATTCAGATTGGTAGTCTTCTTGATTGTTAGCATTTAAATTTTTCCATTCTTCTGATTCCAGTAAATCAAGTTGAGTTTCTAGCATGGATTTAAATCGTGTTTTATGAGCACTAGCTTGTTTTTTCAATTCTTCTATTTCCTGTTGAATTTTATTGACCTTGTTATGAGCATCTTCGATCTGCTTGTTAGCTTCACTTTGAGCTTCTCTTTTAATTAATTCTGCCTCTTTTTGTGCATTTTCCTTCACTTCTTCAGCAGTTTCCTGAGCCACAACTATAGCATTATGAAGAGTTTCTTCCATTTTTTGATAGTGTTCAATTTTATTATTTAATTTTTCCACTTCTTCCTTAAGTTCGATATTCTTTTTGATAATACTTTCATAGTCCTTAACAACCCTGTCCAAAAACTCATTAACTTCATCAGGATTATATCCTCGAAAGGAACGAGAAAATTCCTTATTGTGTATGTCTAGGGGGGTTAATGTCATAATTCCACCTCCGAAATTAAAACTTATTTATAACGCTTTAATGTTACATGTCTCCTACCCTTTCGGCTTTTACCACCGATTGCAGATATTTCCACTCTTCCTTTTCCTCTTAATGAAATCACATCTCCTTCAGAAACAGTAGCCTTAGGATCTTTAGTAGGTTGCCAGTTGAGTTTTATCCTCTCTGCTTTTATCAACTGACTCATTTTACTTCTAGAAGCTCCGAAACCTATACTGGCAACAGCATCTAATCTTAAACTAGATACAGTTCCCTTTATTTCACGAGTGTACTCTTGCTGGCGAGGGATTTCTTCCTGATCCATAGCTTCAGCTGATACTGATACATTTTTTACTTGTGTTAAATTTTGTGTAATGAATTGGGAGATACTTTCATCAACAGCAATAATCAACCTGTGTTCCTCTTCCATGACATGAATATCACCAATTTTATCCCTCTTTAAACCTAGACCCATGACAGCACCTAAAACATCTCTATGAGAAATACTAGAAAATCTAAAATTTCCTCTAAGCTCTAGTACTTCGATCCCCAATTGATCAGGGGTAACATTCCATTCCTTAGGGAAAATCCCAACCTTTTTCCTTTCCGCATCAGCTAAACCACCATAAAATAAAGCTGAAACATCAGAGAATGTATTAATCACTTTTTCTGCAATAGTTAACTGATGTGGATCAAAAAAATCTGTAGTTTCCATCCCTTGCTCCTTAAACACTTTGTCTGTTTTATCGAATATTTTACTGGCTGTTTCCTTTTCCAGAGGATGAGTATAGTGATTCATAATTGTTTGTTTATCAGTTCCCATCAACTACCCCCCATATTAAATTCCAAATTTTACAGCATCCAAAGTAAACTAAATGTCAATCTTTGTAATAAATTCAATAATAACAAGGCGATTAACGGTGAGAGGTCAATGTAATGTCCTCCACCGACCATCAAAGGCGAAATTAAGTTTCTAATAGGTGCTAGGACAGGTTCTGTTATTTTCCAAATAATTTTATTTAAATCATATAATCTTTTGTTTTGATAAGGGGACGGACGCAAAAAGGAAAAGATCACTCTAATAATCAGCATTATATATACAATTTGAAAAATCCAATTAAACAAACTCACCACAGGCATTTATTACATCTCCTATTCATATTCTTCGTATGTTTTTTGATCAAAAAATTCATCTCCAGTGGTATCAATGGCACCATCTATTCCTACATTAGGTGGCGAAAATAAGAATATTTGCTGCCCAATTTTGTGTAAATTGCCATCAAGGGCAAAAACTGTCCCACTAACAAAATCAATCATTTGTTTGGCCGTCTCCATTTCTAATTGTTCTAAGTTTACGACCACAGGAAAACCACTTTTTAGGTATTTCCCAATTTCTTGAGCTTCTTCGTATTTACTGGGTGCAATTAAGTGAATTTTTATACCTTGTGTATTTTTTGTACTGTGTAGTGGCACTACCGAATCCCCTTCCTGATCACTATTTTTCTGTTTTCTTTGAACAGCACTTCGTTTTTTATGTTTTTTTTCTTGGAAGGTAGAGTTGTTAACTGGTGCTACATCTTCTTCATCTTCTATAATTTCCTCCTCTGCTTCTTCGGCTAGCCCTAAAAATACTAGTATCTTTTCAAAAAAATTCATATTATCTTACCCCTCCTCTCTTTGTGTAAACAGTGACCTACCAACTCTAACCATGTTTGCTCCTTCTTCAATGGCTATATGGTAGTCATGGGACATCCCCATTGACAGATATTGAAAATGTTGTTCTCCAAATTTTGTTTTAAACAATTCAAATAGTTCTCTCATTCTACTATAATATGGACGAACTTGCTCCGGTTCTGAAAAATAAGGAGGCATGGTCATAAGACCCTTGATATTGATACGTGGATAATTATTTAATACTTTTTCAATAAAATGTTCCGTTTCCTCCTGACTCAGCCCAAATTTATTTTCATCTCCAGCAATATTTATTTGAACCAAAGCATTTACATTGACATTGTTTTTATCTGCACGTTTGTGCAACTCCTTAGCCAGTGAGGTCCTATCCAAAGCCTGGTAAAGAGATATATGATTGATTAAGTACTTTACCTTATTACTTTGTAAATGACCTACGAAGTGCCAGTTAATTTCAAGATCTTCTAATTCTTCAATTTTAGGTAATGCATCTTGAACTTTGTTTTCTCCTATATTTGTCACCCCTAATCTGTATAGTTCAGCTATTTGTTCAGTTGTTGCATACTTAGTAATTCCTATCAATGTTAAATCATCAAGGGATTTACCGACTAGTTCCGCAGATTTTGACATTTTTTCCTTAATTTCTTGAAGATTACTTTTGATATATGCCGTCATTACCCTCCCCCCCATTTATTGTAATTATTTTGTATTATCGTATTCGATCACCTTCTCGAACGAAAAAGGAATTCCTAATCAATAAATTCCCCTCATTCAAGCCATCGACTAATACTTCATTGTTTTCTAATTCGGAAATTAATTCTATTTCTTCAAATTTTACCACACCATGCTTGACAAGGTATACCCCTAATTGACCATTATTCTCGGTCAGGGCTCTTTGAGGAATTTTATACCCTATCTTGGTATCTTTGACAATATCAATTTCTGCAAACCGATTTTTCCAAAATTTTTCTAGCTCACGTTCAAATTCTAACACCATTATAGTTTGGGAATCAAATTCTTTTATTTCCACAATTCTACCTTCAATTTCATTATCAGCAAAATCAAATTTGACTGATAACCAATCACCCACTTCATTATCAATGGTTTCTTCTTGTGAAATTTCAACTATTGCCTTCCAGTTATAATTATCCACCACTTTGAATAGTGGAGCTCTTGAGACAACTATATCTTGATCATAAGTTGAATTCTCGTGTTGCTCACGGTAACGCTGCAATCGTTTAGGTGACAGCTTGTCTATATCATTAAAACCATTTTCCAATCCGTCTATATTATAGCTGACAATACCGGGCTCTGGTGAAGTAACCTCTCTTAGAGAGCTATTTTCGTTTTCTTTTTCATCAACTATTCTGTGATATTCATCAGATAAGTTTTGAATATCTTGGATAATTTCTTCAATTTGACTTTTAACTAAATCTTGTTCACGAGCTGATGTCAATTCTGATTCAAATTCTACAGCTAATCTGTCTATCTGACGCTTAATTTCACCTTCACTTTGATAATTATCCTTTTCATTTGAAAGTTCGTCATAAACCATGACTGTTTGATTGCGTTTGACCCGGATGCCCTCATCCACTTTCCTGTCAACTTGACCGGAAACTGGAGCAGTTATCACCTGCTCTTCCCGCTTTATAGTAGCCGGTTGTTCTTCTATAATCTGATCCACCTTTTGTTGTTCTACAAGTTCTATATTAACTAGTCGGGTAACAAAAAAACTTCTCATACCAGAAATTAATATGATTAAAACAAATACAGCAACAAGCAATGAAATTACAGGTAGTAAATTTTGCTTTTTATGTGTTCCTGTCTGTTCTGATTTATTGTTTCTTTGAAGTTTTACAACCTTTTCAGTTTTATTTCTTCGTTTCAACCCCCTCCTCCTTCCAGTTTCCGTAATCGCGGGATATATATTTATTTCTCTTTATATATTCAAGTTCCTGCTAAAATGTGTTATTTTAGGGAAATCAAACCCATCATCCTTCCGGTGTATTTGCCTCCCTTGCGATGAGAGAATAGCAAATCATGATTACACATAGTACAAAGTTCTCCAGATAAGATATTTTCTGAAGGTACTCCTGCTCTCTTCAATAATAATTTATTTGCACGCCAAAGGTCTAAAAACCAATATCCTTGTTTGTTTTTAAAAACTTGCTCCCTATCTTCTCCTTTTCCCCATTGTTCATAAAGTTCTTTTCCTACTTGATAACAGCAAGGACCAATAGATGGTCCAATAATCACTTTCAATCTGGAAACTGACCCACCTTCTTGTTTGATTTTCTCAACTGCTTGAATGGCAATACCTTGCCATGTCCCACGCCAACCTGCATGGACTATTCCTATTAATGAACGGTCAGGCTCATAAAAGTATAATGGAACACAATCAGCAAAACTTCCTAAAAGCATAATGTTTGAGGAATCAGTAATCAAACCATCGGTGTTAGCTATGCCACTATCAGGATTTGTAATCATATCAATTGAACCTGGCTCTTTAACTACAGTTACCTGATTACTGTGAATTTGATTTCCTATAACCGCATGATACGGATTAGCCCCTAAAGCCTTAACAAATCGAATGCGATTTTCAACCACATTGGCAGGATTATCAGGGACGGAAAACCCGAGATTCAAGCTATTGAATGGGGGTTTGCTTACTCCACCGTATCTAGTAGAAAATCCGATCATCACTTGCTCTGTATCGAAAAAATCGCTGGTGATATAAATGACACCATTTGACCCTTCAACAAACTGTAACTTTCTGTTAAACATAACATAATTCCTCCGCTGCAGTGTATTTAAAATTTATTAACTAAAAAATATTATATCATATACTCTAAACAATAACAGGTATCCTAAATCAGATCTAGCGTGTACTTTTGTGAGTTCTTTGGACTTTCCTATTCATTCCTGGTACTTCAACTAGGATAACATCTGAACCAAGTTTAACAATCTTATCCCAGGGTATTACATAATCTCTTTCTCCGCCTAGAAGTCCAAAAAATTTACCTGGACCAGGAACTATAATAGCGTTAATACACCCTTCCCTAGGATCAAGTTCTAAGTCACTTACAAATCCTAGCCTTTTACCATCATCCACGCTGACAACTTCCCTTCTTCTTAATTCCGAAGCCTTAATCACATTAATACCCCCTGATTCATCATATGATGAGCAGAAAGGTTTTTTTCCTAAATTATTATAATAAAAATTCCCTCCTGGAGGAGGGAATTTAATTCGACCTAGATTTTGATCCAGAATCGGATATATTTTTTTTCAATTGAGATAAAGCGGCTTTTTCTAGCCGTGAAACCTGGGCCTGGCTGATTCCGATTTCTTCTGCTACTTCCATTTGTGTTTTCCCCTTAAAAAATCGCAGATTTACAATTAATTTTTCTCGGGAGGATAGTCTATGAAGACCTTCTTTAATGGCTATTTCCTCTAACCAGGTTCTATCTTGATTCTTCTCATCACTGATCTGATCCATTACGAAGATGGGATCACCCCCATCATGATAGATTGGTTCAAATAAAGATACTGGATCTTGGATAGCATCTAAAGCAAATACCACCTGTTCTTCACTAACATCGAGTTTTTCGGCAATTTCAGATATTGCAGGTTCTCTGGAATTTTTTTCAACTAGCTCATCTCTGATTTGAAGGGCTTTATATGCTATATCTCTTAGGGAGCGGCTAACTCTAATAGAATTATTATCTCTTAAGTATCTTCGTATTTCACCAATTATCATAGGTACTGCATAAGTTGAAAATTTTACGTTTTGACTCAAATCAAAATTATCAATAGCCTTTATTAACCCTACACAACCTACTTGGAATAGATCATCTACGTATTCACCTCTGTTGTTGAACCTTTGGATCACACTTAATACAAGGCGTAAATTCCCGTTAATAAGTTTTTGTCTTGCTTCGTCTTCATCATCACCAACCCTCATTTTCTCAAAGAGTTCCTTCATTTCTGAGTTGTTTAAAACGGGTAACTTGGAGGTGTTGACATTGGAAATTTCTACCTTAGCACTGCTCATTTTAATCGCCCCCTGTTGCTTCATTCTGTCCCTTATTTATCTCCAAGTACCCGTTTTTTATACTGGTGAGTTATTGCATTTTGTTTATTTCTTTTCTCATTCTATTAATAATTCTCTTTTCTAATCTTGAAATATAAGACTGAGAAATTCCCAGTATATCGGCTACTTCTTTTTGTGTTTTACCTTCTTGACGCCCTAATCCAAACCGCAATTTCATAATAGTTTTTTCTCTCTGGGATAATTTTTCCAAAGCCATCTTCAGTAAATTTTTGTTTACTTTTTGCTCAATATTTTGATGTATAATGTCAATATCAGTTCCCAATACATCAGACAATAAGAGTTCATTTCCGTCCCAATCGATATTTAATGGTTCATCGATTGATACTTCATTTTTTAATTTATTATTGCGTCTCAAATACATCAAAATTTCATTTTCTATACATTTTGAAGCATAGGTAGCTAGTTTAATTTTCTTTTGAGGATCAAAAGTATTAACAGCTTTTATTAAGCCGATAGTCCCTATAGAGATCAAATCTTCTATATTTACACCAGTATTTTCAAATTTTCTGGCAATATAAACCACCAGCCTTAAATTTCTCTCAATTAAAGTTGACCTTACTTTTTTATCACCAGCTTTTAGTTTTTCAAGTAAATCTTTTTCTTCTTCATTTGTTAACGGTGGTGGTAAGGCTTCACTACTCCCTATATAATGCACTGGCGGTTTTTTTATAATATTCCATTGGTATAATTTTATAACAATTTTAACAAATAAATTTCTAAAAAATTTCATCAAGATCCCTCCGCAAATTTTAATAATTCTACTGGTACTAAACCACAATTAGTATCATCAATATTTAATTCTTGAAAAGTAACAGCTATTAGAGCAGAAACTTCTCTCCAGGGATCCCCATTATTATTCTTGTTAACTGTACCATTACATTCAAAACTTGTGCCTGAATTACCTAAAGCCAGTTTTTCGGGTCTAAAGGCCAGTAATAATCCGTGTTCTGTCCCTAGAGAGTTGAACCACAGGGGAAAAAATCTTGCAGATGCCTCTTGATCCCATTGCCTGTCATCTAGTTGATTATAATTTGAAATTTCTGATAATACATGTTTTTCGTCTGAAGTCAATACGTTATCTAGTGCTCTCGCTTCTACTACGAGACAGTATTCTCCAGTGAAAGTCTTTAATTTGTTTCCTGTATCCACTAAGGCATTTAATTTCACAGATTTACCGTTCACAACCACTTTAACTGGAATAGAGACCTTTTTAAGAGTTATTTTACGTTCTATTGCCCTAATACCTAAAATCACTGCCAATGCTACAATAAAAGCTAGAACTAAGTACCCAAAGGGTAAGTTCCCTGGCATCAGAATTTGAAAATTCGATTGTCCGCTAAACAGAAAAGCAGTTCCCATTATGCTGCCACCCATTACAAAACTAACTCCATAGAATACCATTAAAGTTACTAAAAAAGCTTGTTTTTTAAGGGCTCCAAAAGCAATTCGAATCATCAAAACGGATATGGCTAATTTAACTAAAATTTCACCAGGGAATTGTGGAACAAACACGGCTAAAGTTCCTATCAAACCACTTGCCAATAGTTTTTTTAACGAACAATACAGATTCATTATCCTCCCCGTTACAAATAAGAGCATAAAGTTTAACAGAAGATTAATCACTAAAACTACTTCACCTATAACATACACTGGACCAGATCCCTCCCCAAGGACTTAGAAGTCCTTTTATGTATGTATTCATATATCTTATTCGATATGACAATTATAACAATAAAAAATCAAAAAACTTGTCACTTTCCTGGGATAAAAGCATAAAAAAAGAGCGACTTTTTTAGTCGCTCTGTCTCTCTATTTGTCGGATTTTTTCTTTCTTCTCAAAAATGCGGGGATATTTATGTCGTCTCCCACGAAAGAACTGCTAGCTAGCTCCTCTTTAGTTTGAGTTTTTTGGCTAGATTCAGTTTGCTTTGGTTGTCTATCGTCATCATCAAACCCTGTAGCTATCACTGTCACTTTAACTTCGTCTTCCAGATTATCGTCTATGACTGCTCCAAAGATAATATTAGCATCTTCAGCTGCAGCTTCTGCCACTACATCAGCTGCCTCATTCACTTCAACCAAACCTAAGTTTGATCCACCAGTTATATTTAACAAGATACCCTGAGCTCCTTCGATACTTGTTTCCAATAGTGGGCTCAAGATTGCTGATTTAGCGGCATCTACAGCCCTGTTGTCATCTGTACTAGACCCGATTCCCATAAGTGCCGTGCCTGTATCAGTCATAATTGTTTTGACATCAGCGAAGTCCAAATTAATTAATCCTGGAACTGTAATCAAGTCTGAGATACCTTGTACACCTTGTAGAAGTACTTCATCAGCTACTCTAAATGCTTCTACCATTGTTGTCTTTTTTTCTACAACTTGCAGTAATCTATCATTGGGAATCACAATTAAAGTGTCAACGTTTTCCTTGATCTCATCTATTCCAGCTTCAGCTTGTTTTTTACGTTTCTTGCCTTCAAAAGTAAAAGGCTTTGTACAAACCCCAACAGTTAATGCACCGAGTTCTCTAGAAATTTTAGCTATTACTGGAGCAGCTCCTGTTCCGGTTCCTCCACCCATACCAGCTGTAACAAAAACCATATCCGCACCTTTTAAAGATTGCTCTATTTCATCACGGCTTTCTTCAGCCGCCTTTTTACCAATCTCTGGGTCCGCCCCAGCTCCTAATCCTTTAGTTAAATTTTGACCTAATTGCAGTTTTAAATTAGCTTCTGACATGTTTAATGCTTGAGAATCAGTATTTACAGCTATAAACTCTACACCTTTCAGTCCAGAAGATATCATGCGGTTTACAGCATTACTTCCACCACCGCCAACTCCGATGACTTTGATTTGGGCAAATTGATCTGTTTCGATATCAAATTCCAACATATGTACCCCTCCTTATAGGCATTAATAAAGCTATTCGAAAAAATCAAGCAACCAGTTTTTAACTTTTCCAAAAAAACCGGTCAGTTGAGAATTAGTACTTTCTTGTTCTCTAGGATAGAGATTGTTCTTAGTTACATAATTTATTATACCTACCCCAGTTGAGTAAATAGGATTGTTAACTCCTAACAATTTTGGTTCACCAATCCGTACATTTAAACCTAGCTCTGTCTCTGCTATTGTTTGGACACCCTTTAACTTAGTAACCCCTCCAGTTATAACTACCCCAGCAGGTAATGATTTTTCATCATAACCCATATCAGCTAACTTTTTATTTACTAGAGCAAATATCTCTTGAACTCTTGGTTCTACTATATTGGAAAGTTCTATAGCACTAATTTGAATTGGTTCCTTTTCACCTACTTGCGCAATTTCTAAATACTCTTCTGCTTCTGTTACCTCTGAGAGAGCAATTCCATGTTTGATTTTTAATTGTTCTGCTTCTTCAGTAGGGGTTTTCAATCCTACAGAGATATCATTTGTGATAAAATTTCCGCCTATATTAATAACATCTAGTTTTTGTAAGTTACCGTTTCGGAAAATACCAATTTCAGTGGTTCCACCACCAATATCTACTACCGCTACCCCCAGCTCTTGTTCATCTTTAGTTAATATAGCTTCCGCATTAGCCATTGAGTTAAGCACTAATCCATCAACGTCTAAACCCGCTCTTGTGACACACCGAAGCATATTGTGTATACTGGTGCTCTTACCAGCAACGACTAAAGCCTCAATTTCCATCCTAACACCTAACATTCCAACAGGGTCGCGAATTCCATCATATCCATCGACGATAAACTGACGAGGAATTACATCAATAATTTCACGATCAGGCGGGAGGGCGATCACCTTAGCAGCTTGAACAGCTCTTTGAACGTCTTCTTCAGTAATTTCTTTATCGTCACTGCTTACCGCAACTACTCCACTGTTTTCAATTAATTGTATATGAGAACCAATAATTCCGACAAAAGTCGACTCTAATTCTACACCAGCCATTCTTTCAGCTTGCTCTACTGCATTTACTATTGCTTCAGTAGTTTTATCCAGATCTACAATTCCTCCATTTTTTAACCCCTCGGATATGCTTGTCCCTATCCCAACAATATTTATGTTATCACCATTCCCCATTTCGCCAACTATCACGCGAACATGGGTGGTGCCTATATCTAGACCGGTAATTAAATTTTTAGTGGTCAAATTAGCACCTCCCTGTATCTCATCAAATGCCCATTGTATATTACTTCAACGTTTCAGCAAAATTTCCTTTTTTATAATCCTTAAGAAATCAGTTTTGATCTTGTTCTTTATCAACCAAAACTGGGTATTCCGGTACTCTTAAGTCTAAATAATAATCATCACTTTTCTGCTTAAGTTCAGACTTCACTTTACTTAAAACACGAAATTTGTCATTTAGTTTTCTTAATTCCCCTATCTTAACTTGACTTCCATCTGTCAAGTATAACATCATTCCACCGGAAGACTGAGAGTAACGGAATTCCGTAAGTCTTATTTCTGAGATACTTGTAAGTTCGTATTTTTTTAACAGTTCAAAGACTTCTACCATTGGTTCAGAAAAATCTTCAGTTAACTGTTCACCCTCGGAAACTTTTTCAAATTGTCCTTCATTTAAACCAGTTATCATAGGAAGCTGTCCGGGGTTTTCTTGATACCGTTCCATGACTACTAAGTCTGAGGATACGGTATAGTATTTCTCCTGTTCCTCATCTCTAATCAGCGCTTGTCCTTCCCGTTCTTCAATTTCCACGTATAATTTATTGGGGAACTCTTTATCTATTTTTGTCACTTGTTTTATCCAACGATTTGACAATAAGTTGTTTTTAAATTTTTGTTGATCAAATAACCAGTAATTGAGATTCTGTTTTTCTAAGGTAGACTTGAGTTCACCTTTAGCTATTCTATGGTTACCATGGAAAAAAAACTCATCTATTTCAAAATAGCTAGAAGTACCGATAAAAACAAGGGCTAAAAGACCTAAACAAATGAGCAGGACTACCCAAATTGTCTTTTTGGGTCTGATTTTTTTGTTTTTAGTCGATTTTTTTCTCATTAGCTTGTCCATAAAAAACCCCCTGAAAACGCCTAATAATTAGGCGTTTTCATCACTTTTTATATCCGAATGATTGGAAATTCTAAACATATTGGCTCCAAGAGCATTTAAGTCTCTATCAAAGTCCTCGTAACCACGGTCAATATGATCAATATTTTCAATAATTGTAACACCTTCGGCAGCTAGTGCTGCCAGGGTAAGAGCAGCCCCTGCTCTTAAGTCAGAAGCTTTCACAACGGTTCCAGATAAAGCACTATTTCCTTTTACAATAGCATAGTTACCCTCAATACTAATATCTGCTCCCATTTTTAATAGTTCAGAGACATGCTTGAATCTACCCTCAAAAATATTTTCAGTTATTTTTGTAGAGCCGGTTAGTAAACAACTTAGTGCCATAAATTGCGGTTGCATATCTGTAGGAAAGCCAGGATATGGATTTGTTTCTATCTTACCCGGTGAATTCAACTGGCGATTTTTTGCAGAAACAGATATATTTCTATCTCCAACTACAACTTGCACACCACACTTTTCTAATAAATTTACTGTTTTTTCGACATGAGAAGGTACTACATTTGTTAAAGTGACTTCACCTCCGGTAATTGCCGTCGCTACCATGTATGTGCCAGCAGCAATTCGGTCAGGTATAATTTGATAATCAGTACCATGTAAAACCTCTTTACCAACTACTGTAATCTTATCAGTGCCAGCCCCTTTTACTTCACCACCCATTGAATTAATAAAATTAGCCAAATCTTGAATTTCAGGCTCTTTTGCAGGATTTAGAATTTCAGTAACACCTTTAGCCTTGGCTGCAGCCATCATTATATTTTCTGTAGCACCAACACTAGGATAGTCAAGTTTAATTTTCGCTCCCTTTAAGCCATCCGGAGCAGTCAAAACTATAGACTCTTGATACTGTTTCACTTCACATCCCAGCTGTTCTAGTCCTTTTAGATGTAAATCAATTGGCCTTTTTCCAATAGCACAACCACCAGGTGGATATATCTTTACCCACCCAAGATTATGCAAAATACCTGCTAATAATACAATACTAGATCTCATTTCACTCATTAATCTTTTTGGTATTATACCTGTTTCAATTTCTCCTGGATTAACGCTAACACCATTACCATCCTCAATTACATATCCACCTAAACTTTTAATAATTTCTTTCATAACTTTAACATCTCGTAACTGCGGTATCTCCCTTAACCTCACAAGCTCACTGGATAAAAGAGAACCTGCTAATAAGGGGAGTGCAGAGTTTTTTGCACCGTGTACTTTTATTTTTCCATGAAGCCGTTTCTGTCCCGATACCACAAATTTACACATTCAGGCACCCCCAATTAATTGCATAACCTTAATCTTGAATCTTGGTTTATGATATGCAATAAATTTAACTGGTGTTAATTACGCTTGTCCCTTTTCTAATGGACTTGTCAGATTAAGGATTCTAAGATCTTACATATTTCTGTAGCCGCAGTTGGATAACTTATCTCTTTGGTAGCTCTTTGCATATCAAAAAGTACCTCTTCATCATTAATAATAGAAGATATTGATTTAATAACTTCTTGTTCATTTAGCGAGTCTTCAGTGAGAACTTTAGCAGCCCCTCGTTCTCCTAAAATTTTAGCATTTACTCTTTGGTGGTCATTGGTGACATTTGGTGACGGTATTAATATTGAAGGAGTCTCGGCTGCTGTAAGTTCGGCAAGGGTAGTAGCTCCAGCCCTACTTATAACCAAATCAGCACAGCTGATGGCAGCCGGCAAATCAGATAGATATGCATGAAGTTTAAGACGATCTTGATAAGAGTTATCTACATATTCTAGTATCTGGGACCTAATTGATTCGTAGTAATTATTACCCGTTACATAGATAATTTGTATGGGAAATTTGGAAATAAGTTCAGGTATAATATTGATCATAGTTTCATTTATTTTTTGTGCCCCTCTACTTCCGCTAACAATCAGTAAAGTTTTAAGATCAGATCTCAAGTTCAGATGCTTATTCACACTAGAAAAATCTCGACTGGTTATTTCTTGAGCTCTAGGATTACCTGTTGTAATAATTTTTTTTGCTTTTGTCATATAGTTTTTTGATTCTGGAAAGCTAACACAGGTATAATCGGCAAATCTAGACAAAAATTTATTGGTGATACCTGGAATCACGTTTTGTTCATGAAGTACTGTAGGAATCTTCATTAAACTGGCTGCCATAAGAACAGGACCGCAAACATAACCACCGGTCCCAATTACCACATCAGGGGTAAAATTTTTTATCAATCTGTAAGATTGATAAAGCCCTTTTAAAAAATCTCGTAAAAAATACACCTGTTCTAAATTAATCTTACGTTGAAGGCCTCTCACTGTAATAGCTGCAAAATCAATACCTCTATTAGGTATTATTTCTTGCTCCATACCTTTGGAGGTGCCTACATAAAGTATGTCAACTATTTGATTGCGCTCTTTGAGTTCATTTATTACAGCAAGGGCCGGGTAGATATGACCACCCGTGCCCCCACCAGTTACCAATACTTTCATAACAGACCTCCTGACTTGGTACTGCACATTAGTGTTATATTAATACTGTCGAGTTGTTAAATTTGATTATGTTTAGAAATATTAAGGAGGATTCCAATTGAACTTAAGGTAAATAGTAAAGACGACCCTCCTGCGCTAATTAAAGGTAAGTTAATTCCTGTAACAGGCATTGAAGCCGTTACAACTCCAATATTCATAAAAGCCTGTAAGCCTACCATAGCAGTTATACCTGTAGCCATAAGTGCTCCAAACATATCAGGAGAGTGCATGGCGATTTTAAAACCTCTCCATATAAACACAAAAAACAATATTATCACTAAGCTAGCTCCTAAAAAACCTAGTTCTTCTCCAATAACTGCAAATATAAAATCATTATGGGGTTCAGGTAGATAGAAAAACTTTTGTCGACTTCTACCTAGTCCAGCACCAATTAATCCCCCAGGACCTAAAGCGTATAAGGATTGAATTATTTGATAACCGCTTTCAAGTTGATCTTCCCATGGATCTAAAAAAGACAAAAACCTTTTACGTCGATAATCTTCACTAAAAACCAGGGCTATAGTCGCCGGGACAATTGCACAACCTAAGACTAGCATATGAGAAATTTTCATACCAGCAACAAAAATTATAAGTAAAGCACTACCTGCTACAGCTACAGCCGTTCCCATATCAGGTTGTAATAGTATTAATCCGCAGCTAATACCCATGGCTCCCAGTGCAACCATCAAAGTCCTAATATCTTGGACTGAATTTTTACGACTGGTCAAATATGTGGCTACAAATATCACTAATGCTATTTTAGTAAACTCCGATGGCTGGATCGTCAAACCTGCTATACCCAGCCATCTTTCAGCTCCGTAAACTTGGACCCCGAGACCAGGAATAAATACAGCCAACAAAAGTATAAAGTTTATAATGATAATGGGAGTGGCCAACAATTTCCATTTCCAGTAATTTATTTTGCTAGTTACATACATTCCGATGATGCCTAAAACTGCCCAAAAAGCTTGACGTCTGAGAAAAAAGTAAGTATCGTCTCTTTGAACTTGAGATATGATAGCACTAGAACTAAAAACCATTACCAATCCAAAAGCTACCAATATTAGTGTAACTGCAAAAAGAGTGAAATCGGGAGTTGATTGCTTTTTTTCCATATCATTCACCCCCGAGAGAATAAACAATACTTTTAAAATGATTTCCCCGTTTCTCGAAACTGTCATACATATCCCAGCTGGCACAGGCAGGTGAAAGCAAAACTACATCGCCAGAAATGGCGTCCTGATATGCCCCTGTGACAGCTGTTTCTAAATTATTAACAATATAATATTCAGGATAATATACTTTATCTAGAGCAGAAGCTATTTTTTTATAAGTTTCTCCAAATAAATAAACTTTTTTAACTCCTTTTTCTTTTATAGCCTCCGCAAATTCACTGAAATCAGCCCCTTTATCTTTACCCCCAGCTATTAATATCATGGAATCAAATGAATTGATGGCTTTTAAAGAGGCTTCAACATTGGTTCCCTTAGAATCATTTATAAATTTAACTCCATTTAGTTCTCTCACTAATTCAAGTCTGTGGTCTACTCCACTAAATGCTTTCAAGGTATTTCGAATATTTTCCTCACTTATAGAAAAAGGCAAAGTTGCGGTAGTCGCTGCCAAAACATTCTCCAAATTATGCTCCCCAGGAAGTAAAATATCGTGTTTATGGATTATAGAAGTTTTAGTATCTAAATAATTGATTACTAAGTGATCATCCTCTATAAAAGAGCCTTCAGTCCGCAAACTATTCTTTGAAAAATTTAATTTTCTTCCTTTGCTTTCTCGATTTAAACCAAATGTCGTTTCATCATCCACATTGACAACGGAAAAATCTTTACTGGTCTGATTTTTAAAAATATTCATCTTAGCTCTAATATATGAATCTAGATCACCATGCCAATCTAGGTGATCTGGTGTTATATTCAATATCATTGATACCTTTGGCCTAAAGCCTTTAATAAATTCCAATTGAAAACTAGATACTTCTAAGACTATAAAATCAGTGTCTGTAACTTCACAGGCTATCTGGCTTAAAGGTAATCCCACATTTCCCGCTACATAAATGCTGTAACCACTTGCTTCGAAAAATTCGCCAATTAAATTAGTAGTTGTAGTTTTTCCATTAGTACCAGTTACAGCAATAAGCCGTTCTTCCGGTTTTGTCAATCTGTAATTCAATATTTGATATCCTAGTTCAAGTTCATCTATGACAGGCATACCTAATTCTTTAGCTTTGGTAATAATATTATTGTCCATGGGTATTCCTGGACTTTTGACAAGAATATCAAACTCAGACAGTCTTTCAACGCTTTCTCTTTCATTTAAATAAGGTACATTATGCTCTTCTAGTATGGCAGCTGCATCCCGGATGTCATCGAGGTTTTTTCTATCTGTCACAGCTACCTGACAATCTTCAAAATTACTCAGACCTATAACAGCGCCCTGGCCGCTTTTACCTAATCCAAGTATTAGATATTTGCCTTTATCATCAAACATAGTCTCTCTCCTATCTGAACTTTTGTTTATAAATTAATCACGGAAATAATCCCGATAGCGGCAGTAATCAGAGTAAAAACCCAAAAAACTAATACAACCTTCCATTCACTCCATCCCTTTAATTCAAAGTGATGATGTAGTGGGCTCATCAATAAAATACGATTCCCTGTAGTTTGATAAAATATTACCTGCCCAATCACACTTAAAGTTTCTATTACCAAAGTCAGACCTATTATAACCAGGGCTAACTCGGCTTTGGTTAAAACAGCCATGGAAGCCAATCCACTTCCAAGAGCCAGACTACCTACATCCCCCATAAAAACTTTTGCAGGATGAAGGTTAAATATTAGAAACCCAGCACACGCTCCAATAAAAGCGCTTCCGAATAAAGCGGTTCCAGTTAGATTATGCATATGAGCCAAAATAACAAAAGATGTTAGGCAAATTACTACAACTCCAGTGGCTAAACCATCTAAGCCATCTGTAATATTAACCGCATTAGAGGTACCCAGAATCATCAAAGCAAGAAACAGATAATAACTAAATCCCAAATCTATTTCAAAATTTGTGAAAGGGATTAATAATTCCGTAGAGTGATCAATAGAATTCAGATAAATAGAGAACACAGCTACAACAAGTAACTGGCCAAATATTTTATATCTGCCCTTTAATCCAAGACTTCTTTTTTTAACAACCTTTTGAAAATCATCCATAAATCCAATTAAACCAGTTGCCAAAGTTACAAATAATAATATAAGGATTTCACCGTTCAAAGGTGCGATAATAAGCAGACTTATTAAAGCAGATAGGAGAAAAATCACGCCCCCCATAGTTGGGGTGCCTGATTTTTGATAATGGCTTTTTGGTCCTTGATCTCTAATTTGCTGTCCGAACTTAAGTTTCCTCAATAACGGTATAAAAATGGGTGATAATACTAAACTGATTACAAAAGCTATTAATATTGATGTGTATATTTTTTCCATATTCGATCCTCCTAAGTTTTTAACAACGAATTTACTATCTTTTCCATAGCCATACCTCTAGAACCCTTAACAAGTATTCCATCTCCAGATTTAACTATCTGTAATATCCTTTGAATAGCCTGTTCACGATCAGCAACATGAATGTTTTGATGCTCAGGCATTCCCAACTTATCAGCTGCTTCTTGAGTGGTTTTTGATAGTTCACCAACTGTAATCAAATAATCAAATCCCCTGTTTACAGCCTGTTCACCCACAGTTTTGTGAGCTTTTTCTGTATAATCACCTAATTCGAACATATCTCCTAAAACGGCTATTCTACGGTTGAGTGGTAAATTTGTTAATACATCAAAGGCTGCCAAGGTAGATTGTACATTGGCATTATAAGTATCATCAATAATTATCATGTCTTTATGATACTTTATTTGATTCCTCATTGATGTACCAGTAAAACCTTCAAGTGCACGGATAGATTGAGTCAAATCGAGTCCAAAGACTCTACCAACAGCAATTGCCGCCAAAGCATTACTCAAGTTATGCTTTCCAATTAAAGGTAAGTTTAGCTGCTCACTTTTATCATTACTCATAATTTTCGCATTCGTTTTGTCCTTGTCGACTCTGACATTATAAGCCGATAAATCTCCATCTGTTAAACCATAGTATAAAACTTCACCTGGAACTTTAGACCTCAGTCGTCTAACCCAGTTATCATCGCAATTCAAAATAGCAGTCCCACCAGGCAATAAATTCTCCAACAGTTCACCTTTAGCTTCTGCAATGTTTTCTAAACTGCCCAGCTTCTCTATATGAGACTCGGCAATCCTTGTGATAACACCTACATTAGGTCTTGCCAACTCACATAACCTGGCTATTTCTCCTTGATTGTTCATTCCCATTTCAAGTACAGCAACTTGATGATGTTGAGTTAATTCCAATAACATCAAAGGGAGTCCAATTTCACTATTCAAATTACCGTGGGTTTTTAAAATAGAGTACTTTTCAGCTAAAACACTGGCGATCATATCTTTGGTGGTAGTTTTACCAATACTACCAGTAACAGCTACCACAGAAACGCCAAATTTTTGTCGATGCTTTCTGGCTATTTCTTGCAGGGCCATCAACGTATCATTGACTTTTATTACCAAGGGTGGATGGACTGAATGACGTCGAGACAGTTCAATATCACGATTTACTAGACATCCTCGGGCACCATTATCAATTGCTTCGTCTATAAAATTATGACCATCGGTTTTATCTCCCGGTAAGCATACAAACATATCGCCCTGCTTGACATAACGTGAATCCACACTAAAGCCAGTAATGACAGTATCAGGGTCACCCATAATTATATTTCCCCGACAATTACTAGTAAGTTCATGTCCGGTCCAAACCATACTAATACCCCATTTTTTTCAATTTTTCTCTCGCTATCTCACGATCATCAAAGTTAATAACTTTTCCGTTTATCTCCTGAGTAGCTTCATGTCCTTTACCTGCTATCAAGACAGCATCTCCTTCTCTAGCCCAATTTAGAGATTTTTCTATGGCCTGTGCCCTATCTAATTCAATTTGTATTTTTTCATTATTGTTAACATCACAACCTGATAATATATCTTGCACAATTTTTTGGGGATCTTCTGCTCTAGGATTATCAGAAGTGATAAATATCTTATCACCCAAATCAGAAGCCGCACGACCCATTTTAGGTCTTTTACTTTTATCCCTTTCTCCTCCACAGCCAAATACAACTCCAATTTTTCCCGATACCATTTGACGTAAGGATTGTAGTACTTCCTGCAATGAATCAGTAGTATGAGCAAAATCTACTACTACTGTAAATTCTTGACCTAAGTCAATTCTTTCAAATCTTCCTGGAATATTAATAGGTTGTTCCAGGATTGTTTGAATTTTGGAAGCAGGAATACCCTCAAACAAAGCTACGGTAATTGCTGCAAGCAAATTGTAACAATTGAATTTTCCTATTAAAGGAGTTTTAACAGTGAAATTTCCCCAAGGAGATGTTATTTTTAGCTCCGTAAACGTTTCAGCTGTGTTTATAATTTTACCTTTTACATGTGCATTTTCATCAAAGCCGTGTGTCAAAACTTGTACGGCAGGTTGTTCTAACATGTAGCTGGCATATTTATCATCTAAGTTAATAACAGCTAGTTTAGGTTTATCATTTTTTTCAGGCTTAAGGCCTTGAAAAGAAAATATACGCCCTTTAGTTCTCTTATATTCATCCATATCAGTATGGTAGTCTAAATGTTCAGGTGCCAAATTGGTATACACTGCTATATCTAAATCAACACCGGCAATTCTTAATTGAGATATGGCATGAGAACTAACCTCTAGGGTTACATGACTAGCCCCTGAGTTTTCAATTCTCCCTAATAGTTCATTTAACTCTAAAGGACCTGGGGTTGTAGTTGGCTGCTTTTCCTCTTGGTCATCTATTCTTGCATTGATTGTTCCAATCATGCCAGTTTTCACTTCTTTGCCTTCAGAAAGTAGCTTATCTATTAGATTTACAGTAGTGGTTTTCCCTTTAGTTCCTGTCACACCAGTGACTCGCAAACTATCACCAGGATAGTTGTAGTATTTACTCGCCAAGATGGCAAAAGCTTTTCTAGAGTCTGTCACCAGTATTACCGGAATATCTATCTGGGTTAATAACTTTTTCTGTTCTGATGACAAGCAGTCGTATTGAGCCACTACGGCACTAACACCCTTAGATAATACATCTTCTAAATACTTATGTCCATCATCTTTTGTTCCTTTGATACATGTGAACAATTGGCCTGGTTTAGTAAATCGGGAGTCGTATGACAGGCCGGAAATTTCACCGTCTAATTTGCCAAATACTTTAACTTTTAGTAGTGGTTTTACTAAATCGGCTAATTTGATAATTTCACTCCTCTCCCTGTTATTAATTTCTGTTTTTGATTCATAGTTTAACCTTGTTAATCTATGAAGGTTATTTAATGTCTTACTCTTCATTGAATTCATCGGGAGGTTCGAACTGGACAGTTACGGATGTACCTTTATCTACTTTCGTCCCCTTTTCCGGATTTTGTGTAACAGCAATACCACTGCCTTCTTCTCTCAATTCTAAACCCATCATATTTAAAACTTCTCCCGTTTCTCGCATGCTTCTTCCCCTTAAATCAGGTACCGTTACTGTCTCTTCCTCCCTGTCTTCTGTAGCTTCCAAATATAAAATTAATGAAGATTGTTCAGGAACTTGTTCTCCGGGTTCAGGGATCTGATCTGTGATAGTTTCACCATCGCCTATTAATTCAACCTCTAAGGCAGTTTGATCTATATGTTCCTCAGCCTCTTCAAATTCCATATTTAGAAGATTAGGGACTTCTACATAATTTACCTCTTCTTCAATTTCCCCTGGTTTAGAAGGAGGCACTTCTAAATAGTCCAAGATATCAACCATCATATTTCTAAATACGGGGGCTGCAACTTGACTACCCCAAGCAGGCCCCTCAGTAGGGGTATCTACAGCTACATAAATTAGAATTTCAGGATCATCAGCCGGTGCAAATCCCACAAAGGATACTATTAGTTCTCCAGGGACATACCCACCTTCTGGACCTACCTTTTCCGCTGTCCCCGTTTTGCCAGCAATTTCATAACCATCAATAGCTGCATTTTGGCCACTTCCCTCATTTACTACTCCCCTCATAATTTCTGATACTTCTTGAGAAGTTTTTTCAGAGATGGCGCGACGAACGGTATTAACTTCTTTGTCTTTAACTACATTTCCTTCTTCATCTAAAAATTTATCTGCAATTCTTGGTTCATTAATATAACCACCGTTGGCAATGGCACTTACTGCTACAACTTGCTGTATAGGAGTGACTGAAATCCCCTGACCGAAAGAAGTTGTTGCTAATTCAACTGGACCAACTTGATCAGGTCCAAATAACAATCCCAACGTTTCTCCCGGCAGGTCAATACCTGTTCGAGATCCAAATCCGTACCCTTGAATATAATCAAATAACGTTTCAGTTCCTAAACGCTGACCCAATGTAACAAATCCAGGGTTACAAGAACCATATACAACTTCTGTAAAATCTATAGCACCATGACCATCACCAGTCCAACATCCAATTTCTGCACCAGAGACTTCAATATGTCCGGGACAATAAAAAGCTTCATCGGGATTATATTTCCCTTCCTCTATTGCTGCTGAAAGAGTTACTAGTTTAAAAGTTGATCCAGGTTCAAAAGTATTATTGATTGGAGTTATCCTTCGTAATGATTCATCAAAATCTTTGTATTCACCAGGGTAGTAATCTGGTTTACTGGCCATTCCCAGTATTTCACCAGTATTTGGTTCCATAGCCACTGCCATGGCTCCTTCTGGTTTGTATTCCACCATAGCCCGTTCTAGCTCGCGTTCCATAATATATTGAATCCGACTATCTAAAGTAGTTTGCAATTTCTGACCGTCTTTAGGTGGAACAAATTGTTGGACTCCATGTGGTAATTCTTGTTGTCTTGCATCCGCTTGAAAAATCAGCCATCCTTCTTGACCCTTAAGTTCCTCATCGTATTGGTATTCAATTCCCGCCCAACCTTGATCTACACCAACAAACCCCAATACTTGTGAGGCTAGGCGCCCATGGGGATAATATCGTTCGGTTTCACTAGTAGTTTTAAGACCTGGGTCACCTAGGGCCTTAACTTTCCTAGAGTCTTCTTTATCTAATATCCGCTCGACAATAACCTGTTCCGTATCTTCTGTCAGCTTTTCAAAAAGTTCTTCCTGATCCCTATCTAGAATAGCCGCTAACCTCTCCGAAAGTAACTGGGGGTTTTCTATTTGTTGAGGAATAGCAATCAGACTATCTGCCGTTACACTACCGACTAGTAATTCTCCATTCCGATCTAATATTTCTCCTCGAGGTGAACCTGTGGGGATACTTCTGTTCCATTGCTCCCAAGCCTTTTCATGTAATTCTTCCCCCATAACCAGCTGTATATATCCTAATCTACTAATTAATGAGATCGTAATTAATAGTACAAAGAAAAATATAAGTACAAGTCTCCTTTTAGTCGGTAGGAGATGTTGGCGCTTCTTTGCCACTCCTCACCACTCCCAACTTATTTAGATTCGGGTCGCTTCATTTCTAACTCTTCTTTGGCGTATTGCTCTATTCTCTGATGAGATTTTAATTCCACAATTTTCATTTCCAAATGGTTTTTTTCATTATGTAACTCTTCCAACTCATTTTCAAGTTGTGATATTTGAAAGTTTAGCTGCGCTACAAAGGCAAAATGAGCAACAGTAAGCATCGCTAAAGCAAAGGCACAAAAAGCTACACCAAGAAATTTTATTTTAGCAGTTTTAGGAACAGCAACGGGACGACTACGAGTTTTCTTACGTTCTTGGGGACTTCTTTGGGGTGCGGTTTGTCTATGAGTTTTAGGTATTGCCTCGGCAGTCACTTGATTTTTATACAATATATTCACCCCTTTCAATTGTTAGAACCCAATCGCTCCACTGCTCTTAATTTTGCACTTCTTGCCCTAGGATTAATTTCTATTTCCCCTTGACTTGGCAGTAGAGGTTTTTTTGTTAGTAATTTAACTGTAGCTTCTCCCTTACACTGGCATATCGGCAATTTAGTAGGACAAACGCAGGTTTGAGCTAATTTTTTAAATTCTTGCTTGACTATCCTGTCTTCTAGAGAATGAAATGTAATAACTACAAATCGACCTTTACCCCTTAGTAACCGAATCCCTTCTTGGATGGCCGTTCTTAAACTATCAAGCTCTCCGTTAACATGTATTCTAAGGGCTTGAAATGTCCTTTTTGCCGGATGAGGCCCTGATTTTCTAGCTCCTTTAGGTATTGCAGCCTTAATTACTTTTACTAACTCTTGTGTTGTATTTATCTCCTGATCTTGACGGGCCTGAACAATAAATTGTGCTATTCTCTGTGCCCATTTTTCCTCCCCATATTCTCGGATTATCTCGGCTAATTTTTGCTCTGAATAAGTGTTAACTACTTCGCTAGCTGTTATCTTTTGGCTTTTATCCATTCTCATATCTAAAGGTGCATTTTCTTGATAAGTGAAACCCCTGTCTTTATTATCAAGTTGATAACTAGAAACACCTAAGTCTAGTAAAATTCCGTCCACATAATGAATACCAATTCTTTCACAGATATGTTTTATATTTACAAAATTGTCATTAAAAACTTTAGCTTTATTTCCATAAGCCTCTAACAGAGATTTTCCCGCTTCATAAGCATCTGGATCTTGGTCAATACCAACTAGAATGCCTTCAGGAGGTAAACTATTAATAATTCTTAATGAGTGGCCAGCTCCTCCCATGGTTCCATCAACAATAACTTGAGCCGACTCAGGTTTTAATAATTCTATTGTTTTTTCAATCATAACCGGTTCATGATTAAAATTCATTGTATATCACCTTTCTTGTTTTATCCTTTAATGTCAGGCTATATATCAAAATCCACAATCTCTTCGGCAATATTTTCAAAGGAACTTTCAGCTTGTTGCTGATAGTTATCCCATTTCTCCTGACTCCAAATCTCAACTCGATTGGATACTCCAATTATCACTACATCTTTTTGTAAAGCTGCGTAGTCTCTTAAATTACTTGGTAAGCTTATTCTCCCCTGTTTATCAAGTTCACACTCACTTGCTCCTGATAGGAAGAATCTGCTAAAAGCTCGTGCATCGGATTTAGTTAGGGGGAGTTGACGTATTTTTTCTTCTAAAACCTTCCATTCGTTCATGGGGTAAACAAAAATACAGTTATCTAAACCTCGTGTAGCCACGAAATTGTCTCCTAGGCCTTTTCGAAACTTGGCTGGTACAATTACTCTGCCTTTGCTATCCAGGCTATGCCTAAATTCCCCCATGAACATACTTATCCACCACTTTCATCCATTATTTAACCACTTTCTACCACTTTCCCCCACTTATATTTTTCGTGCCTTATTTAAATATTCCTTCATAAAACTTCAAAAAAAATAAAAAAAGCGAGGTCTATAACCTCGCTTAAATACTTAACAGTTTATTTTGTTTTAATTTTCAGACTAATAATTTTTTGACTTGGTTCATCTGTTCAGAACTGATCAATTTCCCCTGACACTTAGGGCAGTCTGAATTTTCAGCCTTTTTTTCACCTAATCCTTGGAAACCGCAGGTCAAGCACAGAAATTCAATTAAACTTAGTTTCTGATCCAAAAGATCGCCTCCCATCCATGGATTGGCTTTCAAATAATTTTATCAGTTTAGGGGGAGAAACGTAATGTTAATTTTCTGAATTTTTTTGATACACTTAAACCCTTTAAGTACATACGTTAAATTAATTGCTGTATTTGGCAATTAATTCAGTTAATTCTTTAATTGCTCGTTCCCGTTCTTCTTCGTCCTGAGGTAAATCGATACACTTCCGTAAATGTTCTTCCAAAACCAATTTTCCTACATTATTAACAGCTGATCTAACTGCTGAAACTTGCATCAAAATATCTGAACAATATTTTTCTTCTTCTACCATCTTTTGAAGACCTTTTATTTGACCTTCTATCCTACGTAATCGATTTATCAAGGCCTCTTTTTCACTCATTTCAAATTACCCCCTAAACGAATACTATATCGACTATCAAGATAAAAGTGAAAGCGCCCCCGCTGTGCCGTGCACTACACGCATGTTTTGAACCTGATTACCTCAGGTGGGTGCCCTCCTGCATGCTTAACATGTCCCTATCAGGGCCTATGCGCCACATGCAGAGTCCAGGCTCCCTTTGTTGTTGCTGTTGGGTCAAAACATAACGGCTATCACGTACACAGTAGGGACGCTTTCAAATCTGCTTATCTATTGCTTTGTTTAATGAAATAATAACATATCTAGACCCAAAAATCAATTATCATTAAACATCCGATTTTACTTCGTGGTTTTCAAGTGCAACTCTTTGAGCTGGTTTTCATCAACTTTTGCAGGAGCCTCAGTCATTAGGCAACTTGCGTTAGCAGTTTTTGGAAATGCTATCACATCTCTGATACTTTGAGAGCCAGTAAACAACATTACTAATCGATCAAGTCCAAAAGCAATTCCGCCATGGGGTGGTGTTCCATATTCAAAGGCTTCGAACAAGAAACCGAACTTTTGTTTAGCCTCTTCTAGAGGGATTCCTAGAAATTCGAACATTTTCTCCTGTAACTCTTTCTGATGGATTCTCATACTCCCCCCACCGATTTCTACTCCATTCAATACTAGATCATAAGCTTTGGCGCGTATCTTTTCTGGTTCATTCTCATATTTTTCTAAGTCATCTTCATAAGGTGATGTGAATGGATGATGCAATGCTTTATATCTTCCTTCATCTTTATCATATTCCATTAAGGGGAAATCAATTACCCATGTAAGTTGATATTCATTGCTAGGAATAAGATCTAACTTATTAGCCAAATGCTCACGTAATTTTGATAAGGAATCTGCTACTATTTCGGGTTCATCGGCTACAAATAACAGTAAATCACCTGTATTGGCGCCCATTCGATCAATAATTCCGTCTAATTCTTCGTCACTAAAGAATTTAGCTATTGGACTTTTTATTTCTTCTTCCTCTAAAACCATCCATGCTAGCCCTTTCGCACCGAATTCCTTAACAAATTCCGTTAAATCGTCAATTTCTTTTCGACTGAATTCTTGTCCTTGAGGGACGGCAATTCCTTTAACTTGACCTTCGCTAGCCACAGTTTCTCTAAATACTTTAAATTCTGCATCTTTCACCAAATCAGATACATCATGTAATTCTAAACCGTATCTTAAATCAGGGCTATCAGATCCATATCTGTCCATAGCCTCCTGGTATGTTATTCGCGGGAATGGCTTAGTTAACTCAATTCCCAATACTTCTTTAAATAATTTTGATACCATGTTTTCCATTAATTTCATAAACTCTTCTTGTTCGAAAAAAGACATCTCAATATCGATTTGACTAAATTCTGGTTGTCTATCAGCCCTTAAGTCTTCATCTCTAAAACACCGAGCTATTTGGAAATATTTTTCCACTCCTGAAGCCATCAATAATTGTTTAAACAATTGGGGAGATTGAGGCAACGCATAAAATGATCCCTCATGTAACCGGCTAGGAACCAAAAAGTCTCTTGCACCTTCTGGAGTACTTTTAGTCAGCATAGGTGTTTCAACTTCAATAAAACCGTTCTCATCTAAAAAGTCTCTCACAAGTTTAGTGATTTTATGTCTTAAGTAGATATTATTTTGCATTGATGGTCTTCTAAGATCTAAATATCGATACTTTAAGCGTATGTTCTCATCCACATCCACATTTTCATTAATAAAGAAAGGAGGTGTTTTGGAAGTATTTAATACATTAATATCCTCACAGTCTACTTCTATTTCACCTGTCTTCAGATCTGGATTAACATTTTCCGGTGACCTTTCTCTAACAGTACCGGTGATTTCAAGAACATACTCGGATCTAACCGAATCAGCTACTTCTAAAGCTTCAGGATTAGATTCAAAATCACATACCACCTGAACTAAACCCGAATTGTCTCTCATGTCGATAAAAATCAGTTTTCCATGATCACGTCGATTGTCAGCCCATCCCTTAAGGACAACTTTTTTCCCAACTAATTCCCTGGTCAATTCTCCACAGTAATGTGTTCTTTTCATATTACAAACCCCCTATCCTTAATTTGTTTTAACCAGCTATCTCTTTTATCCTTTCTTCAAAGCTCTTTAAAGGAACTTGAAATTGTTCGCCTGCTTCCATATCCTTAATTTGACATGTTTGTTCGTTCAATTCTGCTTCACCAAGGATCAAAGAAAATCTGGCATTTGCCTTATTTGCTCTTTTCATTTGCGCTCTCATACTACGTCGTTCAAAATCCATAACTGCGCTATAACCCTCTTCTCTAACTGTAGCCAACAATTTAAATGCTTCTTGTTTTGCTTCTTCCCCAGTGGCAATAAAATAGAAATCTAATTTTTCTTCTTGATCTAAGTTGATCTCTTTTTGCTCGAGGGCTAATAAAATTCGCTCTAGCCCTACTGCAAAACCTACACCAGGGGTGGGCGGGCCTCCACATTCTTCTACTAAATAATCGTATCTGCCTCCACCCCCTAGGGCATCTTGTGCCCCCAAAGAAGGCATTACTACTTCAAAAGCTGTCTTGGTATAATAATCTAAACCACGAACTAGATGAGGGTCAATCTGGTATGGTAAATTCAAGCTAGTTAAAATTTCTTTAACTTTATCAAAGTGAGTAGCACAATCTTGACATAAATAATTTACTATTAAAGGCACATCTTCACCAATAGCTTCACGACAAGATTTCTTTTTACAATCCAAGACTCTCATGGGATTAGTTTGATACCTTTGATAACAATCCTGACAAATATGATCTATCTTCCCTTCAAAATAATTGCTTAATTCATTTAAGTATTTTTGGCGACATTCTTTACAACCAACACTATTAAGTTTGAGCTCTAATCCCGATAATCCCAGTGCCTCAAAATAGTCTAACAACAGTTTCATTACTTCCACATCTGTTTCTGGTTCTAAACTTCCAAATACTTCAACACCAAATTGGTGGAACTGACGATATCTGCCCGCTTGTGGTCTGTCGTAGCGAAACATAGGGCCAATATAATAATACTTTACAGGTTGAGGCTCGTTAAACAATTTATGTTCTACGTACAGTCTGGCTGCTGGAGCTGTACCCTCTGGCCTTAATGTAAGACTTCTATCTCCCCTATCGGTAAAAGTATACATTTCTTTACTAACTATATCAGAGGTCTCTCCAACACTGCGAGTAAATAGTTCAGTATGTTCAAAAATTGGAAACCTTACTTCATTGAAACCGTACAAGTTTGAGATTTTCTTTGCCGTCTCCTCTAAAGCATGCCACTTGCTACTCTCTTGAGGCAAAATATCTTTAGTTCCCCTTGGAGCTTTCGTCAACATAACAATTCCCCCTTTCAAAATAAAACTAGCATTAATATCTTAATATAAATTCCTGGAATACGATCTTTATTAATCAGCCCAAAACTAAAAAACTCCCGTCTCCGACATAAGCCGAGGACGGGATTTATGCTCCCGCGGTACCACCTCAATTAGCACCTTAAGAAGTACTCACTTTGCTGTAACCCTAGCAGGGATATGGACCTACTCTGAATATCAAATAGATATACTCATAGAAGAAACGTAGTTTCTGTAATCATTTCGATCCAATAGCTCCAGGATGTTGTTCGAAAAGCCCTTTTTAGGGTCCTTCCAGTCTAGGGACCCCTCCCTGTTAAAAAGGTATCTTTTCTACTCTTCCCATCATAGCATTTTTACAATATTTTATTTCTAAATTATTTTATAATATCGCTATCCCGTTGTCAAAGGTTATATTATTTAAGAAAAGGATTTTTTCTTTTCTCATGAGCAATGGTAGTGCTTCCTCCGTGCCCTGGATATACAACAAGATCATCGGAAAGTGTGAACAGCTGTTCTCTTATGGATTTAAGTAATTCATCTTGGTTTCCACCCGGTAAATCACAACGGCCTATCCCTTCAGTAAATAGGGTGTCACCAGAGAACAGATTATTATCAATTTTAATACATATTCCTCCTGGAGTATGACCTGGAGTATTGATTATTTCTCCTTTTAAATTTCCTACTTTTATAGAATCACCGTCATTTAAATGTATATCTGCTGACGGACTAATAATCTCTTTTCCAGTGAACATGGACAAATTAAGTTTGGGGTCAGTTAGCATTGGAGCATCTTTGGGATGAATCCCCAATTCGGCATCAGTGTGTTCTTTTAAATATGAATTAGCCCCAATATGATCGACATGACCATGAGTGTTAATTATCATAGAGGGAGTCATATCTAACTCTTTGATTTGTTGGTGGATTTTTTCACCATTCCCGCCTGGATCAATAATCACTGCTTCACCGGTTTCCTGACAACCGACAATATAACAGTTAGCACCTAATTCACCTACAACTAATTGCTCAATAATCAATGTTTTATCGCCTCCTTCTATCTGTAATCAAAACTTTTTGTTACTATCTAATAAAATAGTCACAGGACCGTCATTTAAAATATCTACTTCCATATGTTCTTTAAAGCTTCCTGTGGCTAATGATAATCCATAATCTTTGCTCACTTTTTCTACAAACTTTTGATATAGCTCATCGGCAATTTCCGGAGAAGCTGCTTTCATAAAATTTGGCCTTCTACCTTTTCGACAATCTCCCAGCAAGGTAAACTGACTAATAACTAATAATTCTCCTCCGATATCATTTACCGATAAGTTCATTTTTCCTTGGTCATCCTCAAAAATTCTTAGATTGACAATTTTATCAACTAAATATTTGATATCGTCTTCCCCATCACCATCTTCAACACCTAGTAGTACATTTAAACCTTGATTAATTTCTCCGACTTTTTCTCCATTAACATTAACGTAAGATTTGCTAACTCTTTGAACCACTGCTCTCATGGTATCTCTCCTTTCATAAAACCACTGCCACTTAATCTAGGGGTTATCCCTTTGTACTTTCAATACATCCTGAATATTCTGTAGTTTGTCAATCACAAATTGTAAGTGTGAGTGATTCTTGATTAATACAGTTAAATTGATTTTTGCAACTTGATTTTTGTCCGTCTTAGCTTCTATAGCAGTCACGGCAATTTTAGAATCGCCCAAGGCTTTCATAATATCTTGAACTATTCTTTGGCGATCTACAGCAAAAACGGAAACGCTAACTTGAAAGTCATTATCTCCACTTTCATCCCAGTGAACTGGTACAGTGCGTTCATTATTCTTAAGCTTATGTTGAGCATTCGGACAGTCATGGCGATGGATAGTGATACCTCTAGTTCGTGTTATAAAACCTACAATATGTTCTCCTGGTAAAGGATGGCAACATTTTGCAAATCTAGTGGCAATATTTTCAAGACCCTGTACGCTTATACTGTCTTTGGTTTTTTTGAGACTTTGATCTTCTTTTAGATACTTGGAGAAGTCCTCTACCTGATCTTCCTCTTCTTCTAACTCTTCCCGATTTGCTTTATAAATACTCTGGTATTTTCCAATAACTTGATTTACTGTAATACCACCATAACCTAAAGCGGCTAAAACATCATCATAACTCTTCATATTAAACTTTTCAGCCACTTCTTCTTGAACTTGTTCATCTTTAATATACTTCTCAGGAAAGATCTTTAAGCGCTTGGCTTCCCTTTCAATCATTTCTCTTCCTCGTTGAATATTTTCATCTCTGCTTTGACGTTTAAACCATTGTTTAATCTTATTTTTAGCCTGAGAGCTTTTAACCAAGTTTAGCCAGTCACGACTCGGGGTGGCATGCTTAGAAGTTAAAATTTCAACTACATCCCCCGTTTGTAACTGATAATCTAGAGAGACCATTCTACCGCTTATTTTAGCTCCAATACAAGTATTACCTATATCGGTATGAATCCTATAAGCAAAATCAATAGGTGTAGAGCCGCTGGGCAAGTCAATCACATCACCTTTAGGAGTAAAGACAAACACTTCATCGGAGAAAAGATCAACTTTTAAGTGCTCCATAAACTCTAAGGCATCACTGGTTTCTTGCTGCCATTCTAGCAACTGTCTAAACCAGGACACTTTTTCAGCAAACTTCTTGTCGTCCGTATTTTCTTTGTATTTCCAGTGAGCTGCAATACCATACTCTGCTGTTTTATGCATATCCCATGTCCTGATTTGTATTTCTACCAGATTCCCTTGTGGACATAACACCGTTGTATGCAAAGATTGATACATATTAGACTTGGGAACTGCAATATAATCCTTAAAACGACCAGGTACGGGCTTCCACATAGTATGGACAGTTCCTAATACTGCATAGCAATCTTTTACATTATTAACGATAATCCTTAGGGCGATTAAATCATAGATTTCATTAAGATCTTTTCCTGTTTTTTTCATTTTAGAATAAATACTATACAAATGCTTGGGTCTTCCATGAATCTCACCATCTATGCCCATTTCTTTTAATTTATCCCGAAGGTCAACCTTTATTTTTTTAATATATTCTTCTCTTTCCATTCTCTTCTGTACAATTCTATCCGCTAAATAATAATACTGTTCAGGTTCTATATATCGAAATGCCAGGTCTTCCAATTCCCATTTAATTTTATATATACCTAAACGATTGGCAAGGGGAGCATAAATTTCCATAGTTTCTTTAGCAATTTCTTTTTGTTTTCGTTCTGGAAGATAATTTAGAGTTCTCATATTATGAGTTCTATCAGCTAATTTTATTAGAATAACTCTAATATCATTTGCCATGGCAAAGAACATTTTTCTTAAATTTTCTGCCTGATGTTCTTCTTTAGTTTTAAAATTCAATCTGCTAAGCTTTGTTACCCCATCTACTAGCAAAGTAATTTCATCACCGAACAGTTCCTCCAACTCTTCTCTAGTAGCAGGAGTGTCCTCCATGACATCGTGCAGTAAACCTGCACTAATGGTATCTAGATCCAACTCTAAATCCGCTAGCACTAGGGCAACTTCAATGGGATGAACTATATATTCCTCACCTGAAACTCGTTTTTGATCATTATGATAGCTCCTGGCAAACTCAAAGGCTCTATCCAGTTGTTCTAAATCTGTGTCAAGAGGGTAGTATGATTTTATTTTTTCTTTTAAACTGAAAAACAACTGTTCGGCATCTAACAATGTTTTCATCTCCCCACCTTTATATTAGTAAGTACCTAACTCTTTAATATACTCGGGCGAAATATTATGATTATATAATAACATGTATAATTTGGAATAACTTCCTTTTAAAAAGCATTCTTCCCAGAAAATCAAATTAGTAAGTCTATTATGCTCTTCACCGTAAATTAGTGAGCTCTCAAGTTCTGTAGTAATATCCTCTTGATAGTTGATCAGTTTTGTATTTATTGGAACATAATCATGGTAAGAATCGGTGTATTCAATAATCTTTAATTCCTTAAAAATATCCATAATTTTGTTGATCAATCGATTTGTAACAGGATAAGAAATTTTATCTTCAAGTTTATTCTGTAACTCTTTTTTGGATATAAAATCAGTTTCAGTTTGTTTGTACTGTTCTTTTAACAACTGATAAGCTATTTGCAGATTATTTTCACTTGGAATTGTCGCATACCACATTTTGTTATTACTTGCTTTATCCTGTGAATTGTAAAGAAGATATAAGTATTCAGGATTTACATTAACAATCCAATTTCGAACTTGATAGGGGTCATATGGTAAATCATAAATCACTAGAACCACATTATCTGTATCTAAATCTGCACGATCATGTTCCGTTATTCTTGCAACTTGGCATTGAGGGTATTGGCTTTGTAAATGTAGCCGTTTTTGTTTGTTATTTACGAGAATAACTGTACTATACTTTTCATTTAGCAAATTTTTGATAGTTTTTCCCTTGGAATAATTGCGACAGTCTCTTAAAATATTTGCTTGGTTGTCAGGAAGCTGCATATCACATAATTGCAAGCTCAAATGTCCTTTACTTGATTTGGATTTAAAAGTAGATATCTTAGGAATAAAAGCTGCTTGAACAGGCATACCTGTTTTAATATTTTTTTCTTTAGCTTTTTCTGCTCCTTTAAACCAAATACCGTCAAGTACACCCATATTATTTTTAAATTTTATTTGCAAGTGTTCAGAGCTTTTACCCACTTCTCTAGTAGAAGCGACTTGAATATGTCCACAGCCAATGACGGGTTGAGGATTACCCATGCCAAAAGGCTCTAATTGGGAAATTTCTTCTGCTAGTTCCCTAGTTAAAGCTTCCTCGGGAATTTCCATATCTATATCAATAGACGGCAATAAGTCATCTTCTGAAAGCCACTTTTGAGCCAGATGATTCATCTGTTTAATAAACTCATCTAGATGAGCCGATTCTAATTTTAAACCGGCTGCCAGTTCATGTCCTCCGTATTTTATCAATAAATTATCACAGCTTTTTAAAGCTTCTGCCATGTTAAAACCTGAAATACTTCTACAGGAACCCTTTAACTTGCCGGGTTCATCGTCCCTTGTCAACACTATTACGGGGCGATAATATTTTTCAAGTAATCTAGAGGCGACAATTCCTACTACCCCTTCATGCCAATTTTCGCTCCAAACAACTAAAACAGGTCCACGAGCAAGCAAATTATTGCGATTAATCATCTCGTCTGCTTCTTTAGTAATCTTTTGTTCAACCTTTTGCCTCTCTCTATTTTCTTTATCAAGTTTTTTTGCAAGTTCACGCGCAGCAGATTCTGAACTCTCTGTTAGGAGTTGTACAGCTTCATCCGCGGATGCCAATCTACCTGCAGCATTTATCCTGGGACCGATAACGAATCCGACCTGTCCTGCTTTAACTTCTCCGTATTCAAGTCCTAATAAATCCATAAGAGCTTTCATTCCAGGTCTTCTTTCATCAATATATTGTAATCCCTTTGATACAAAAATCCTGTTTTCACTAGTTAAAGGCACTAAATCAGCAATTGTGCCAATAGTGACCAAGTCCAGATACTGCTTCAACAGTTCATTAAAATCATAGTGAGTTTCTATTTGTTCAGCTAGAGCACTCACTAGTTTAAATGCTACACCCACTCCTGCCAGATATTTAAAGGGATAGTTTGTAGTGTGGATTTTAGGATTAATAACTGCGTGGGCAGAAGGCAAATCACCAAGTTGTTCGTGATGGTCAGTAACTATCACCTTTTTGCCAAGACGATTGAGTTCTTCGATCTCTTGAATTGAATTGATTCCGCAATCCACGGTGATAATTAATTTGCATTGAGGAAATCTTTCCAATACGGAATTAACACCTGCATTGGTTAAACCATAACCATCTTTGAAACGATCGGGAATGTAATAATATATATTATCAAACTTAGTAGATAGATATTCGTATAATAAAGCCGTGGCTGTCACACCGTCTGCATCGTAATCTCCATAAATTAATATCGGCTCATTGGATTTTATAATTTTATCAATCAATTCAACAGCCTGTTTCATATCAGGTAACAACCAGGGAGAATGCAAAGAATCAAAAGAGGGATTTAAAAAATCAGCTACCTGTTCGGGGGTAGTAACACCTCTATTGACTAACAATTGAGCTAGGACTGTAGAAATATTACAAGAATTAGCTAATTCTTTAGCTGTCTCCGAATAATCGGTTTTTATATTCCATTTAACTGCCTGTCCATCCATAATAAATCCCCCACACTCATAATTAAACTGTTTAGCTGTTAATCTTTAGATTACAAACTCAAAGGTGCAAAGTAGAGATTTTACGCTGTCTGTTTATTTTTTTGACTAAGCCCGGGGGCTAATTTTTCAGTCAAAATTGACCATACATTCGCAGCTACGAAAATGGAAGAATAGGTTCCGCTGATCACACCAATTAACAGAGCAATTATAAGCGGCCTTATAGTTACTCCTGCAAAAATAAACAAGCTAATTAAAACTAATAAAGTTGTAATTGAAGTACATAAGGATCTTTTTAGCGTTCTTTTAATACTAATTTGGATAGTTTCAAAAAGAGTCAATTTCTTTTCGAACTTAAGAGTTTCTCTAATTCTATCAAAAACCACAATAGTGTCATTCACTGAATACCCAATGATAGTCAGTATAGCTGCAATAAAAGGCTCATTAATTTCAATCTGAAATATTGAAAAAACAGCCAAAACAATGAAAGCGTCGTGAATTATGGCCGCAATAGCTGCTAAAGCAAATCTATACTCAAAGCGATAGCTAATAAAAGCAATCATCCCTAAGGAGGCAATTAATAAAGCCCAAAACGCTTCTGAACGCAATTCAGATCCGATTGTTCCACCCACATTATCAGTTCTTAAAACCTCTGATTCCGGCCAGCTATCCCGAAAACTGTCAATAATTTCATTGCGTGCCTCTTCATTTAATGAAACTGTCCTGATAATAACTTCTCTCTCTTCAGCTTCATCACCACCAGCTTCTTGAATAACACTATCTTCTAAACCGTGTTCTCCCATGATATCTCGCACTTCTGATACCTGATAGTCTTCACCTATTTTGATGTGAAGTAGAGTTCCTCCTGTAAAGTCAATCCCCACATTTAATCCATTAAACATCAGAGATCCTAAACCAATCACCAATATTACCAATGAAACTATAAACCAAATTTTGCGATTTGTTATTATTTCCATAGCTCTAACCCCTTTGTATTCCAAAATACTTAGTATCTCTAATTAATCTGCTAGACACCAGCAGTTTTAAGATCACTCTCGTAAACAAGACTGCAGTAATCATACTTGCAATTATTCCAGTTGATAATGTTACGGCAAAACCTCTGATGGGACCGGACCCAAAGTAGAATAGGACAGCGGCAGCAATTAAGGTTGTGATATTGGCATCTAAAATAGTTCTGATACCTTTTTTGAAGCCTGATTCTACAGAGACACGAAGGGTTTTACCATAGTTTAATTCTTCTTTAATTCTTTCAAATATAATCACATTGGCATCGACAGCCATTCCCAGAGATAATATTAGACCTGCAATCCCCGGTAACGTAAAAGTTGCATCTAGATAGATCAAAGCATTAAAAATAATCACCAAATAAACAGCCAAAGCAATATTGGCCATTAATCCAGGCAAACGGTAAACACCCAGCATAAATATCACTAACAAAGCAAGTCCAAGTAATCCAGCTTGTAAACTTTGTTCTTGAAATTCTTCTCCTAAGGATGGTCCCAAGGTTCGGGTTTCTAGCTCTGTTAAAGACACAGGTAGAGCCCCTGACCTTAGCATCAAGGCGACATTTTGTGCTTCTTCTACTGAACCCATACCATCAATCATACCTTGATCGTGAATAACATCCCTAATCTCAGGGGCTGAAACTAACTCTCCATCTAAAACTATCACTAAATGATCTCTCATGTGTTCTTGAGTGGCTTCGCGCATTCGATCAGCGCCTTGGGAGGTAAAATGGACATTTACATAAGGCTGACCTTGGGGAGTATATCCAACCCCAGCATCTTCAACGTGTTCTCCAGTTACAAAAGGACTAACATCTTTATTCTCTAAATCGATTTGTTCATCTTCGGTCACATCAATTTGTCGATATAGGTCTGGGCCGTAAAATTCTAGTTGTGCCGTTCTGCCAATAACATCCATTGCTCGCTCTCGATCAATCCCGGCACCTGCTAATTCAACTCTGATTCTATTAGCTCCTTCTTGTTGAACTACAGGTTCCGAAACGCCCAGCTCGTCTACTCTAGACCTAATAATTGTCTTAGCCCGTTCAATGGCATCATCATCGTCTTCTCCTGCTACATCTTCAGCTTCCAAGAGGACATATATAC
Source organism: Natranaerobius thermophilus JW/NM-WN-LF (assembly GCF_000020005.1). Lineage (NCBI taxonomy): Bacteria > Bacillati > Bacillota > Clostridia > Natranaerobiales > Natranaerobiaceae > Natranaerobius > Natranaerobius thermophilus. The sequence continues at coordinate 1,354,348 of NC_010718.1, read as the reverse complement.
CTCCAGACAAGTCCAATCCTAGATTGATGTTATCCCTTGCATAATGATAGGAATAAAAACTCAGTCCAAATACAGCTAACAGTATTACCAATAAAATCGTCACGTATTTCCATCTGATCATAGCCTTTTAACTCTCCTTATTATAAATTCAACGATAGTTAAATAAGATTGTAAAGCTAATTATACCTTTGGTCAATTTTCGGTGTCAATCAGTTTTGCAAGAGCATTTCTCTCTAACTGCTGTCACAGTTTTTAATAACATTTCAGGAATAGTTAAATCATCAGTGGGCAAATAAAGATCACAGTATTCTTTAGCTGTCTGTAATCGCTTCCTTTGAAGCTCAAGCCTTTCTTTACCCCAGGAAATATTGCGCCTTTTCTGCGCTGTTTCTAAACTACAGGTGAGCATAACTAAAAAATCCGGCTGCTTTCTTTTCCATAAATTTTTAGACACCGAATGTTCTTGAGGGATATTAATAGCTTTGTAACCCATAGCAGTCAATCCCTCAACTAGTGTTGTTTTACCTGAAACGCAGTTCCCACAAACCCCAATCAAACATTCCTTTGGTTTCAAAAAAAATTTCCTCCTGTCATAATCATATTTAATACGTATACATAACTCTTAGTTGCCTGGGCTTGTGTTGATACTCTCCTGCAAATAATCCTAGAACTAATACTGACATATCATCCTGCGGACGATTCCGATCTCGATCTACTGCCAAAGATAAAATATCTTGACTTAGTTCATAAATGCCATCTTGTTGATTGTTTGTTTCTAACATTTCTATTATATCATCAACAGCTACCTGATTGCCAAATTTTCGCCCAGCATGAAATATACCGTCACTAAAACTAATAACTACTGTTCCAGGTGTAATAGGCAATTCATCAATGGTAGGTTTGACAAAATAATGAAATCCAATGGGTTTTACAGGTTCATCTAAGACTTTGATTTCATCTTCTGTTTTGACAATCACAGGACAATTACTATTTCTTGAAATCACCAAGGTGTCCGTAGCTAAATCGCATGAAACCATTGTTAGAGTAGAAGACACCCGTCCTCTTTTTTGGGCATACAAAAAATCATGGGCGGCTCGAGAAACAGCCCCATCCCTAGTTCCATCTGAAACCAGGGAAGCAGCTTTAGCAGCCACCGTATTACTAGTAATTTTAGCCGATGGACCGCTTCCTTGACCATCGGCCAAAATTGCTGTAATACCACCTTGAGGGCGCTCTACTACTTCAAAACTGTCCCCACTTTCGCCACTTGCATGCTTAGGAACTTTATCAGTAGCAAGTTCAATTTTCAATGTAACTGCTCCTTCCATGTTTTGATAACAACCCATGGACACAGAATATTTGGGATAAATTATTTTATATGAAGGCTGCGTAATCTATTCAGGGCTGATGCCAGTTCGAAGGGTCTAAAAGCTGCATACTCACCAGGATGACCTTTAAAACCTGACAACACATCCAAACCTTTTTTGTCTATATCCTCCATAACCCTGTCAATAATTTGGTTCATTGTCATATTACTATCAATGTAAAACTTCAATATATAGAAGATAGCATCACCAATAGCTCTAGTCTGGCTTGTGTCCACTAATTGTTCAACTTCAGAAAGCAAGATATTCTGTTTACCGTACTGAATTTGTTTCAATCCTTTAGCGGCTACTTTCCTCTTCTTACCTTTTATAGGATCAAGGCCCTTTTTCAAAGGCTTTCTAGGAGTTATCCTTCCAAAGCTCTTCCCACCTTCTTTTTTACGATAGGCCTCGTGTTTCTTAGCTATGTTGTGGGCTTGGCCTGTTACTTCATAAGGTTTATAGTGATCCATCATGATTACATTATCCGCTACATCAAAGTAATCACCAGAGCCACCCACGACTAGGACCGTACTTACTTGATGTTCTTGATAGAGCAATCTAATTTTATCGATCAATGGAGTGATAGGCTCTTTATTTTTAGCAACTAATTCTTGCATTCTAACATCTCTAATCATAAAGTTAGTAGCAGAAGTATCTTCGTCAAGTAATAGAACTTTCGCCCCTATTTCCAATGACTCCATAATATTGGCGGCTTGTGATGTACTTCCACTGGCGTCTTCGCTGGAAAAACGTTGGGTATCAGCTCCGTGAGGCAAATTATTAATAAAAGGACTGATATCAACTTTTTCTACTTTCCTGCCATCTTCAGCTCTAATTTTGACTGATTCTTCCCTAGAAACAACAAGTTCTCTACCATCTTCAGGCAGGTGATTATATACGCCTCGCTCCAAGGCAGTTAATAAAGTTGACTTTCCGTGATAGCCACCACCGACTATTAAAGTGATTCCTTCCTTTAAAAACATACCTCTAACCTTTCCTCTATTGGGCAGTTCAACCTCTCCCTCTAGGTTTTCAGGTGAGTAAAAAGGTATAACCTCCTCTTTATTCATAGGTCTATCATCTATGCCGCTTCGTCTAGGTAGTATAGCACCGTTTCCCACAAAAGCTATATAATTATTCTTTTCTAAATAATCCCTCAAATAATCCTGGTCTTCAACTACTGCAATATGCTCCTCCAATTCAGTTGTATCCAAAGCTTCATTATAGAGGGAAGAAGAAACTATTTTGGTTATTTCTTGTTCAAATATTTCAATGGCTTCTTTCCCAAGGATCTTTCTACCACGGGCCGGTAATCCAATAACAAAACGTGCCTCTACATAGTTATCATTGACTACCATTGAAGAACGTCCTAAGACTTCTTGACCTCCAGCATCTATAGCAATCATGCCACTTTTTCCTGTTCCTCGATTTCCTTTAGCTTTGTTTACAGCCTGGTCAAAAGCACGAGTTAGATAGTCCTCCAAGGCAATTTTACGTATTTTATTTTGGTAATAGCTTTTAGGAAATTTGGCAAGCTCCATGGGCACTCGAAATCTTAAACGCGAGGGACTTGCAAAGGGGTCTCCTTGAACGTAATCAATATACAATTCTCCACCATCAGGATACTTATACATCCCTTGAATGTCTTTATAGGCCTTATAGCCTTTCCCATCGATCCTGGAAAGAGTGGCTATCAGCTTTTTAAGATCTGCCATAGCAACACCTCCTATGATTCTAGAATAACTTTTATCAGTGCTGTTGCGGGACATTTACAAATTTCAGCTGATCCAATTGATGTAGGTAAAATTACTGTTAACTCTTCTCCAGTTTTTTTCTTATCTCTAAGCAGCAATTCCTCAATTATATTTGGGTCTTTAACTTGTATAGGTACTTCTGGAACTTTTGTTAACTCTGGTAACTCGGCGATTGCTTGATAATCCTTATAGGTCAGCTTGTTTAGTTTATAGGAAAGTTCTGCTGACATGGCAAGTCCCCACATCACAGCTTCTCCATGCTTAAAATAGTTATAAGATGTTGCTCCTTCCAGGGCATGAGCGAAGGTATGCCCTAAATTTAACAACATCCTAATGCCAGTATCAATTTCATCCTGAGATACAATATCTGCTTTGATTTCACAAGATTTGTGGATTAGATACGAATACCTTTCCCAGGAAACATTATTAAGGGGTTCACAGTCTTCAAATAAAGATTTCACTGTTAAAAATAACTCCCGGTCACATAGAATACCATATTTAAAAACTTCTGCCAAACCAGCCCTGAGTTCCCTGATGGGAAGAGTATCTAAAAAATTTGTATCTATTATTACTGCTTTGGGCTGATAGAAATTACCTACTAAATTTTTATAGCCACTTTGATTTATTGCAACCTTTCCTCCAACACTGCTATCCACCTGAGCAAGTAAGGTTGTCGGTACATGAAGGAGATTAGCCCCACGCATGTAAGTAGCTGCTACAAAACCTGTTAAGTCTCCTACGACACCACCACCAATCCCAATGAACCAAGAAGACCTGTCAAGATTAAGGCTAGCAGCCTTCTCATATAGCGATTCTGAAACTGATAAAGACTTGCTATCCTCTTCTCCTGGTATGATAATTTGATTGACCGTTCGCGACTCGGTTAAAAACTCTATCAATCGTGTGATTTTATCCCTGTGCAACCTTGCTATCCGCGAATCAATAACTATCAAAACACTTACATTTCTTGGTATCACCTTATCTAACAGATTGAGAATGGCTTTACCAATATAGATAGGATACTTTTTTTTGGATTTAACCCCTGTTTCAACTGTTAAAGTGTCAAATTTATTTTTCAAAAAAATCCCCCTATATTATCTAGTATCTAAATACTCAAAGTAAGCTTGATAATTTCGTCTCAATTCATCTATTGAATCACTACCAAATTTTTCTTTCACTACTTTGGCAAGTTCATAGGCTATAATATGTTCAGCCACTATAGCTGCCGAAGGGACAGCACAACAATCAGAACGTTCAATTTGGGCATCAAAAGCTTCTTTAGTATGAATATCCACACTTTTTAAAGGCTTGGATAGTGTAGGTATGGGCTTCATGGCTCCTCTGACGATCACAGGTTCACCATTGGAAATACCACCCTCTACACCACCGGCATTGTTTTGATCTCGATAGTAACCTCTATCCTGGGAATAAAAAATTTCATCATGAATTTGAGAACCAGGGAGTGTTGCCGTTTGAAACCCAGCACCTATCTCTACTCCTTTTATTCCCTGCAAGCCCATTAATGCTCCTGCTAGCAGACCATCAAGTTTACGATGATAATGAACATGGCTTCCCAATCCCGGAGGAAGGTTTTCAACTATAACTTCAAATTCACCACCTAGAGTATCTCCTTGGAGACGTGTTGAATCTATCTCTTCAATCATCTTCTGCTCTGTTTTAGGGTCTATACAATTCAGTTGTGATCTTTCGAGATTTGAAATTAATTCTTTCATGTTAGAGAAATTATTAGTATGAGTTACCCCTGTTAGCTCTTGAGATAGGCTTATACTACCTATTCTAGTGACATGACTAATAATCTTGATATTTAAGTCTTGAAGAAGTTGTTTACACAAGGACCCCACTGCCGTTCTCATAGCTGTTTCCCTGGCACTAGATCTTTCCAAGATGTTTCTAATATCACTTTGGTCATATTTTAACGCACCAGCTAAATCAGCGTGACCAGGTCTAGGTTTTGTAACTTGGGTATTAAATTTTGACTGAGACTCAGATTGTTTTGTACTAGACTCTTCAGAGTCTATTTTTGACGGATTCATTTCATCTTTCCAATTCTGATAATCTTTGTTAAATATTTGAAAAGCTATGGGTGCCCCTGTAGTGACACCCTGACGAACACCTCCCAGAAAATTTACAGTATCGCCTTCGATTTTCATGCGACCTCCCCTACCATAACCTGATTGACGCCTTGCTAGTTCTGAATTTATTTTGCTTTCATCAATTTCAAAGTTTGACCAGAATCCTTCTAATATCCCTACCAATGCTGGTCCATGGGATTCACCTGCTGTTAGAAAATTAAGACTCATGTCCTCACCTCTTCAAATATACTGCCTGATTTTTTTCTTTACGATTACGAATTAAATAATATCCTCCAACAATAATTAAAATCACACTTACTACTTGAGCTACCCTTAAAGGACCTAACATCAAACTGTCTACACGTAATCCCTCTATCCAAAAACGACCAAATGAATATAAGATTAAATATAAACTAAAGATCTCTCCCTGACCCTGTCTGAATTTTTTTCGATAATATAGTAAAAAGGCCAAAACTAGTAAGTTCCACCCAGATTCATAAAAAAAAGTAGGATGATGATAAGAACCATTAATTTCAATAGCCCATGGCAAATCAGTCTCATAACCGTAAGCTTCTTGGTTGATAAAATTTCCCCAGCGACCAATTGCCTGTCCCAGAATCAGACTAGGTGCAGTCACGTCAGCCAAGGCCCAAAAATTAATATTTTTGTATCGGCAATAGATAATTGCTACTAAGATAGCAGCAAATATACCGCCGTGAATTGCCAAACCTCCTTGACGAAAAGCAAAAATCTGTTCCGGATAGACAGAAAAGTAATCCCATCTAAAAATGACATAGTACAAACGTAAGCCAATAACAGCAACAGGCAAGGCAAATAATAGATAAGTTATTAAATCGTCAGGGTCCAATCCCTGTCTTTGACTTTCTCTAATAGCTAAATACAAGCCGATTAAAATCCCTAAAGTAATCAAAATGCCATACCAGTATACTGAAATCGGTCCAATTTCAAAAGCTACTGGATCCATATTTATACCTCCTTCAAAACCTTCAAATTAACACCTTCTAGGTTCAGAAACCATTTTTTTAACTCTATCATACCCGAAAAACCTCCCAGGCTATTATTTCTACCAATAACTCGGTGACACGGCACCAATAGGGGGCAGGGATTTTTTCCTAAAGATTGTCCGACTGCTCTACTTGCCCCTGGTTTATTTAATATTTTAGCTATCTGTCCATATGTGCACACTTCTCCCCAATTGACCCTTTTAGTAACTTCCAATACCTGTTTAGTAAAGGTAGGTAGACCTTCCAAAGAAACTGGAATTGAAAAATTCACTAGTCTTCCTTGAAAATACAAGTTCAGTTCTCTTTCTAGAGCTGTTAGTTTTTGATTTTGATAGCTGGATAGTTCCTCTTCTAAACCTGTTTCTTCCTGCTTATCAGGTAAAATCACTCTATTTACAATGCCCTGATTATGCCCAAAGGTGATTGTTCCCCATTTAGTTTCATAAAGCATCTTTTTAAACATTAACTCCCCCCGACTATAGTATTATAGGATACTTGATCCGATTAAAGAATACTTGATTTATATCATAAGATCTAAATATAATACATTAAACCCTGAGACGATTTTTGATAATATTTATTCCTGAGATCATCTAAAGTGATCTGATTGAGTTGTTTTATTAAATCTTGAGAAAGTTCATCCCAAAATTCACTGGTTACTGATAACAATTCCTTTTCGCCCGCTTGATCAGAAGCATCTTCACCAAAATGAATTGGTTCTATAGAACTCAACACTTGATATACGGTGATTTTTTCTGGGTGATATTTTAATTTATATCCACCTTGAGTTCCTCTAGTACTTGCTAATATATCGGCCTTTTTTAATGGAATGGACAATTGTTCCAAGTATTTTTCTGAAATACCTAGGGCTTTGGAAACCGTTTTTAATGGAATAACTTCCTTGGAATAATTAACAGCATAATAGAGACTACATGCCAGAGCCCATTTGCTCCTAGTAGATACTTTCACGGTCTTACACCCTCCCTAATGTTTTTTGATATAATTGCTCATATTGTGGGATAACTTGTTCTACACTAAATTTATTAATCACCCTATTTCTAGCATTATTGCCCAAACTTGTGCTTAAAGATTCATCCAGCAAAATTTTTAAAGTTTTTTCGGCCATACCGTCAATATCTCCTACAGGCAATAGATAACCTGTCTCACCTTCAGAAACTACTTCAGGAATACCACCCACCTGAGTTGCTATTACAGGAATCCGAAAAGCCATAGCCTCTAATGCTACTAATCCAAAACTTTCGCGTTCAGATGGCAAAATAAACAAATCCGATATATCTAAAATGTTTTTTATCTGATCTTGTTTACCCATAAATATAATTTCGTCCTCTAATCCAAGTTCTCTTGCCAATTGTTCTGCCTTTGTTTTATCAGGGCCATCGCCCACCATTAACAGCTTTGTAGAAACTTGTTCCTGGACTTTTGCAAAAGTTTGAATTACATCTTCCACCCTTTTTACAGCTCTAAAATTAGATATATGCAGTAATATTTTTTCACCATTTGGGGCCAATTCTTTTCTCATTTGCCTATTATTGTTTCCTGGTCGGTATTCCTCATAGTCAATAAAATTATATATTGTAGAAATCGGTTGTTCAATTCCAAATATATCATAAGTTTCATGTTGCAATTTGTTTGAAACACATGTAAGAGAATTACTGTCTTCCATGCTGTATTTTGTTATGGGAAAAAATGAAGGATGGTTTCCTACCAAAGTGATATCAGTACCGTGTAAAGTGGTTACTACTACAGGGGCTTGATCGGTTTCTCTTTTGAGCATATCTCTAGCGAGATTACCACAGACTGAGTGAGGTACCGCATAATGAACATGAATTATATCTAAACCTTCTTTTTTGCTCACCTCAGCAATTTTACTGACAAGGGAAAAAGAGTAAGGAGGATATTTTAATACAGGATATGTGGGTACTTGAACTTCATGGAAAAAAATATTGGTATAATATTTATCAAGTCGGAATGGTACTTGATATGAAAAAAAATGAATTTCATGACCTCGCTTTGCCAGTTGTTTCCCCAGTTCTGTAGCTACCACTCCACTACCCCCATGGGTAGGATAGCAAACAATACCTATCTTCATTATTAAGCACCCCCAATACTTAACAGGTCATTAATTCGTGGAATTCGATCACAAATTAAACCTTCACCCAATTCACATCTGCCTAAATGGCCCATGTAACGATCTCTAGCTTTAATCCTTTCTAAAAATGAAGGGTGAGTTAGTCTAGTATCACGACCTTGGGCATACTCATCCAAGCCCAGTTGTGATTTATGAGCTAAAATACTATCTATTTTCGTTTTATGTACAGAAGTTATATCAACCACTAGATCAGGGTTTTTGGGTCTAGCAGCTAAGAAAAAATATAAATTACTGGGCCTAAAAGGCTCCCCTTTCCCTGGATATTTATATAAACCAGATAAATGAGCTGCTTCTCTAACTAATTGAGAAGCGTGTATATGGTCTGGATGGTCATCTTCTGAATAAATTGTAATAATAGTTTCTGGACGGTACTTTCTAATTAAAGAAACTGTTTTTTTGAGGTTTTCCTCAGTAGTTCGAATAAATCCATCAGGTATTTTTAAATTTTCTCGCACTGCTACCCCCAAAATTTCAGCAGCATTTTGAGATTCTTGTCTCCTTATTTCTATAGTGCCATTAGTTCCCATTTCTCCTTGAGTGAGATCACATATTCCAACTTGATAGCCTTTCGAAGTATGAAGAGCTATAGTGCCACCAACCCCCAATTCTGCATCATCAGGGTGAGGTGCAATTACTAATAGATCTAATGAATTCATAATTAATCACTCTCCTACCTACCATCTTTTTTATACTTAATTCCATTACCAAAAGTTAATATCTTGATCTTTGATCATTCTAAGTCAACCACTGATATTTTTTGAGGGTTGAGGGGTGTCTTTAACAGTTTTTTTAATACAGAACTGTCATATTTACACAAAAATTCCCCAATATTATACTCTCTTTCTTGTAATTTATCCAGAGGATAGATTTTTATCTTTGAGTAATCCAGATCTCTCTGAGCTTGTAATTGTTGACGTCGAAAATATTGGTCTCCCTTTTCTTTCAAATAATATAACTGTCTATATATCAAATGGAAATTCTTTTCTTCAAAATCGTAAATCTTTTCATCTAGTCTTGATAACTCTTGAATAAATTTTTCATGCTCTTCCTTGATAGTACGACAAGTATCATTAAGAACTTTTTCTGTATTAATGGGAGCTAGTTCCCGAAAAACTCGTTTTCTAGTGGTAGGCCAGTCATAAAAGATGTTTTCTGGACCGATCTGGTACTTTTCTAATATGCTTTTCACATCTGATTCTAATAACAAATAGCTTTCTCTAGGATAAATTACAGGCATTCCAATTTCAAATTGTTCATAAATTTGTTTTAGTTGAGCAAAGTAGCTAATCTCACCTGGTCCCGCTACATAAGCCAGTGATGGCAATAAAAAATCTTGTAACACAGGCCAAAGAGTAACATTAGGGCTGAACTTAGCTGGATCAGATTCAAGCTCTCGAACCAAATCCTCTTTCGATTTCTCAATACCTAAGTTAGCTAGTAAAAATTGATCTCCCTCTACAGTTAAGGGGGATCTAATACCTTGATAATAATAAAATAAGCCCGAGTGATTTACTCTTAGATCGACTTGTCCTGAATAACCCCGATTATTTAACTTTTCAGTTTGTGAGTCTATACTATTATGAAGTCCTTCTCCCAAATCCAATGCCTTTGAAAAAATCGGCTTGCTCAGTTGCCGAAATACTGGCTTCATAGGATCTATTACTAGTACACCTTCGTTGCCAAACAATTCTAAAATTATGGCAGCAGTCCAATCGGCTAGAGTTTTGGACTGTTCCAAAGTTTTACTGAATAGTGTCATCCATTTATCATAATAAGGGCTGTCTTGCAATTGTTGAGCTAACTTATCAAGTAAATCTTGACTTTTATGTTTGATATCCCGGTCACCGATAGAAAAACCTTCTTTATCATCATGTATCTCGTATAGTAGTTGCTCACCTTTGTGATCAACGGTTTTTAGCCAGTTGACCTCTTGAAAGTCATGGTCATCAGAGCAGATCCAAAAAATAGGAATAACATTGGCATCTAGATTTTTAGACAGTTTTTTTGAAAGTTTAATCGCTGTAATTATTTTGTAGATGGCGAACAACGGGCCTGTCATGATCCCTGGTTGTTGACCTGTCACCACTGTCATTGTTTCTGGATCATTAAGTAATTCTATTGTATTGTAAACTTTAGGATTATCTGTAAATTTTTTATGGTAATTGTGTAATCCTAAGGTTAATTGATTTCGAAATGTTCTTCGGTTGGCCTCTCTTTCTTGTAATTTCTTAGCTTGCTTCTCAAAAGAACTTTCTTGCCATGGGGATAATTCAAAGAAGTCCTTTAAAGGATCAAAATTATAAAGATAATCCAAGTAAACTTGCGATCCCATATCCTCATTAAATGTCACTTCATTTTGAAACAAATAGATCACCCCTCATTTCATGAACTAAGCTAATTATTTTCTCCCTTTCATTTAATAATAATTGCTAGCAAATATCAAGGGTTTAGTCAAAAAAAGGGCTGCAAAAATGCAGCCCTACTAATAATATCAAGTTTGCAATAAATATTCTAAGATTTGTACTGCATTAGTAGCAGCCCCTTTTCGAAGATTATCTGCTACAATCCATAAATTGATTCCATTGGTTAATGTAGGATCTTTTCTAATCCGTCCTACATAAATTTGATCAGAATCGTCACAATCTATAGCAGTTGGATAATCATTTTCACCTAAATTATCGTTAACTACAATTCCTGCCCCTGTTTTTAACACCTCTCTCACCTTTTCTGGGTTGATATTATTTTCTTCAGTTTCAATAGTAACTGCTTCACTATGACCATTTACTACAGGAACTCTAACACAAGTAGGTGATATTTTGATATTCGGTGAAATAATTTTGCGAGTTTCGTTAATCATTTTTAGTTCTTCTTTTGTCAAACCTGATTCAGTAAAGTCATCTACATGAGGTAGACAGTTAAACTCAATATTCTTGGGATATGCCTTTCTCTCAGTATCTTCGTAATAGCCTGCCAACTGCAATGCGGCGTTTTTTCTCAATTCTTTCATGGCTGCTTTGCCTGAACCCGACACGGCTTGATACGTACTAACAATCACCCTTTTAACACCAAATTCATCGTCTATATATTTGAGAGGTACCACCAACTGGATAGTTGAACAGTTTGGGTTTGCAATAATTCCTTGATGCTCCTTAGCTGTTTCGGGATTGACTTCAGGAACCACTAATGGTACATGGGGAGCCATTCTGAAACGTGAACTGTTATCGATAACAGTTGCCCCAGCCTGGACTGCTTTTGGAGCGAATTCCTCACTAACGTCTCCACCTACAGCAAACAGTATATAGTCTAGTTTCGAAAATAGCTCCACATCTATTTCTCTGGTAAATATTTTTGTGCCTTTAAAGTACAGGGGCAAACCAGCAGACTTTTTTGTTGTCAAAAGATACAATTCTTGAGGGGTAATATTCCGTTCTTCAAGAACTTCCAAGATCTTGCCACCAACTAAACCGGTAGCACCTACAACGCCTAATTTAAAAGACAATTATCCTCTCCCCTTTAATTAAGAAAAATACTCACATATTTTTTCCATAGCTGTTTTTAGTCTGTCCTTTGTCACCGTCAGGGCAATTCTAAAATACCCCTCACCGTGTTTTCCAAATCCAATACCTGGGGTAACTACCACACCAGTCTTGGTAAGTAAAGATTTAGTGAAATTGAAAGAATCTTGATTGCCAGGTACTTGTGCCCAAACATAAAAAGTGGCTTTGGGGTGATAGACATGAAAACCTGCTTCTTCCAAAAATTCAATAACCAAGTCTCTTCGTTCTTTGTATGCCTTCAATATATCCGGAATGTATTCATGTCTATTTTCCAAAGCATGGGTAGCAGCTAACTGCAATGGTGTGAACACTCCAGAATCTACATTGGTTTTGTACTTAGCTAATGCAGAAATTGCCTTTTCATTACCTACAACAAAACCTACACGCCAACCGGTCATATTAAAGGTTTTAGATAGGGAATTAAATTCGATGGCTACTTCTTTGGCACCAGGTACTGATAATAGACTCTGAGGTTGATAATCATCAAATGCAATTTCACTATAGGCAGCATCATTACACAATAATAACTTATTTTTTTGACAGAATTTCACAGCATGACTGTAGAAATCTTTGCTGGCTACAGCCGAAGTAGGGTTGTTAGGATAATTCATAAAAACAATTTTACCTTTACTTAATCGGGACTGGGGAATACTTTCTAATTCCGGAATAAAACCATTATCCTGCTTTAATGGCATAGAATGAGGTGTACCACCAGCCAGAATAGTTCCATTTTTATAGACAGGATAAGAAGGATCGGGGATAAAATTAATGTCTCCCGGGTTTAAGATGGCTTGTGAAATATTAGCGATACCCTCTTTAGAGCCAATTAAAGTTAGGATTTCCCGATCAGGATTCAATTCAACTCCAAACCTGCTTTGATAGTATTCTTTTATAGCATGTTTTAATTTATCAATACCATCATAGGCTGGATAACCATGATTTTCACCCTTATACATTTCCTGAGTAGCTGCTTTAATTATTCCTTCAGGTGGTTTCATGCCAGGATCACCAATTCCCAATTTGATTATCTCTTTACCTTTGGCCTGTTCTTTTTGGACCATTTTATCGAGATCAGCAAATAAATAAGGTGGCAAATTATTTAAGCGGTGGGCCGATTGCAATTAAAAACCTCCTTTAGCAATACGAGGATTTTCTTATAGATATGTATTAATTTTGTTCTCTATTAATTACATAATAAAAAAAAGAATCGGCTATTAACCGATTCTCCTTAAACCAAGACTCTTAATTTTACTTTTAGTCATCACGATGTTTAAAAACTTGCATTAATTCCTCCAAAACCTCTTCCTCTTCATTTCCTCTTTTAATAGCTCCTTTAACACAGGAATGTAGGTGCTGTTCCAAGATTTGATCACTAATTTTACGAAGGGAAGATTGAACTGCAGAGATTTGGTTAATGATATCAATACAGTACTTGTCCTCATCAATCATTTTTTCAATTCCCTTCATATGACCAATCACTGTTTTTACCCTTAACTGCAAATCCTTTTTATCACTTACCATAAAATCCTCCCCTTATATTTAATCACCATTTGGACACTTATTTTATTAAAGGTATTGAAATATCTAAACTAGAATAATTTAAGATAGTATAATATAATCTAATCTAAAAATTTCTTTATTAATATCAGAATCTCTGATATTTAGTTATTGATACTGTGAAAAGTTTCAGTTAAACTGAAACGGATTTAAATTTTACAGATATCAATTCAACTTTAATACAACTAATAAAAAATAAGCGAGGTTATATTATGAATATAAATAAAGGAATTATTTTAGCTATTATTGCAACTTTGTTTTTCTCTACCAGCCCAATTTTCACACGGTTAGCCACCGAACTTTCTCCCAGTCAAGTCGCTTTTGCCCGCATGTTTGGTGGCAGCTTATTTATAGCTATCTTCTTAAAGTCTGGAACAAAATTACTTATATCAGAAAGTTTTAAACTCCGATATCTCATCTATGGAGTAATTACCGCTTTCCACTTTCTATTTTATATCTGGTCTCTATACTATACTTCAATTGCCCATAGCCTAGTCATTATACACACAGCTCCCGTTTATGTTTATTTATACGAGGTTTATAAAGGTCATAAACCCACCATGAGTGAAGCTATAGGAACAATTTTGGCTTTATTGGGTTTGGGGATATTGTTAGGTTTTCAACCTTATGTTGATTCTACAATTATCTTAGGAAATGTCATGGCTTTTGTATCCGCTCTATGTTTGGCAATCTACTCTTTAATAGGTCGCCGGGAAAAAAATCGAGGTCCTTTGTTACCTTATACCTTTTGGCTATATTTTATATCATCATTAGTATTACTTCCTGCGGCAGCTGCAGACTTTCAAGTTGCCTTTAGCTTTAAGGAAATTAGCGCCTTAATAGGCCTGGCACTATTTCCTACAGCCCTAGGACACACTATATACAATGCTTCCTTAAGACAAATCAGAAGTTTTTATCCAAGTATTATAGCAACTCAAGAGGTAACCGGAGGAATTTTACTTGGTATCGTATTTCTATCAGAAATACCAACAATTCAAACTATTATAGGTGCATTAATTTCTCTAGCTGGAATTATAGTTATTGTTTACAAATCCCAGTCGTCTTAATTACAGCTTTAGTTCGTAGTTAATTTTTTGAGTATTTTTGGCTTGAATTTTTGTGGCTGAGATGTTTTCACTTTATTATCGTACATTTTTAGCCCTGTATAGGAAAAACCCATAAACAATATACCAAAGGCCAAGCCAATTAAGTTCTCATCACCATTAATTTCTGCTGCAACCATATTCCCTAGAAATAATCCCAAAACCAATGAAAATAATGGAAAAAGATATATTAAAAAAGAAGCCAGTACAATATCTTTTCCTTCCATATCTACAACTACCTCGTCACCGACCTCAGCGTTTACAGTGTTTTCAAGCTCCAATTCAGAGGTTTTGTTACCGCTCATCCCAAAGTCGCAGGCACCACAGTTTTTACATGCTGAATGACGCTCTATTTCCACTGTTACATAATTATCCTTGCGCTCAATTACTTTTCCCACTTGGTTTTCATTTTCACTTTGATTCGACATAAAAATTACCCCCCCATAACTTCATTCACTAGTTTAATAGCAGCTCTATGAGGACTGATTTGTTGTGTTTTCACCTGCTCCATGATTGAATCTTCACCCTGATGCCTTTCCATTAGAAGTTCTAATTTTCTCCCCAGGTCTTGACGAATGAGTTCCAAGACTTGTTTTTGTGCTCTTTCATTTCTTAGCTCTTCCCATCTTCCAGTATCCTTAAGCAAGTTTTTATGATCTATAAAAACATTTGCCAATTCATTAATACCCTGTCCCGATACAGCAGATGTAGACACTATTTCAGGTCGTTCAGTATCATCATGATAATGAAAATCTAACATACTTTCAATTTCTCGTAAAATCTTATCAGCACCTGGGAGATCTAATTTGTTAATTACAAAAATATCGCCAACTTCCATAATACCAGCTTTCATAGTTTGTATACTATCACCTGAGTTAGGAGTTAAAACAACAGATACCGTATCTGCTATTTGAATTACTTCAACTTCACTCTGTCCTACACCAACTGTTTCAATAATTATTATATCAAAACCAGAGGCATCTAAAATTGCCACTGCTTCCCTAGTAGAAACACTAACTCCACCTAAACTACCTCTGCTGGCCATACTTCTAATGTACACCCCTTTGTCTAGGGAGTGATCCTGCATTCTAACACGATCTCCAAGGATCGCTCCTCCACTGAAAGGACTTGAGGGATCCACTGCTATTATTCCTACTTTTAAATCCCGACCTCGGAACTGTTTTATTAAAGAACTGACCAGTGAGCTTTTACCCGCTCCAGGTGCTCCTGTAATACCAATGATATGGGATGTTCCAGTTTTAGGATACACCTGATCCATTAAACTTGTAACTTGCTCATCATTGTTTTCAACTATAGTCAGGGCTTTGGCTATTGCCCTAGGATTTTTCCAAGTTAACTCAGTGACTTCCATCTGCAACCCCCTATAAGTTTACAGTTTATAGAACTAAACTTTCTTCAATAAAATTAATGATTCCATCATAATCATCCCACGAAAATACCGAAATGTTTCTTAAATTCTCTGGCAGCATTTTCTTTACCTCTTGTAAGTTTTCACAGGCAAGGGCATATAAGTTATCCTCGTTACTACATAGCGGAATATTATCTCCTTTATCCCTTATCACTTCTATTTTAGGTTTTGGTCCCCTTTTATAACCTTCAGTTAAAACAATATCAACACCATCGCCAATTTTTTCTTGTATTTGTTCAATTGATCTTTCCTGGTTTAATTGCTCAATCATTGCCATTTTATAAGGAGATGAAATTACTACAGTATCCGCTCCAGCTTCCCCGTGCTTCCAAGTATCCTTACCTGGTTTGTCAATATCAAATCCATGGACATCATGCTTGATTGTTGCTACCTGATACCCTTTTTCTTTTAGTTTTGTCACCAGATTACAAATTAGAGTAGTTTTACCATTTTTTGACTTCCCCGCTATAGAAATCACTGGTGGCTTCATGTAACTTCAATGCCCCCTTTATCTTTTGACAATATTTAAATTTAAGTCAGTACACGTATTTGGTCACCTGGTTTTATTTTGCCACCTTTTTCTATTTTAGCAAAAATTCCTTCTCGAGGCATGACACAATCCCCAGCTTGCTGATAAATGGCACAGCGATCATGGCATTCTTTTCCTATTTGAGTTACTGTCAGCTCCACAGTGTCACCAATGGTAAAACGAGTGCCTATAGGCAATGCAATCAAATCAAGATTTTTTGTGGTTATATTTTCCGCAAAGTCTCCTGGAGAAACTTGCAATCCTTGAGCTTTCATTTTATCAATACTTTCTTGAGCCAATAAGCTTACCTGTCGGTGCCAATCTCCTCCGTGAGCATCTCCTTCTAAGCCATATCCTTCAATAAGTTTCCCTTCATCAACTACTGACTTTCGTTCACCTGTTTGTCCACTCTTGCAAACAGCTACTACCTCAGCCCTTCTTGTTTGATTATTTTTATTAGCCTCCAATTTGACTCATCCCTCTCTTTCTATTTAAATCATTTGTCAGCATATCCTCTGAATGAATGGTCGAAAGATTATGCTGGCTAGGTTTTGCTAATATAGCTTTAAGTAACAATCTCTCTATATCATAATTAGATTTTAAAGCTACTCTTAAGTCCAATTCTTCATCGGAAAATAAGCATGTTTTAATTTTTCCATCGGAAGTAAGCCTAAGACGATTACAATCTCCACAAAAGTGCTCACTTACAGCGGAAATAAACCCTATTTTACCTACACCATGTTCAAGTCTATAGTACTTGGCAGGCCCATTTCCTTTTGCCGTTTCCACAGGTAACAATTTGCCAACTTGACTACATTTTTCTTTAATATCTGTAATTGGTAGATAGGATTTTTTCCAATTTTCACCATCACTCATGGGCATGTATTCAATAAAACGTACCTCAATATCCTCATTCATTGTTAACCTGGCAAAATCAGCAATTTCATCATCATTCATTCCTTTAATAACCACAACATTTAGTTTTAAAGGGGTTAAACCCAAATTCCGAGCAGTTTCTTTGCCTTTTAAGACTTGAGCCAGAGTTCCTCCCCTAGTAATTTGAGAAAATTTAGTATTATCTAAGGTATCTAAACTGATATTAACTCGATTTATTCCAGCTTCTAGGAGCTGTTCACCTTGTTGGGCCAACAAGACCCCATTAGTAGTCAATGACAGATCCTCTATTCCTGGTATTCTTGATATGGTATTAACTAGTTTAGAAAAATCCTTACGCACAAGGGGTTCGCCCCCCGTAAATCTAATTTTTGATACTCCTAAATTGGCAGCCGCTGTTACTATTCTTTCAATATCTTCAAAGTTCAAAATTTGGGGGTGAGACATTTTCTCTACACCACTAGTTGGCATGCAATAAAAGCAGCGCAGATTACACCTATCAGTGACCGAAATTCTTAAATAGTCAATCCGTCTTCCGTACATGTCTAGATTTTTGTCTAATTCATTTGTCATTTTATTCCCTCCATAAATAAACATCAACTGCTTGGAAACAGTTGATGCAGTTCTCCTTTCCAAGCACGGGGGGAAAAAGGGTTTCCCCTTTTTCCTAACGGCTGAACCCCATAGGCGACCCCTTAGGGAGAGCAGCTCGGAGAAAATTATTCAGTTTTGCCTAAATATTTCCTAGCCTGTTCTAAATCTTCAGGTGTGTTGATGTTAAAAAAAGAGGCAAGATATTCATCATATTGCACACAATAATTGTCTGTCAGTTCTAGGACCTTAAACTCTTTTAAAGAATCAGTGATTTTAAAGTTCTCATGAAGCAATTGCTGCTTCATGGTATAGTGACAGTTTTTATGATAGACAGCAAATAGTGGTTCATAATGTCCTGAAATAACGGGTATGATAATGTCCCATTTATCCTTCCTCATTTCAGAAATCATTGCTTTTATGAGCTCAGGACTTATAAAAGGCATGTCCCCTGCAAAAATAAATCCATACTCATTACTTATTTCTGTAAGACCAGTGTAAATTCCTCTCAAAGAACTTCTTTTTAAATGAGTTAATTTATCGCTGACAACTTTGAAATCATTATTTTTGTAATCAAACTTTTCAGGTGAATTTGAAACTATTACAAGCTCATCAAAAATATCTGAGATAGATTCAATTACAATTTCAATCATTTTTTTCCCTTTTAATTTTAACATACTTTTGTCTGTTCCCATTCTACGACTTGCGCCACCCGCTAAAATCACTGCAGAAACATTATCAGTCATATTGACTACCTCGCAAATTTAAAATTGTAGTTTACTTCTGTTGAAGTAAGCTTTCCATTTCTTCGAAAGTCATAGGTCCTGGTTTAACAAACAAAACTTCTTGGTCTTGATTAACAAGATATTGAACAGGAAAGCCCACGACCTGGTAGTCTTCCGTCATGTCACCATCTGAATCAAAAAGAACAGGGAATTTATAACCCTCGTTTTCCATAAATGAAGTAATTTCGTCAGGATCTTCCATAACATTGATGGTATATATTCCCATATCATCGTCTTCTTTTACTTGATCATGTAACTTCTGAGTTGCGTCCATCTCCTCTAAACACAAAGGACAAGTACTTTGCCAAAATTTAATTAAGACTATATCCTCCAAATCATCCGGTACTGTTACTTCATCCCCATCTAAATTTTGGAGAGTATGAGAAGAAACCTCAAACTCTACTTCGTCAAGATCATCGTCAGTTCCTTCAAATTCAAAATCATTAGTTTCCTTCTCCTCTTCTTCCTTGGCCTCCTTTTCATCATCTAGCAATATATCTGGATTACATCCCGACAAAAGGAAAGAGCCAGTCATCAGAACTAATAGCAGAATTATCAATAATGATTTTTTTAAGAACATTTTGATACTCCCCCCTTTAATTAACCAAGTTAAACAGCCATAAACTAATATCTGCAAACTTATCAAAAAGGACTAAAAATCCAATAACTATTAATAAGCTACCGCCAATTTTATTTAACAAAGGCAAATATTTACTAAACTTGCTCAAGCGTGGATGAAGTAATCGCATAAAATAAGCAAGTAATAAGAATGGAATGGAAAAACCCATGGAAAAGATCGCTAGTAATACCATTCCCTGATAAACCGTATCTGATTGACTTGCGTATAAGAGTATTGAAAATAAAATAGCAGTAGTACAAGGACTCCATGCAAAAGCAAAAGTTGTTCCAAAAACAGCCGATGAAAAAAAGCCTGGGTTTTGTGGTATAAAATTGATCTTTTTTTCTTTATTAAGAAAGGGTAATCTATAAAAACCACCCAATTGTAGCCCGAATAAGATGATTAAAATACCAGCACCAACTCGAAAATAGTTCTGTCGTTCATCTAAAAATTCACCTATCCCCGTAGCCGTTGCCCCAAGCAGAACAAACACCAAAGTAAATCCAGCTACAAAGCCCAGTGCATTTACCATAACTTTCGTTTTATTTAACCCGTCTTTTACGTCTCCAATTGAAGAACCCGCAATATATGATATATAAGCCGGATACATAGGCCATACGCATGGACTAAAGAAAAATAATAATCCGGCTGCAAAGGCTATAGAAATTGATACGGTCTCTATCATGAGTAATACTCCTCTCCCTTCTATACTTGTTGATTTTTTCGCCATAATCAATCTAGGAGTATTTTAACCTTAATGTTTTTTAGAATAGTATTTTTTAATTTTTTTAGATACTATACCACCTATCTTACCTGACTCCTCGGCAGTTAGGTTTGCCCAACCATGTTTCAGAACTTTCCCTCCTAAACCCATTTCAATTGCTGTCTTCCATTTAAAATAATCTTTTATTTCATTTAATCTTCCTTCATCTAATTTTTCATCCTTTTGGGTAACCATTATAATATATCTACCCTCCCATATTAGCAGGATTAATATCGGGTACTATTATTATAACATAGGTTTTAGGACTTAATTCTTATTTCACATTTTTACACTAAATATTTATTTTACCAAAAATACATTTGGTAATCTATAAGTTCAAAATGTCCTTCTTTTTCTAACATATCAATGGACTTTTGTAAAATTTTATCTAAATATCTTTTATCAGTACTGACAGCCGCTACACCTAAAGTCGCCCGCTGCCATTTATCATGATAACCAACTTCTGCCACTGACAAATTAAATTTGTTTTTAAGTCTGGTGATAGTGCTCTTTAAAATTTTCCGTTTTTCTTTCAAAGACCTAATTCCACCTATACTGATGTCAATCTCTAGAATTCCTACCTCCATTGTATCACCTCATTATATATTTTTTACCTTGCTAATATTTTATAGTTACCCCCAGAAATTGAAAATAATTTTTAAATATTTCCATAAAGGAAAAAAGGCGAACCTTTTCACAAGGCCGCCTTTTTCCTAGTAATTTATCCCCATTTTCCTTTTCCAACATGAACTTCAATTTCCGCCTTTGATGACTGCTTGAGAACATTAGCCTGTTCTTTGGCCTGTTTAAACAAGGCAAGGCAACCGGGGTCAAGATTAATTTCTATCCCCTCTTCTGAAATATTCTCAGCCTGTTCCATTAGTTCACAAAGTTCCATTAATAAAGCATTTGTTTCCCTTGATTTTTCGACTTTTTCCTGGGACTCTCCAGTTAGTTCCATGAATTTTTCCTTGGGTGCACCGCATCTCGGACATTTTTCCGGTGCTTCTTCTACATCAAGAATTAAATTACAAACTTCACATTTCCACATTATCTTTCACCTCTTTTTCAGAAATAAAAATTACTATTATTAATATTCGACTTTGATTTATAAATTCCTGCTTTATTATTCTA
Organism: Natranaerobius thermophilus JW/NM-WN-LF; assembly: GCF_000020005.1. Classification (NCBI taxonomy): domain Bacteria; kingdom Bacillati; phylum Bacillota; class Clostridia; order Natranaerobiales; family Natranaerobiaceae; genus Natranaerobius; species Natranaerobius thermophilus. The sequence continues at coordinate 1,332,978 of NC_010718.1, read as the reverse complement.
TTTTTGGGAATGAATTCTATGTAGCTATAAATTACATTTTTTCGGCCAGAATTACTGTGCTTGAACAATTTTGATTCCAGATCTGTTCTTCAAAGCCGCAATAGCTGTTTTTTACTTGAAAACCTGCTCTTTCAAGCATTGAAGTTAATTTATCTTTAGTTAGTATTAGCAGTTCGGTCTCATCTTGGTAGTTTTCATGATTATCCGTGATTTGTAACAAAGTTTCAAATAATACTTTATCTTCTCTCTCATTATGAGGGCGATATTGACGGTAAAATTTCACCTGCCCTTTTCTGGCAGTTAATACTGGAAATTCTTTTGAATCAGCCCCATCCTGATCAAAGTTCACAGTCTGAACTAGCAGCCGACCTTTTGGATTTAAATAATTATATGCTATTTGTAAACACTGATAAACATCTTCAAAGCTGTTAACATGGGGCAAAGTGTTTCCGATACAAAAAATCCCATTAAATTTTTCATTAAAGGGATAATCTTGTAACATATCTCCTACTGCTACATGAGCCCCTGTAATTTCATTTTTTTGAATTTTATTAATAGCCATATCTATCATGCCATGATCGTTATCAATCCCGTAAGAATAAATGTCCTGCTTGGCAAATGATAGCACATAATCCCCTGTACCACAGCCCAGATCTAAGATTTTATCCTTCTTTTGTAGTCCTAGTTTATCCCAGATCCAATGAACTTTGTTCATTTTGACTGGAAACAGTTCATCGTAATATAAAGATAACTGCTGGTATAAGCTCATTCTGTTCCTCCTTTGGCCAGTTTAATTGGTATTTTTTAGTATAGCAGATAAAATATCTAAATACAAAAAAAGCGTGGTTTTAATATATTTCACCACGCTTGATAAGTTACTTTACTTTATAAGATTGCTAATTCTCCAGGGATCATTTTTCTTATTCGAAGGCTATGTAATATTTAGTTGTTGAAATTGAAAATTTACATACCAACATTCAACTTTAATACTGCTTATTTGAAAATATCCTTAAAACCTGCTTGTTCGATTCTATCTTCAATGATTTCGTGATCGGTGGTATAGTATCCCCATTGATTTAAGTAATCAAATAATACTGAACCCGAAAAAGTATACTTGATAGCTCTACCTTCTTCAGTAGTCATTTGCTCACCTACATAAGCAATAGCTTCGCCACACATAGTAGAACGGGGAATTTCAATTAGTTCATCATCTAACCCATAACGTACAGCATTAAAACCGGCCAGGGTACCTGTTATAATCGCTTCTGTATGACCTACTAGTAAACCCGATTTCTCTCCAGCACAAAATAAATTTTTAATTCCTTGAACATTTAAGTAATTATCTCTGGGAGCTAAAGCCATATATCTAATGGAATTGCCTACTCCTCCAGCATAAGGATCTTCAAATCTGGCTTTCTCAAAACCAGGAATCTTCCTTAAATATTCAATAGGAAAAAATGGAGTCATCAATTTGGCATGACCTGTATCCAAAAGAATAATATTGTCATAGTATTCCTTTAAAGCATATTGCTGACAAGCTTTTTTCTTTGTAAAGTCATCACTTTCTAAAAGTTCTTGTGGAATCGATACTATAGCAGTACCTGTGCTATCTAATTGATGCACTATGTCTTCACTTAATGAATCTTTCAATAGCTTACAAGATCCACTCATAGCCCCTTGAGTGCCATCGGAATTTTTACCTGTTATTTCTTGTATACCTGCTTGAGCAGTGATACTTACTCGCTCTCCAAAGCTACTGCATCTGTAGATGCATTGAGCACAGCCATTTCCATATTTAATGCAATTTTTCATAGGTCCTGCTGTGCCTGTAGTGTCTATAAACACATCTCCTTGGACTTCTCCATGACCAGTTATTAAAGATTCAATTTTATCTTCTTTGAGATTTACATCTCTAGCAGTAACATTTAAATGTAGTTGGACACCATTTTGGACTAAAAAATCCCTGATTACTGGTTCTATACTGGCTATATCATAAAGACTAGCATGTTGGTGTCCGGGAAAATCTACATTTTTATGTCTGGTTGTCTCATCTATGAGTTTAAATAAATCTCCTCCACCCATATTAATAGCTTCTTCTGCAGCAGTATACCTACCGTTATTTCTCATAATCCCTCCGACTAGACCGGAACCCAATAACATATCCGTTCTTTCCAGAATACTCACTTCTGCACCTTGTTTTAGAGCTGCAATAGCTGCAGCACAACCGGCCCAACCTCCCCCCGAGATTATTACTTTAGTCAATTCATTACCCTCCTGAAATCAATACACATAATACACATCCTATCAAACAAAGGATTCTTGAGTTTTTCACAATAACTTTCATTTGAAATATAATAAATCAGGTTTGATATAGCTCAGGAATCATCCTGTATCATTTAAAATACCCCGTATAGCTTGTTTTATTCTTATAAGGAGCTAAAATCGAATCTTTGAGGGGTATCAGCTGGGGAAAGGAGGTTAATTATGAATACTAAGATCATTCCCTATTACTTTGCCGGTGGAAATACCAGCCAAGGATTTTATTCACTATTTGATTATATTTTAGAAAATCCGGATAGGATTTATATTTTTAAAGGAGGTCCAGGTACCGGTAAATCAACTTTAATGAAAAATTTAGCTAAAAAATTCACTGAACGTGCATATGCCGTAGAGCAAATTTATTGTGCTTCTGATAGCAATTCCCTTGACGGAATAATGTTGCCCAAAAAAAACAAAGCAGTAATTGATGGTACTTTTCCTCACGTAATTGACCCACGTTCACCTGGTGCTGTAGAGGAAATAATTGATCTAGGTAAAAATTTGAACAAATCAAATTTGAAAATAAATAAAAAAACAATCAAATCAATCCAAAATCAAGTAAAAAAATTATTTTCTGTCAGCTACAATTATCTAAAACAGGCCAATACCACTAGATCGAGACTCAAAACGATCTACGGTTTTAAGCTAAGTAATAAGTTTCTACATGAGTTAGAAAGTTTCATTGTATCTAGCTTAAATTCTCACCGAAACAAACTGTCAGATCCGTATGTTCACAACAACTTGCCAGGAAAAAGCCGATATTTATTTGCCAGTGCTTTGACTCCTCAGGGTTATATAAATTTTCTACCCAATATACTTGCCAATGCTTCTCATCTGATTGCTGTTAATGATGATTATTATCCAGAAACTGATCTCCTGTTTAAAAATGTTTTAAAAGAACTTCAGAAGCAAAATCATCGAATCACTGTTTTTTTGTGTGGACTTAATCCAGAACAAATTGACTGCATTTACCTTCCAGACTATGGTGTAGGGTGTTTTAGGTCCAATCAATATCACAAATTCCCAGAAAATGAACAAAATAATAACATCAATTTTGAAACTCTTAACCTTAGAAATTCAGTTGATTTACCTTCATATTTGTCTGCAGAAAGGCAGTACAGTCTTAATCAGTATCAGCAATTAATTGATAAAGCCCTTGAAAAATTGGAAGAGATGATTGAAATCAGGCAAGATCTAGAATCAATATATATAAATGCTCAAAATTTTGATTATGTAAATGAAATTGAAGACTACTTACTAACAGAGTTAAACCAGTAAATTGTAATCTTTGTGCAATTTTACTATTTAGGTTGACAAAGCTATGATATTAAGGGAAAATTTAGCTAGAATTTTACAAGTGATTATCCAAGTAATTGTAATAACTTTTGAATCACCGTAAATACAAATACAATAAATAAAACGCGAGGGTCTTGTCATGTTAGATCTTAATTATTTAATTGATGTATTGAAAGTTATCGTCTTTTCAATGCTACCTGTAGTGGAAATTAGAGGGGGAATTCCTTTAGGAATTTCTCTAGGATTTCATCCTATTCAGGCATTTATATTTAGTGCACTAGGTAATATAGCTATAATCTTACCTTTAATCGTGATATTAAACTTGCTTGATCCATTCTTTCGTTCTTTACCCGGAATTCGATTAATTTACGAAAAATCTATTGACAGAGTCCTAGCACGTAGAGATAGGTATTTAAAGTATGGAAAATACGTGTTATTCTTTTTTGTAGCAATCCCCTTTCCTACTACCGGAGCATGGACAGCTTGCCTGGCTTCTTATATTTTTCAAATACCCAAAAAAGATTCATTTTGGATAATAAGTACAGGAGTACTAACTGCTGGTTTAATTGTTCTATTAATTTCTCAAACAACAATTTCATTTTTAACTTTCTTAGATTAACCCGACCAGACTATGGTCGGGTTTTTTATTTGATGTACAAAGTTATTGCATGTTGATAACTGTAAAATCCACATTATCAACAACGAAATAATAAAGCGCTTTTATTTAGACATTGTATAAAATTATTGTCTGAGTAATATTAGAATTAACTCAGTTTAGATAAAATGACCAATTATTGCTAATACTAGGATTAAGTATAAATTTTAAACTTGGAGTGATAAATTGTGAAATCTATCGATAACAACAATCCCCAAATCGCCAATTTTAAGTCTCTAATACTCCAAAACTTACAAGAAACATTGCTTAACGATGGAGATACAGAAGTTCAATCTATCATTAATCATCTTTTATCAAGACAAGGAAAGCTTTTTCGACCCGTCCTTGTATATTTATCAGCCAATATTCATCAAGTTGATAAAGATAGGGTATTGAAAACTGCCATGGCTTCTGAGTTGATTCACCTAGCTTCTTTGGTCCACGATGATATCATAGATAATTCTGACTATCGACGGGGGAAACAAACTGTAAATTATTACTGGGGTAATAAATCAGCCGTGCTAGTTGGTGATTATTTATTTTCAAAGGCTTTTTCAATTCTTGCTATGATTGATTCTCCCAAAATTATGGCTCTATTTACCGATGCCATCAGTAAAATGTGTCAAGGAGAGCTTATTCAGTTAAATAACGCCTTTAAAAGTGGTATTTCTAGAGAAATTTATTTTAAAGTGATTGAATATAAAACAGCTGCACTACTTGCAGCTTGTTGTGAGTCCGGTGCTATCTTAAGTTCAGGGAATGGAAAGTCTTGTAAATCGGCAGCAGCTTTAAAAAATTATGGACTTCATTTGGGTAGAGCTTACCAAATCATCGATGATGTAATGGATTATACTGTACCCATGGGTTCTAGCGAAAAACCACGAGGGAAAGACCTTACTGAAGGCATTATTACTTTACCCGTAATTTTATTAATGGAAAAGAATGAGTTGACAGGGCAAGAGCTAGAAGAATTTTGGCAGGCAGGTCCGACCCCAAACCAGTTTAGTCTCCTTGTGCGAGACCTTAATAATAACAGATGTATTACTGAAGCCCTCAGAATTGCTGAACATGAGTTGAATTTAGCTAATCAATATTTAACACAAATTAGTGGAGAGTACAGTGAGCTCGATGTCTTGTTTTCTATGAAAAGTCAACTTTTACAGCGTGTAAACAAACTACAATCAGTCACCGCCGAAATCTGAAATTGTAAATGGCTGTATTAAGTTGTATTTTGAAAATGTAAAGAGTATCAACAACTAAATATAACAGCGCCTAAGTAATAATAAATTAAATCTAGATTACTCCTACTCTTCTAAGTGATTTACAGACTTTATATAACATTAATGTATCACTACCTCCAGTTGAAAGCAGGTCATTTCGCAATAATTCCATTCCCTGACTTTCAATTTTAGGATCTGATAGGTACAGAGCCAGTAACCCTTTTACTACCATTTTATGAAAATCAGCATTTGGTAACTCTTTAATGGATTCTAAGGACTTGTTGACAAAGTACTTTAATCTTGTCAACATCATTTCTTTATTAGGATAAAAAAACACAAAATTTAGATCTTGTTCTCGATAATCCTCCTCTTGATCAATTAAATAATCAAGTAAAATATGAAGTCCACAAATCCAAGGAAAATAACAGTTCAAAATTGACCGGTGTGAGGTTTCATCGTAATTTTTAGACATCAAAGCAATTAAAGCAAAAATCAATAATGTAGAACCAGATGCACTGGCAAATTCCCACCAGTATAAATTTCCAGCACTATTCAATTTAGTGGTATAATGCTCATGCCAGGACTTTAACTTGGATTCTCTTTTATCTAGTTCTAGATGCTTGTAAATTTGTAATTCTGTGTAGAGCTTGGTATAGAAATACAAGTCATCTCTAACTAAGTCAATTTCTTTAAATTTACTTAATTCCTGTCTACAAGTCTGTACTAAATTGATCAGATAACTGTCATCATCTGTATGAGGATAATATTTATAATATCCTTCTCCTGAAACTGACAAATTGACTTCATCAGTATTAAAAATATCAAGCATTGCTTGATGTAGTTTTGCAAAACTTCTTTCTTCATAAATACCAGAACGATCGCACAAATTATCAAGATAATCGCTGATTGTTTGAAAAGCTACAATAAATCGAGCCACATCCTCGTCGAAACTTCCTTTGTATAGTGAATAGACACTTCCACCCTGACAGTGAAATTTTTTAAATTTAATGCTTAATTGTCCTTGTTCACTTAAAAAATCACTAGAGGCATTGGAAATCACATCGTACCAGTAATTTAATTCCCGATTTACAAAGGGTAGAACTTTAAAAATCATTAAACTAAGTGATTTGAACTGCAATACCCTTTCCTCCCTGGTTAATCGTATTTAATATTTTACAACTTAATAAACAAAAGTTCTTTATACTCTGTTGTTGCTAGTTGAACTTTTCTATTGAACGAATTTTGTGTTTAACACAGACAAACAAAAAATACCTGCTATCATAATATTTCCAAGACAGCAGGTATTAATCCATTTCGAACTAGTTAATATGTTTATTTCACTATATTTATTTCACTATAAAGCTGGCTTACAAATTATTTCATGTAGAGATGTCTTAAAAAAGTCTTTGCCATGAGCTGGAGTAATAACCACGGCAGAATCAGCTCCCCGACCACTGCCTCCTATGGCAATCACTTTCTTTCCATAGGGAATCAAACCAGCATCTAATGCCATGGTAGAGATTTCAAAAGTTACTTTTACTCCCTGTCCAAAACATCTTAAAGTTGCTGAAACAATTCCACCAGGATATAAGCCACCGAATTCATTGGTTACAGCTCTTTCAATATTAGCAAATAAATGGGTAGTAGTTAATACAGAAATTCCTTGATTAGATAATTTTTCTCTGTTTTCCTGGGACATTTCATCCTGACCAGGTTCTTTGAAACCTACATGATGAGTAACACAATTAATATTTGCTTCCTGATCTTTTAAGAGATCGGCAAGTATTAATGCAGTATCACCGTTATTCGAGGCCACAATATAATCTGTTACTCCTAGCTCTTTTCCACGCTCTACAGCTAACTCTAAAGCTCGATTTGTATTATCCTGACCGGAATTTTCAAAAGTAATCAATGTTTCCACCTCCCATCACTAATTTACATTGCTTCAGGAGCTTTAATACCCATAATACCTAGGCCATTAGCTAAAACCTGTCTCACAGCATCAATGAGTATTAATCGAGCCTGTTTTACTTCTTCGGTTTCATTCAAGATAGGGCAATGGTTATAAAAACGGTTGAATTCTCTACCTAAATCCAGCAGATACCTGGCTAGTATATGAGGTTTGTTGGCATCCCTAGTTCGTTTTAAAGCATCTGTGAATCCAGCCAACAACTGAATCACATTCTTTTCATAGTCTGACTGCAAGTGCTTAACTATGTCTTTGTCATACTCTGGCGTAATATCAGCTTTTTTCAATACACTACAAATTCGCGCATGTGTATATTGTAAATAAGGTGCTGTTTCTCCATTGAAGTCTAAAATTTTATCCCAATCAAAATTCACTTCTTTAACCCTGTCATTGCTTAGGTCACCAAAAATTACAGCTCCTACTCCCACCATTTCTGCAATATCTTCTTGATTATCTAATTCAGGGTTCTTTTCTCTAATAGTTTCAAGGGCCAGTTGTTTTGCTTTTTCAAGAACGTCTTCTAAGTAAACCATATTTCCTTTGCGAGTAGACATTTTCCTATCTTGGAATCTAATTAACCCAAAGGGTACATGCTCCATATTTTCAGCCCAATCACAACCCATTTTCTTTAGAACATTGAACATTTGGTTAAAATGCAGTTCCTGATCAGCTCCCACTACATATAGAGCTTTATCAAATTGATAGTTTTCGTATCGATAGAAGGCTGCAGTTAAATCTCTAGTAATGTATAATGTGGCACCATCTTGTTTCTTTAATAAACAAGGTGGTAAATTTTCTTCGTTTAAATCTACAATTAATGCACCTTGACTATAAGTAGCGATTCCAGAATCTTTGATGGTTTCTATGGTGTCTTCCAACTTATCATTGTAAAAAGCTTCACCTTTGTTACTATCAAACTTAACTCCAAGTTTACGGTAAATACGTTCAAAATCTTTTAAACTCATTTCTCTAAACCATTCCCAAAGCTTTTCCGCCGTCTCATCGCCTTCCTCAAGCTTTCTAAACCATTCCCTTCCTTCATCTTTCAAAGACGGGTCTTCTTCCATTTCTTCATGAAACTTGACATACAAATCATATAAATATTCAATGGGGTCTTTTTCTAACTCTTGTTCGTTTCCCCATTTCAAATATGCGGCAATCAAATTGCCAAACTGAGTTCCCCAGTCTCCTAAATGATTAATTCTTTCCACATTATACCCTAAGGTCTCATAAACATTTGCCAGGGAATTGCCAATAACAGTAGAACGAAGGTGACCAAATCCAAAAGGTTTGGCTATATTTGGTGATGAAAAGTCGATAACTACTGTTTTCCCATCCCCTTCAGAAGATTTTCCGTATCCACGGCCTTGGGTATAAATCCTTTCTAAGGTGTCCTGGTTTAATTTTTCAAGATTACAGGTGAAATTAATATATGGACCTGTAGCTTCTATAGCTGAAAAGTATTCTCCTGCTTCAATATTTTCAACTATTTCCGATGCAATTTGAGCTGGATTTTTTTTCTTTATCTTGGCCAGTTTAAAACAAGGAAAGGCAAAATCTCCCAGGTTACGGTCCGGGGGAACTTCAACGTTTTCTTTAATGTCCTCAAGATCAAGCCCGGTTTCTTCCAGCAGTAACTCTGCTATTTTCTGGCGAAAAATTTCCATAGCTTATCCCCCATTTCTTTAAATATTTCAAATGAATATTTTATGTTTTAATTGCATGCATGATTTATTATATCTCAATTTGTCAGTGCCAACAAGAAATCTTTGCAAAAACAAATTTATATTCTTTATATCCAAGTCTATTTTAGTTAAAAATAACTAAAATTTATGTTAGACTTAATGTATATGATTTACAATACGGTATGTTTAACTCGTTAGGAGTGAGACCATGAACCGATCTTACTATAAGGACAGACCTATATTTTTTTTGGGTCATAAAAAACCTGATACAGACTCAATTTGTTCAGCTTTGGCTTACAGTAATTTTAAGAATAAAGTTAGTAACGAACATCAATTTCAGGGTGCAAGAGCAGGAGAAATAAATAAAGAAACAGAGTTCGTATTAAATCATCTTGAGGTTGAACACCCTCCACTAATAAAAGATATTCATTCACGTGTATCTGACATGCTTACTGAGGAACCTGTAACTATTAACCCAGATACCACAGTTAAAGAGATTAATTCTTTGTTAAAAAATAAAGAATCCAAGTCGTTTCCAGTAGTTGATCAACACGAGCGCCTGCAAGGTCTAGTCACTATGGGAGACTTAGCTGCTAAAATTATGGACGATCTTGAAAAAGATTTTTTAGGACCAATTTCTTTTGAGTCCGAATCACTTGTTAAAATTTTAGCTGGTGAAGCTCTTTACCTAGGTAAAGATAAATCGTTAAAAGGAAAAATCATTGTGGGCGCTATGAGTCAAGATACACTCCCAAGTTTTGTTTCCCGGGGTGACATTGTTTTGTTGGGAGATAGACAAGATGCTCAAATTAACTGTCTCAAAGCTGGTGCAAAATGTCTAATATTGACAGGTAATAGTCAACCAAGTTCAAAAACTAGAGATCTAGCAAAAGATAAAGATGCCTCCATCATTTCGGTACCCCATGATACTTCAAAGACAGTTAGATTGTTAACCATGGCAACTCCTGTAAAAGACTTCATGAATACTGGCAACATCGTATCCTTTTATACCGATGACCTTACCGAAGAAGCTAAAGACGAAATGCTTGCGACAAGATATCGTAGTTACCCCGTTCTAAACCATGATAATCAAGTTGTAGGAACCATATCTCGAAAAGATCTATTGGGATTACAGGGAAAAGAAGTTGTTTTAATTGACCATAATGAAAGTCATCAGGCAGTTCAGGGTATTAATGAAGCAAAGATACTAGAAATAATTGACCATCATAAATTGGGTGATCTTTCTTCGGCAGAACCGATTTATTTTAGGAATGAACCTCTAGGAGCTACGGCTACAATAATTGCTCGTATATATCAAGAACACAATCTAAAACCTGATCCAACAACAGCAGGTCTTTTATTAGCAGCAATTTTATCTGATACAGTTATTTTAAAATCACCTACCTGTACCCAACTTGATATCAGTATTGCTCAAGAATTAAGCCAAATAAGCGGACTTGATATCTACGAATTCGGTAAGAAAATGTTTCGAAAAGGTGCAGAAGTAATAGAAGAAGCTCCTGTTCCTATGATAACAAAGGACTTTAAAGAGTACAATTTTGGAGAAAAATTCGTTGGTATAGGACAGATGAACACGGTTGATTATCAAGATGTGAGAGAATACCTTCCCAGTATTAAAGAGGGAATGAAAAAAATAATTACAGAAGATCAATATGATCTGTTACTTTTTCTAGTAACTGATATTGAAAGACAGGATTCTTTACTACTGGTTGAAGGCACTGATTTGAATTGTGTTGAATCAGTATTTCAACAAAGGTTATCAGAAAATACTTTATACCTAGAAAATGTAGTTAGCAGAAAAAAACAAGTAGTGCCACCTCTATCAAGATTTTTTTCACAAAAATAATTAACGTAATTCTTGATGTCACGATATGAAAAAAGCAGGCTCCCTAAATTAGGAAGCCTGCTTTTCTTGTTAACGGAATATTCTCTTACCGTCATTTATCATATAAATCTACATAGACTGTTGTAATTTCTCTAAAAGTTCTGTTACCACTGGCTTTTTGTTCACAGCCGACATCTTTTGTAGTCTACCTTCAGAGTTGTAGAAACTACCGTCCATTTCTAGATAGCTTTCTGCCATCATGGTTACATCTGCAGCTCCATTTCCAGCCACTCTTCCGGCAAGAATATCAGCTACAAAAAGTGATTTGCCATTATTGGATAACTTAGTAGCTAATTCTTCATCAGATTCGATTACTAAAGCACCGGTAATATCTCCTGCCGCCACCTTATTCATAACTTCTTCATGTTCGTGAGTAAGGATGTCTTCTTGAACAAAACCATAACTGTTACCCGCTGGTTGTAGAACTAGTACTTTAAGATCGCCCTGATGTTTATTTGCTACTTCTGTAACAGCTTGTAATTCTTGTTCAGTTATTCTGGCTCCATCAAGGATAATCACAGGTGACTTGGCTTGTTGTAAGGATTTTGCTACTTCATCTTGTCCTGCACCATTAGCTAGACTAGTTAATGTTTCTTGGCCTTTTTTAGATGAATCCACTGCTACATAATTGTCTACAATATCATCTAATTTTGTTTTTACATCATTAATTAAGGCTAGCTGAGTACCCTTATTTTTATTCATTCTAACTCTGTTATCAACTACCGGATAATCTTCACCGGGATTCACTCTATACATAACTATAAAGTCAGAATGATCCAAGTCATTGAACTCTCCACCGTATTCTGCCATTAATTCCTCTTTAGATTGTTTGAGTATTGAGTAGTTTATTGGAGTAGTACTTGCTATATAATCAGCTCCCAGTTTTCCGTGGGCTAGCTGCTTAGTTTGTTTAGCTATTTCTAAAGGCAGTTTTGGTGAAATAAATACTGCTAAGCTTCCTTCTTTTTTAACCCTGGCTAACTCATGGGCAGCCTTCTTAAGAGCTTCTTCTTGATCATTTTCTGCCATTTCGTTGTTTTCGTGTTGATCTAGTGTGTTGTATCGATAAGCACCTTCCACGCACAAGTTACCAGCATTCACTTCATTGTTTACTCTCGATTCTACTCCTACTAGTTGGTCTCCTGCATGTTCCAAGGTGATTGAGCAGCCAACACCGCAGTGAGGACATACGGAATCTTTTTTGTCCGTTTTCCATGGTCCGGGTTTTTCAAGCGCTAATCTGTTTGTCAAAGCACCAGTTGGACATACGGAAATACACTGGCTGCAAGATTCACATTCTGTTTCTTCTAAAGGCATTTCTAGGGAAGGTAGTACGATTGTATCTAGTCCCCTATTTACCATTCCAAAAGCATGAACTCCCTGGACTTCACTACAGATTCTGACACAACTACCACATAGGATACACTTATTTGGATCTCTCTTAATATATGGGTGATCCTCTGGAATTGGATGATTTTGCTTTCTGTCCATCTTAACAACTTCGTCATCAGATACTCCGTATTCCGTTGCAAGTTCTTTCAAAGTACAGTCAAAAACTTCATCACAACCGCATGATAGGCAACGTTTAGTTTCTTTTCTTGCACTCAATTCGTCAAATCCGTGTTCATATTCCACGAAGCTAGTTTTTCTCTTTTCAGGTTCAATGGTAGGTTGTTCAGTTCGTTCTTGAGATTCTTCATCAGCATATTCTTCAGGATCGATATCTTCATTCTCACCTCGAGAGCAGTTGTATTCTTCTTTAATAGGAGTAATTTCTTCACCATTCAGATATTTATCGATGGAAAAGGTAGCTTTCTTTGCTTGACCAATAGCTTCAACTACAGTACTAGGTCCTGTTACGCAGTCTCCTGCCGCAAATACTCCCTCAGCTGTAGTTGTAAATGTTTCCTCAGAGGCGTCTACTTCACCCCAAGAAGTTGCACACAGAGCTTCACAGTCAGCAAAGCAGTCATCATCAACTTCTTGCCCTACAGCTAATATGACTGAATCAGCCTGTAAACGAAATTCAGAACCTTCAATTGGTTGTGGTCTTCTTCTACCACTTTCATCAGGAGGACCTAATTCCATTTGAACACATTCAACTTCTTCTACTTTGTCTTCTCCGATCACTTGGGAAGGATTTGTCAAGAACTGAATATCTACACCTTCTTCAAGGGCTTCTTCAATTTCTTTAGGATCTGCAGGCATTTCATTTCTTGAACGTCTGTAAACTACTGTCACATCTGCTCCCATTCTAACTGAAGTTCTAGCAGCATCCATAGCGGTATTACCGCCACCAACAACTACTACTTTTTTACCTAATTCCACATGTTTTCCTTCCGCAATATTTTTCAGGTAATCTATACCTGAATAAAAACCACTTAGATCGGAAGGACATCCCAAGTCTAAATCTCTATTTTCTTGAGCGCCAATAGCTAAGAATACTGCATCATATTCGGATTCTTTTAAGCTATCTACGGTAAAGTCTTCACCTAATCGCTTATTGGTTTTTACTTGTATACCAAGTTTTAATATATGATCGATCTCTTGATCTAGCAAGTCATTGGGAAGTCGGTATTCAGGAATACCATATCTTAAAAATCCACCTAATTTTTCTTCACCTTCAAAGATGGTAACTCTATGACCCTCTTGTCGCAAGTAATAGGCAGCTGATAAGCCTGCAGGTCCGCCACCTACTACAGCCACATGTTTACCAGTGTCAGGTTTTACTTCAGGTAAATTATCTCCTTTTGCTGCCAGATCCTGATCTCCTGCAAATCTGTGAAGTGTACAAATAGAAACAGGATCTTCTAAAATGTCTCTACGACATTTTTCTTCACAGAATTTAGGACAAACCCTACCTACACTGGAAGGGAAGGGCATTTGTTCTCTTACAACGCTAGCTGCTTCCCTTGGTTTACCATTTGCAATGTGCGCAATAAAACCTTGGACATCAACACTTGCAGGACAAGCTTGATTACATGGAGCCATACAATCGCCATAGTGATTAGCTAATAGTAACTCCAAAGCAGACTTTCGAATCTCAGATAATGTTTCTGAATTAGTATGAACTTCCATACCATCCCGTGCCTCAGTGGAGCAAGCAGTCATGGGTTTGTTTCCACCTTCGATTTCCACAAAGCACAGTCGACAAGCTGCAAAAGGCTCCAATCGTGGATCATGACACAAGGTGGGGATTTCCACATCAGCCTTTTCCGCAGCTTCTAAAACAGTCGCTCCTGGATTCACTTCAACAGTTTTGTTATCAATTGTTACTTTAACTTTCGTCACCTTTATCCCCTCCCTTGCTAGTTATCCTCTCTTTCTCTTCACCACTAACTACGTGAATAGCATCAAATTTACATGCTGATACGCACATACCGCATTTTACACATTCTTCTTGATCTATGATATGGATCTCTTTTTTATCTCCAGAAATCGCTCCAACTGGACAGCTCTTCTTACAAACTCCGCAACCAATACAATCATCTGTTATGGAGAAGGCGATCAGCTCTTTACAAGTGCCAGCTGGACATCTATTTTCTTTAACATGAGCTTCGTACTCATCTCTAAAGTACTTCAAGGTTGTTAATACCGGGTTAGGAGCAGTTTGACCCAATCCACATAGGGATCCTTTAATGATTTTACTACCCAAATCTTCTAAACGATCAATGTCTTCCATTTCTCCTCGACCTTCAGTGATTTTATCTAAAATATCAAGCATCTGATGAGTTCCGATTCGGCAGAAAGTACATTTACCGCAGGACTCTTCAGCAGTAAAGTCCAAGAAAAACTTGGCTACGTCTACCATACAAGTATCCTCATCCATTACGAGCAAACCACCTGAACCCATGATAGCACCTAGCTCATTTAGTGACTCGTAATCAACTGATACATCCTGATATTTAGCAGGTATACAACCTCCAGAAGGTCCGCCTATCTGAACAGCCTTGAACCCTTTGTCTTCAACAATTCCGCCGCCAACTTCATAAACGATATCTTTGATTTTAATTCCCATAGGAACTTCAATCAAACCACCGCGTTTTACGTCACCAGCCAGGGCAAATACCTTTGTACCTTTGCTATTTTCAGTACCAAGTTCACTGTAAGCTTCAGCTCCTTGTAAAAAGACCCTGGGTACATTAGCTAAGGTTTCTACGTTATTAATACAACTTGGTTGAGTCCATAAACCTTTTTGGGCTGGGAATGGCGGTTTAAAAGTAGGTGTTCCACGTTTACCTTCAATACTTGCTATTAACGCTGTCTCCTCACCGCAAACGAAAGCACCTGCACCTTCACGAATATATATATCAAAATCAAATCCAGTATCTTGAATGTTTTTACCTAAATAACCCTTTTCTTTAGCCTGTTCTATAGCTATCTCTAGCCTCTTAACGGCAAGTGGATATTCAGCTCTAATATAGATATATCCAGTGTTAGCCCCAATAGCATAACCGGCAATTGCCATTCCTTCTAGTAAACTATGGGGATCACTTTCCAAGACACTTCTATCCATGAAAGCACCCGGGTCACCTTCATCGGCATTGCAAATCACGTATTTAGGCTGTCTTTCTTCAATTCTTGTAAATTCCCATTTTTTGAAAGTAGGAAAGCCAGCTCCTCCTCGGCCTCTAAGACCAGAGCTTTGAACTTCTTCTATCACATCTTTGGGAGTCATTTCTTTTAAAGCATTTAATAAGCCTTGATAACCGCCTTCTTCTAAATAACTTTCTATATTTTCTGGATCAATTTTACCACTGTTTTTCAATAAAATTCGTTTTTGACTATCCAAATATTTTTGAATTTCAGATTCAATTTTGTCAGAATAAACTATCAAATCCTCTACAGGTTGACCATTATCCAAGTGATCTTCAATAATTTGCTGCGCTTTTTTCTCATCCACATCCCCGTAAATAAAACGTCCCTCATTATCGATCACTTCAACCAGAGGTTCTTTAAAACACATTCCGACACAGCCAGTTTCTTGAACAGAAGCTTTACTTTGAGCTTCATCGGAGAAAAGGTCATAAACTTTTTTAGCCCCTGCAGCTATACCACAACTGGCCATTCCGATTTTTACAACTGGTACCATACTTTTGTCCACCTCCTAGATGTTTTTAGCTATTTTAACAGCTTTGTCAGGAGTCAGCCTGCCGTGAGTTTCACCATTTATAGTCATAACTGGTGCTAAACTGCAGCAACCGAGGCAGGCTACTTTTTCGACAGTAAATTTACCATCGGGGCTTGTACCTTCATCGCCAATCTCTAATTCTCGTACTAAAGCATTGGTGATCTCCTCGGCACCAGCCAAGTGACATGCAGTTCCGTGACAAACAT
This sequence comes from Natranaerobius thermophilus JW/NM-WN-LF, assembly GCF_000020005.1. Lineage (NCBI taxonomy): Bacteria > Bacillati > Bacillota > Clostridia > Natranaerobiales > Natranaerobiaceae > Natranaerobius > Natranaerobius thermophilus. Next base: position 1,316,591 of record NC_010718.1, on the reverse strand, counting down.
GAATCAAATTATCACCAACGGGCTGCAATCTAAATTGAGAATAAAATGTAACAATACTGTAGAGGTCACTTTCTGGAATCTTTGTTAAAGAGGTAACTTTTGGTAACACCTCTTTAGGAATGTACCCCAACTCCTTTTGTATGTCTTGCAAAATTGGAATAGCTGCACCTTTTTTATCTTGGTGTTTTTTGACTAGATTCTCTACTTTTTTGACTTCCTCTGTTCCAATGGTTTTTTCTTGAGACACGTTATCCCTCCTAACAGAAAAATATGTCCTCCCTAAATACTTAATACATTAATTAATCTTTATTACTAATGACTTAAAAACTAAGCCTGTCCTAGATATTATAACATAAAAATACCCCTCATACCCTATGTTCATTTTATAACAAATGGAATGACCCTACAACCTTTTATGATTAAACTAAAAAAATTCAGACTATTTCCTTTGTTTTTTCTTGATAAGTTTTAAAACTGTTATCGTCAAATAATACAAATTTTATTAATTCAATATTTTTAAGTTTATCTGCCTGCGCTTTAACAGTATCTAAGGCAATTTCGGTAGCTTCTTCAATGGGATATCCAAATGCTCCAGTAGATATTGCAGGGAATGCTACGGATCTAATCTCATGTTCATCGGCTTTCTTTAAAACATTTTTATAACATTTAATCAATAATTCATCATGTGGCTTATCAACACCATATACTGGCCCCAAACAGTGGATTACATAATCATTAGGTAAATTATGAGCTCCTGTTATAACTGCTTCACCCGGTGTAATTGGAGCATATTGTCGGCATTCCTGTTCTAATTCCGGACCAGCACCTCGATGGATAGCTCCTGCTACTCCACCACCAGTTCGCAACTCTCTATTGGCTGCATTAACTATAGCTTGCACATCATTTTGATTGGCAATATCACCTTTAGTGATTTTTAGAGTAACACCGCCAATCTTCTTCTCCATATTTACACCACCTCCAATTTTAAACTAATTCCATTTATAATTATTTGATTTTAACGGCAAAATATCCTTCTAAGTAAAATAAAAACCGCATCTTTGTAGATGCGGTTAGCTAACAATCTAATTTTTAAAATTTGGTGGGCGGAACAGGGCTCGAACCTGTGACCCCCTGCTTGTAAGGCAGGTGCTCTCCCAGCTGAGCTATCCGCCCTTTCAATCAACGAATCACTGCTAAGTAAACCACTTTCTTATTAGTCCGTTATATCTCTAGTATAAGACAGTCAAAACTAGAAATCAAGTGGTTTACCCCTTTGTTGTTAAATTATATCTTTACAAAATATTTATTATCTTTTAAAGCAACCACACTTAAAGCTAGAGCAATCACCATATCATCATGGTTTTCTTCTCCTTGCTTGTTTCCTGTACTTCCATCTTCTCTAACTTCAAATATCCTCATTTCTTCAAGTGTTCTTTGACAGTTAATATTAATTAACCCTTTCTCAAATAACTCTTTTAAGTCCGTTATCATAATGCTTTTAGATGCGTTTGTAGTTAACCATCCCAACTGTTTTTTCTTTTTACCTCTTTGGTCAAATGTTTTCATCTTGTATAAGTTCATATATTGATGCCTTTCTCTTAGTCTTTCAATTAATGGGAGTCCGTATGAATTTCTTTCTATACAGGTATAAGCATAACTAAAATACCTGCCTAGCTCGTTAACTATTTCAGCAAACTCATGGACTGGTACATCATTTCTATAAAAACTAGCAACTTGTTCACCATCTTTGTTTAGAACTATGATTGAAGAATAATCAGCACCAGAACCACTAGCAACATCAACACCTGCAAAATGGCGTTCTCTCTTTGGTCTATTGTAAATATCCAATCCATTGTTAAGATATTTTTTTAGTTTACTAGGCAGATCAGCTAGTTCTTCCTTTGGCAATGGTGGAAGTAAATTATCTAATCTTTTAACAATCATTTCAGTATCAAATATTGACTTCTGACTACTTATAAATGCCTGTTCAGAATGTGAGGGATATTCCTGACAGAATTCTTCTTCTGTCATATCCTGTAACTTCCAATAACGCCACATTATCTGTTTTAAATTAGCACCTTTTTCATAGTACAATTTTTTTGACGTTTCATCTGTTAAATCTTTTGTTGTTAATCTATTTCCTTTATTGATAGACTTATACCACTTTTCAGCAATATCATATTCACTAGCAAACTGCTTTTTATTGTCTATCCAATTAAAAAAGAAGGGTTTGTATTTACTGTTACCCTTCTCTGCTGATTTAAAAAGCTCGTAAAATTTGTTAAGACCATTGGCGGTACTTTCAATTATTATTTGACCTTTCCCAGGTTCATCTGACTTCATTAAGGACTGTTCTAAACCCATTAATCCTTTTGTTTGTACCCACTCATTCCAAAAAGCGTATTCTGATAGGTGGGCAAAACTCAAAGTTAAACCACGTGATAGCTCTTTATACCCTGCTGTTTTTACAAGTACCTTGCTACCATTTTCAAGTAACAATTCATATCTGTTATTTCTTAACTCCTTTGGCTTGATTCTCTCATCATCGGGAATACTATTATAAATGCTTTTTAGTTTATTAAAAATCTCTTGTGTACTTTCAAGATTATAACTGACAATCATTGAAGTAACATTTTTCCTAGTACATGCTAAATAGACTGAATAAGCACAACTAAGTGTAGTTATTCCTAACTGTCGGGATTTTAGACAAATATTATATTTATCCATGTTCCTGTAAAGGTATCTCTGTTCTTCGTTTAATGTTAAGGGAACTTCTTCACCTGTTATATCAACTACCTTCATAAAGTTCTTGGCATATAACTCAAAGTTATTTAAGACTTTATCTAGTTTCTTCTTACTAGAGGTTTTGACTGCCATATTAGTTTCACCACCTTAAACATAAAAAAGAAGGGAATACCTAGAGGTAGCCCCTTCTAAACTTAATATATTTTAATTGTTAGCAGGTTTTGAAAAAACTTTTAGCTTTTTAACATCTCGTTTTAATATCGTTACAATTTCTTTTAACTCATTTTTGGTTTCTTCATCTTTTATTTTATCTATTTCTTCCATAATTTCATCAAAACCAATTTCAATATTTTGTATTGATTCTTTATACTTTTCTCTGTTTATCTCAGGTGGAATAGTAAAACCATCCTTACTTTTAATCAATTTCACCCCCTTCCTGTTAACTACTCTTTTCAGAAAGCTTGACTCCCTAAGTTAAACTTAGACCGTTCATCACCTTCCTATTAACTAATTCTTTCCAGAAAGGGGGTTATCCTTTGACTAATTTTGTAGCTTTTTGTCGATTAATCTAATATCAATTCATCGCCTTCATCTTCTTCAAACATCTTACTTGCCTCTTTTGAATTTTCCTTAATTCTCTTTTGTAATTCCAATAACTGTTTAACCGCTTTATCATCACCTTGTTTAGCTTTTTCCTTAACAGATTCGTAAACTTCTAGCAAGTCATTAGCTGTTTGAGATTGCAAGTAAAGATTTACAAGTGCATGATACTCTGGAGTTCTCTCCCATTCCTTGAATGGTCTAATTGTTGTACCATCATCTGTATATTTATCTAAAAATTCCTGTTCTGATAAATTACTTAAATCAACTCTTGGCTTAACATTAAATTTCCACTCAAAGTAATGTTTTTTTCGTGTAGGCAACTGTCTTAATGCTTTACGCAACTCCATCATCTTGGATACCTCCAATTTGATAAATACTTGGATTCAGTTCTTCAATCAATTCTTCTCTAGAAACTAACAACCCTAAACTTTTATAAGTTGGGTTTTGAGAAGAAACTTTTTTATATTTCTTTTTATTTTTCTTTATCCACTTTTTCAGATCAGATAATTTAAAGATATATAAAGTACCATCTATAAAATAATAAAACAGCCACTTGGCGTGACTGCTTAACAATGCACCAGTTTTATTTTTGTTTGTGTTTGCTATATACTCTAAAAAGAAATTTCCACTACTATAATAAGTATCTGTTTTTACTTCTATTCCTTGCTTATTTCCGCTTTCAGTCTCAATTAGAAAATCAATTCCCTTTTCCATATATTCTTCGTTATCAGAAACATCAATAACATTTCTTATATTTTTCTTATTATTCAGAAATTCATCTACCTTCTTTTCTCCTTGCTTACCTATCTTCATAGAATCCCAAAATTTATGTGTCATAACATACGGTCTAGTTCATTCCCTAGACTCCTTTTTGCTCCAACGGTATAACCATATTCAGTTTTTAAACCTCCTTTCATTCCCCAACTAAATGGGAATGAACATTAACCTTTCCCCCTTATTGGTTTAATAATTTTTTGGTGATTTCATCCACTTGTTCTTCAAGTTTATATAACTCTGTAAACATTTTCTCCTTTTGACCCTTTTCCTGTTCTTTAAACTCATCTATCAAATTTAAAATATCTTGAGTTTTTTTATTCATACTTAAAACCTCCTTTGTTGAGTTTAAAATATAAAAAAACGCAGGGTTCTCCTGCAATTGATATTTATGTACAATTTGACATACAACGATATATATATAATAGTAATCAGAGTATAATAACAGTATATTGATATATAGATAGTAATATAGCTATTAACTAATAAAATATTGATACTGTCTCCTTGGTAACAAGTCTTTTAACTGCTTATCAGAATAAAATTCCAACAAACAATCTTGAAAATTGTCTTTCAATTCAATTTTTTCGCTTTGATTTTCATTTTTCATTTTTATTCTATATCTATTTGGCTTACTAATTGGTTTTTGCAAACTGTAATCATATTCAAAGTTTTTACCATTTCTTTCCACAACTTCAATCATCTTTAATTCTTCTAATTCATTAATTTGCCTAAAAACTGTCCTAAAACCTAATCCAGTAGTTTCTTCCATCTGTTTAAAAGTCATATAAAAAACGCCACCTTCAGTGGCGTATCTTTTGGAATGTACTAGAAGTGCGTACATTAATAACTTTTGATTTTTTTGTGGACAGTTAGTAACTATCGTGTTAATCTCGTCAAAACTGATTGATAAATCCTTTTTAGGCGGTACTAGACTCTTATTATTTTCATAAACCCAATTAACAATTTTTTCTATATCTTTCAATGAATCCTCCAATGGCGTTCTATAAGTCTTTTCATCCTGTCTTTTCATCCAATTCTTTAATTCCTGTTCTGCTTCACCTTTTTCTAATCCGTTATATCTCAAAAACTTTGCTAATAACAGACAAACATTGTGTCTAGTTCCTGTCCGCTTTAATCCGTTTCTATAATAATCCATTGCTTTGCTGAATATTTCATCCTCTGTTTGATTATATATTCCCAATTCTTGATATTGTTCAAGGACTTCACCTGTTTCTTCAATCTCATTTTCTATAGTTCCAGTCTTTTTATTTTCTTGAATCTTTTTATTACTTTCTTCAAAATAATTTTTATATTTCTTTACTATTTTTGAGATTTTCTTTCTTTTTATTTTTTGGATATTTAAGAAATAATTAATTTCTTCCTGTTCATCTAACATTCTCAATCTTTCAAATTCAGAACAAAAACCACAATAACCACCTGTTTGATAATATTTCTGATTTAACCCTAAAGGGAGCTTTACTCCTTCTTTTTCTGTTGGTCTAAATTCAATTTTACCCTTATCTGAATAGCTATACAGATCTGTAAATCGTAAAACTAACAAGTAAAACTTATATGCTAATTTAACTGGTATTAAATCTTCAAAGAAAACTTCTATATGATAACCTTTTCCCCCAGAATGGCTAATGTAATATTCATTGATTCCCATTTCTCTTAAAGTTTCAGCAACTTTGTAGGTAAACCACTTGGCAAGGTTATCATCTTCCTTCAAATCAACGTCAAAACATATAAATTTAGTATAAGTCCTGTTGTTCTTTCCTTTTCCTGCAAAAGTACCAATTGTATAATTTTGTTCTAAGTGTGCTTTAATCATAAAGGGTAATAATGGTTTTTTGGTAGTTTTCCCTTTTGTTAAAGTCATAAATTCTTTCCCTGGATTTTGTTTAAGATATTTATCAGTTCTATAAATATATAAGTCATAAATCTTATCAATTAGCTTCTGTTGAATATCCTCATCCAGTTTTGGTGAATACATTCATTACGCCCCTTTCTATCTAAAGATTTTGTCTTTAAATTCCTTATACAACTCTACAGTATCTCTTAATTCTTTGGTGTTGTTGAATAAGAAAACATTTCTTGAGGGGTCTTCCCTAGATATATCTAACTTCTTTAATACAAACCCTTTTAACATTAAAAAGCCAGCTAAACGCTGACTTCTAACAACATACCAAGTAGCAACTTTTAGATTTTCATTCATTTGTTTTCCCTCCTAAAATTTTCAGATTTATTCTGACATTTTTGACCAACTTTGACCATCGGAGTAAAAAAAGAGCAGTTTTTAACTGCTTATAATCTTTTAAAATTAATTTTTGACACTTTTATTCATCTACTGAATTTGACTCTTTTATATCTTCATTATTTTCTAATCCTTTTGATCTAATTGATTTAATATCCTCACGCTGATTATATTCTAGAAAAATATATGCCATCATAAAACTCATCCCTAATACGGCAAAAAATATTGCTAAAGTAAAATAACCAGTGGCATAATTAGCATTAATTATAAAATTGTAAGCATCTCCACCTACATATGCGTTAACTGCATTCTCTAATACTGAATCTGGGTTTTCATATATAAAAATCTTATGAAAACCAATTCCTATAAAAATTATAGAAATAATATAACTGACTATCGCACCATTTTTCATCATTCTATTTCTACTCCTAACTCTTCATATAAATCAAAATCTTCATCAATTATTTCTAATTGGTCATCTAAACCATAAAGCTCATTAAAAGTTTTAATTATATGTTTTAGCATCATACTATTTTCTGATTCCCCATAGATAAAGTCATCTGTCTCAAAGTGATTATCTGTTTCTTTAATGTTATTTTCTACATAACTTTCATATCGATTAAGAAACTGTACATACATAGATACTACTTCGTAATCAAAATCTGTATAATCTCCTTCTACTAATTCATCTCTTGAAGCTTCTTCTAACAATTCTTCATGTATCTTATTAGATTCTTTTGCAAAATCTTCATAAACGACTTCTTTTGTGTGAAAATGTTCTTCATAAGATTCTTCTTTATCTAATTTATCTAAAATAACATAGTAGGAAGCTCCAATATCATAATAAAGTTCTTCATCTTTAAATTGCGGTGGTGGTTCTGCAAAATCAAGCTTTTCTTCATCTGGTATATAATTCCCTTCCATTCCACAACCAACAAACAAGAATAAACTTAAAATTATAATTACCGATACTCTAATTTGTTACCCCTCCCTCTTTAAATTCCAGAATATTCTTAATATAGCATAACTCTTCATACAAATTTTGTCAAGTTGCTATGATTTCCCTATACCTCTCAACCTTCTCATCACTCATACCACATTCACCTAATTCAAACTTAGAGATTAAACTCTTATGACAACCTACATAATTAGCAACTTCATCTAAAGTCAATCTCTTTTTCCTACGTTCTAAAAAAAGCTTGTCTCGTTCTTCTTGGGTAACCATTTCATTTGTCTCCTCCTTTGTTTCTAAATGTTGAATTATATTTTTTTAATAAGAAGGGGCTAGAATTAAAATCTAGCCCCTTAAAATTACTATGCAGTAGAAATTTCTAAAGTAGAACCAGCATAACTGTTTAATAGCTTAACTCCTGCTTGTGTTTCTAGGTATACTTCCTGTTTAGAACCACTAGGATTCTGTGGTCTAGCTGTGAATGGAATTAGTGTTGGCATTTCAAGATAAGCAGGATTAATTACAAACATTGTATTAGCAGGTAACTTTGGTGCAAGTGCAAATCTTACAATACCAAAAGGAGATATGTATTGCTCTGCATCGAATCCTGCTACTCGATCTAAAGTATCAGTATATTTAACTACGTTATTAAACTCTTGGTTAATCTTAATCTTCTCTTCTGGTCTAAGGAAAACAATCATATTATCGTGTACATTCGCATCGTATAGCTTTTGTAAAGTATCTAAGAAAACATTTTCATTAAATTCATCTTCTGTTTTTTGGTTTTCAGAATTAATCAAGTTAAGAATACCATCAGTTTCATAAACACCATCAGCAAAGTTTTTATTACCATTAATAAACTTGTTTTCCATTCTGTTACGAATGGATTGAGTTTTCAACTCTACTTCATGTGCTAGTAAGTCATTCACAGTTTCACTAGTTGAATACTGTGCAGTATTTGAGACCTTTGCTGTTGCTCCAAAAATCTCAAGGTAGTTTTCTTTAAGTTCTCTGTTATCAGTTTTATGTTCTGGAGCATCATCACCTTCTCCTTGAGTAACAGCCGAAGATTCATCTATCTCAACTTCTACCCAATGTACCTGTGGAGCTTGTGCTTGAACCTGCCTTACCATCAACAAAGATGTAATAGGAGTTTGTGGTACGTTAGTAACTTCTAAAACTCCACTCATATCAATACTTTCATATTGTAAAAAGTTATTATGTGTAAACATATTCAATCACTCCTGTAATTATATAGTATGCTTTATTTGTTGATTAAAGATTTTATCATCTCTTTTGGATTACCTTCTTGTTTAGCTTGTGAGTACTTATCTGTTGAACCATGTTCTCTAGGAACATAACTATTATTAACCTTCTTTTTCTTTAAGACGTTATTTAACTGTTCTACCTTGTTATTCAAATCTTCTTCATCTTTAGCAGTTATTAAACCCTCAAAACCATCTAAGCCATTTTCTTTAAGTGTTAAATCAACCTGTTTCTGCCATAACTCATTTTCCTTTTCTTCAATCTTTTTCTGTTCTTCTGATTTTTCTTCTGGCTTGTATTGTTCTAGTTCCTGTATTTTACTCTCCATATCATTTAATTTTTGACTGTATTCTGTTCTAATTTTATCTTCGTGAGATTGTACCAATTTTTCAACTGTTTTTTGCTGTTCTTCATCAAACTGTTGTTTTAAATCATCTGTCCATTCAAATTTCATGTTTAGAATCCTCCTTTTGAGTCCTGTTTTGTGTTAGTCCTTCAAAAAGAAGTCCTAAACACTCACAGTCCTCAGTTTTATTTGACCAATACAAATAAAGTTTGTGTCAGCTAACTATTCAATAATTTCAAATTCAAGTCTATCAATAATTACCTTATCAGAATTATCAATATTGATTTTAAAATAAATATAATAACTCTGATCTGTCTCAAAATCTTCTTTGGTCGTATCCACTAGATACCAAACTTTATTTCCATCAATCTTACCTTCGCCCTCATCAACTAGGGTATGGTCGTTATCTAGTTTCCTAATCTCAACATCAACAGAATCAATCTCAAAACCTGTATATTTGTATATTGTTCTCTCAACTTCCAACCCTAAATTTCTCTTTTCACCTTTATAAAACTCAATCATTTCATCACTATACATCATGCTAAACCACTTCCTATTTTGAAAGTCAATATAACTAGCTTGATAATCAAGAGGTAACATAGCAGTTTCAAAAACTTCATGTTTTAGTGTTTCATCTTCCATATTTCTTAAAGTTTGAAGTTTTTTAATCACAGTACCGTAAATATTCCTAGCAGCTTGCAATCCTACTGAAAAAGATTCTGTTCCTAAACTATCAACCAATCTTTCAGTTTGTAATTTAACTTTAAAATCACTAAACAGTTCTCTACCAGTCTGTAATTTTGATTTTACTTTTCCAACTAATTCACTACCGCTTTGAAGTGAAACTGTAAATTCTTCAGGGTTTGATAATTCCCTTCCTGTCTGAAAATTAATGCTAAAAAAGTCTGTATCATCATCTGTTAATATTCTTTCAGTCTGTAAATCAACTGCAAATTCTTCGGGCATCTAAATCACTCCTAACTACCACAAATCCCCGCCTGTTTCTTCTGCAAGACCTTCAACAGTAATAAGAACATCATCATATTGCCCCAAATCTTCATTTTCTTCCGCTTTTGCCTTTACCCAAAAGTGTTTTGTATCTTCAGCATCAATATCTCCTAAATCTAAACTCTCGCCCCAATCTTTATATTCACCTTCTTCACCATCATCATCAGGTGCTAATGCCCACTTTTCTGCTGTATCTCCTTCAATCTTGATAACAACATCTTCCAAGTGATAATCTTCATCAGCTTCAATATACAATCTTTCAGAATCCTTTTCTTCTTCGTCTGCTTTTAACTTAAATATAATTGCATTATCAAATTCTCCCTCTTGGGAGACTTCTTCATCTGTTTCAGCAAATTTTATTTTTAAATAATCACTCATGTTATCACTCCTATAAAATTAGAATAAAAAAGCAAAAGAAAAGAGAGCTACGGAAATGTAGCTCTCTTTAAAGATAAAAAACAACCTGTTGAATTAGCCAAAGTAAGTTTTAAGTATGAATAAAAAACTCCTTCATATATAATAACAAATTTTTTGGGTTAAAATGAAGTGATTTTTCTCACCTTGCTTCATATATAATAACAAAATTTTAGAGTTAAAATAAAGTAATTTTGACGTAATTGTTCTCCCCTTCATATATAATAACAAATTTTTTGGGTTAAAATGAAGTGATTTCCACGAAAATTATCCCTCACTAGTAATAACAAATTTTTTGGATTAAATACAAGTGATTTTGTCGAATATTAATCACATTTTTTACAAATTCCTTTTAATCCATATTTCCCTTTAGAATCTTTTCTAAAATATTTATCTTTAGCTAACTTAACTTCACCACACTTACTACACTTGGCTTCACTAATAATAACAAATTTTTTAGGTTAAAATGAAGTGATTTTGCACAAAATTATCTACATTTTTTGCAAATGGTATTTAAACCATCTGGACTAGATTTATTTTTACTAAAATATTTATCTTTTGCTAACTTAACCTCGCCACACTTACTACACTTGGCTTCACTAATAATAACAAAATTTTTAGGGTAAAATAAAGTGATTTCTTACGAAAATTATCCCTCACTAATAATAACAAATTTTTTGGATTAAAATGAAGTGATTTTCCAACAACTATTTATTGCATTGTTTACAATATGGAAAAAATCCATCCCCTGCCAAACTTCAAATTGAAGTAACAAAAAGCTGAATTAAAGCAAACATAATCCCTGCACCAGTTAAAAACAAACCTGCTAACTTCCACATATCCTTTTTATAGTTATACTCTACTTGTCTAATCTGTTGAGTTAACTCTTGCTTATCTTGTGAGTGTTGCTCTTTTGTAACATAGTATGTAGGAAGATTAATTTTCACTTCATTCACATCTTTCCTTAATTCTGCCATTTCATTGGATAAACTAGTTAATGTGTCCATCACATTTTCTGTTTTTTGTTCATCTGCACTTTTCCATTCTTGAATTGCTTGTGTTATTTCTTTTAGGTTATCAATTTCGCCCTTCAGCTCCTTTTCTCTGTTTTCTTTCATAATATCTTCCTCCTAATTAATTACCATAAATCAGCAACCGAAACTTCTAAAATCCTATAAATATCCGAATCTTTTTCTAGTTCTGCTTTAATTTCAATAGTTGTACCAACAGTATCCTTAACTGTAAGCTCACCATCTTCTGTAATTTCACTATCAACATCATTAGCAATAGAAAATTTAATTTCCTTATCAAGTTCTTCCACCCCTTGATATGCTATGGCTTGATATTGATATGTAGAATCTTCGTGTACGCTTGTTTCTCCCGATATTAAGATATAAGTATCATCTTCGGAAGGTAGTTTAACGTCTTGCTTTTCATCTTGTTCAACTGTTAATTTGATAACCCCTGGGGTAGTTTTATCAATTCCCATAACTACCCATTTAAAATCAAATAAATAGAAATAGTCATTTTCAACAATCAGATCTGTTGCATCATTTCTTTGTAGGATAACCTTAAATTCATCTGTTGGTACAATGAATTGGTCTGTATCTTCCATGCCCATATCAAAAGATTTAATAATTGCATCTGTAAAGAAGAATAAATCTGTATCATGGTCAAATATAGCAATTTGATAAAACATAGGTTCAATAACTGCTTTGTATTTAAAATCCACCTTTGGATAGGTAGGTTCAGTTATCATAAACTTTTGATTGTCAAATTCGATTATATTACCCGATTCTATAGGATAGAGTGTTGATATTATTCTTTTGTAAAAATTGTTTTGATGTGTTGAGATGATTGCTTTAGTTCTTGTGGTCTTTTCTCCATCATCTATCTTTACAGGTTTGCCTATCTGATTAAGTAGAAACTTGAAATCATTCTCAATCAAAATAATCACTCCTTAAACAACATGAAGGTACTACTCTTCTTGTTGTGACTGTCTGAAACTGATAGCTGTCTTATAGTCCGTTCTAGCTGGTCAATTCTGTTTTGTAGGTTTTCAGCAAACTGTGAGACTGTCATATCTTCGTGAGTGTATCTTTTCATTGTTGTAGGTGAGTTTGCTAAGGATTCAAGGATTGATAAAGCTGTTTGGTAAATTCTGCGTTTATTAATTGGGGAATCTGTTTTGTATTCTTCATCGGGTTTAAGCTGATTTTCTTCTAAATAGACTTTAAGTTCTTGTTCGTGGACTTCTATATCTTTAATTTCCATTTTTAAGCGTTCTAGGTTAGTCATGCTAAAACTCCTTTCTAGTGGGAGGTTTGAGAATCCGACAAAATGTCGGTTTCTAAAATAGTGAAAAAATTTCACCATTAAATTTAGAAAGTTGTAAAACACAACTTACTTGAAGAAAACTTGGATTTCAAGATTTAGAAATGGACACAATGTCCAATTCTAAATGTTCAAAATGAATAATTAGAAAGTGACAAGATGTCCCTTTCTCACTGTCGGGAAACACTACCCCGAAACAGGGTGTCGGTTAAATCTACTCCCCAAACAGGATAGTGGGAAAAACATTCATCTTGAATGTTTAGAATACCGCCCCGAAACAGGGCGGTGAGGTTTGCATAAAATTTTTTCCTGCGAAAAAAAGTCAGTCTGTAGGAGGCGAACGCCTGTTCGAGGGGTATCCAAGATTTTTCCATTTTTTAGGAAAATTATTGCCGTTTTTCAGGAATGACTGATAAGGAATATTATCAATCACTTCCAAAACTGGATAAAATGAAAATTTTATTAAGATGTTCAAGTCTCATAAACCTTGCCATCAAAGGATTGTTTTAACTCATTAATCTGTTAAACGTCCTATAAGTTACGTTATGTTAATAATTTCAGTAAAATCCTGTAGTTTTTAAAATTGTGTTATTATTTTATACAATTAAAGTGTTGTTTTTTGTCAAGTATTATTCCTTAACAGGCGAAAATCTCCCACTTATTATCTTTTTGGTAACTTTCCTTTAATGACAGTATTCAAAGCATATTTGAAGTAATGTTATGTTTTCTTAACATATACCAAAAACTCTTATTTTGCTATTCTTCACTATTCCCATTATCATTGCTTTCTTCTAATCTTTTCTTTTCAAAGTTTTTATCGTTAACGTATGGATTCTTGTCTAACAACGTATCCAGACTAATTGCTCCCATATCATCTAACTTCTGTAAGTTATCAATAACTTCATTATCATTTCTTGGAAGTGCAGGATGAAACACAGCGTCTAATGTCTCCCACCCTTCATAATTCTCTCCTTTATAATCCAACAACCGCTTAAACCTATCAAACCTCTGTTCAAACCCTTCTCTCATAAACTTTTCATTTAGTGAACCTTTCATACTAGCTAATGTGTACATCATTCTAATACTAACTTCTGAAAGGTTAGAAATATCAGTTTGGTTAAAGGCAACTGCAGGAGTTTGGGAAATATCCAGTAACGCCTGTTTAAGTGTATTATAAATTTCCTTAAATGCTCTCTCGTTTATTTCATTATTGGCAAAGTAAAATTCTGCTCCATCTTCAAGGTTTAATCCTTCTCCTGCTATTTTAGGATTAACCCCTTCTTCTCCCTCTAATTGCTGACCTGACATAATAGGCAGCCCATCCATGTATTTATATAAACCATCGCAAGACCTTGAAATCAATCTTTCCATTTCTTCAATGATTTCACCAAACCGTAACACATCTGATCTGCCAAAGTTTTCATCTAATTCATTATCACTTTTGTAGATACAAGGCAATCCTGAAACATTTTCATACTCCCCTATTTTGTGTATCTTACCACCTTTGTTGCTATACTCTTCTACTTTATCCTCTGTAAAAACAACCCAGAATGTTACATTATCAACTGTATAACTTTCAATAAATCCTATATATTCATTACCAAACTCTGAAAAGATAGGATAGCCATCTTCTGGGGGAATGATTTTACTGTAAATGTATCCATCTTCTGAAATATACGGGTATTCATAAGCGTTTCCGTATTTAACAACTTTGTCAAGTATATCAAAATCTATCCTGTCATAATTCCCAATATCATAAACCTCTTTCACCCTATTCAACAAGCCCTCATTACTACAAGTTAAACTAACTGGATTCTTTAATAGAAAATTAGTCTGAAAATTACAGATTGTTTTAGCATAATTCAAAACTATAGTAGCAGGATAATAAGTTTTGCCTTTATATTCTTCTGTTTGACTGTTCAATATTGAATGATTCTTACCTTCAAGAAATTCCTTTATATCAATTATCTCATTAACCCTTTTCACATTATCCATTCTGTTAACTTCTTCTTTAAAGAAAGTTTCTCTATCATTATAATTTTCTTCAATGTAATCTTGTAAAGTAGTCAAGTTCAATACCTCCTTCTAAATAAAAAACCTGCCCATAAAAGGCAGGTTAAAAATAAATATCTATTTTCTGATTCTAAACATCAATTTCATTAAGCGGATTAAACTTATCATTCTGTTCCTTTAGAGCAGTACCAAAGTTTACATACCTTCTACACATAGATAAATCTTTATGTCTTAACATCTTTTGAAGAGTGAATATATCACAGTTGTTTTTTATCATGTTTACTGCAAAGGTGTGTCTGAAGGTATGGCAAGATACTCTTACATTTTTAAAATTCATGACCTTCTTTAATCTTTTAAAAATACATTTTACTGCATTATCAGTGAGCTTTTCATTTTTTCTATTAGTAAACACATATTCAGATAAACTTTCAAAAGTCTGTTCACAATAAGTTTTGTATTCCATTAATTCTTTCTTTAATTTTTCCGTCATTGGAATTGATGAATATTCCCGCTTTTTGCCATAAAAGACAATAGTGTTGTTAATAAAATCAATATCATCCCAACGCAAATTGATTAATTCACCTAATCTACTACCAGTACCTAAAAGGAAAACTATAATGGTGTAATTTCTATAAGCGTAAAATCCTTTCTCCCTTCGCTTTATTCTTCTGTAGTAGTCTAGCATCTGCTTTATCTGATAATCATTAAAAACCTCAATTTTAATATCCTCTTTAACATAGTTAATTTTTTTAGCTGGATTTTGCTTTTCACTTATTACTTCAATGTCTTGTAGGTAGTTAAAGAAAATTTTGAGATTATGAAGTTTGTGATTAATAGAAGTTGGATTATTGTTTTTATTCTTTTTACAGTGAAGTAGATAAGATTTAATGTGAGATTGAGTTACATCATTTGCATTAACAACTTCCTGTTCTGAAATAAATTCTTGAAACTCTTTTAGTGTAGCACTGTAACCTGAAATTGTTTTTTGAGTAAGGTTCTTAAACTCCCTGTCCTCAATAAAATCTTGGATAGCAAACTTCAACAACAAAAAAACCACTCTCCTTTTGTCCATTATTTGGACTAAAAGAAAGTGGTTTTTATAGTTTGAATCGGGTTAAAGATTGACTACTTTATTCGCTAATTGTCTTAAACCTTGTAGTAATCGTACTGGTGGGCGGAACAGGGCTCGAACCTGTGACCCCCTGCTTGTAAGGCAGGTGCTCTCCCAGCTGAGCTATCCGCCCGCTACCAATATATAGTTTACTTCATGTATTTAATTTTGTCAAGGTTTCCTTTTTAAAAATTAAGCTGCTTGTCCAGTATGTTTGTTCTTTCGCCTATAAATAAACTTAGATACCATAATACTTGATTCATATAAGATAATCAAAGGACCAGCAAGTAACCCCTGTGATATTAAATCAGGGGGTGTTAAAAAAGAACCAATTACAAAAGTGATCAACACTGCTATTTTTCTATTTGTTCGTAAAAATTCAGGAGTTATTAATTCTAAATTTGATAAAATTGTTACAATGAGTGGCAATTGAAACACCAAGCCAAAGGGTAACAATAAACCTAAAGCAAAAGAGACATAACTTCTCACCGTGATCATTGGAAGTAAATCTTCCCGGGCAAAATTAATAAAAAATCTATAAGCTAAAGGTAATATTACAAAATATGCAAACAATACTCCCAAAACAAATAATATCAAAGCTAAAGGCAAGAATATAAATAAATACTTTTTTTCTCCAGGCTCCAAAGCAGGTAATACAAAAGCGATTAGTTGATAAAGTGTTACTGGTAAACTGAACACTAGACCTGCAATAATAGCCAGCTTCAGTTGACTAAGAAAGGCTTCTGCAGGTGAAATATAATGCAAATTGTCTGCTGGCACAGTGATTATGTCCAACAATGTCTCTGAAAAATAAAAGGCAATTCCTGTGGCAATTAAAAACGCTAGTACTATCCAGATTAACCTCTGTCTTAATTCACCGAGATGATCTGTGAAACTCATTTTATCACGTTGTTCTGACATTGGCCTTCACCCACTTCTAGTCAAAAAGTGCATATAATAGAGTATAACTGATCAGTGTTTAAAGTGTTATCTCTAATAAATATAAGGTAGTCAATTAGGTTGATTTTTCAGTTTTGTTATCTTCGTTTTCTTTTACATCACTTGATTTATTTTCTTTAACTTCCTCTTCTACTTCGTTAACTTCTTCTCTTAATTCCTTAGTGGCACTCTTAAACTCTCTCAAACTACTGCCCAAAGCTTTCCCTAGTTCAGGTAATTTTTTAGGTCCAAAAATAATTAATGCAATAGCCAGAATCAACAAAATTTCAGGAAGCCCAATTCTACCAAACATTTTTTACCTCCTCCCACACTTTTGTTATTAGATTAACAATCCCTGATACAATTCTTATTATGTCTTTTATGTTATTATATTACATTACAAGCCAAAACACAATAAAAGAGAGAATCATTCCTCACATTCAGAAATTTCTTCTAAACTTTTAGTTTCACCTGTTAATTTTTTGGCAATTATCAAATAACCTGTATGCCCTATCATTGTATCTTCAGGTCGCATACGTTCTGGGTTATGTTTATATCTTCTCAATAACAATTCAACAATGTCTGTTACAAAGAAACTATTATCTTTTAATTCTGGAAGCGTAGCACTAATCTGATTATATGTGGGTACTAATACACCTAAATTTCCCGAAGGTTTTAAAGAATGACTTATTTTGTCTAGTACTTCCCAGGGCTCTCTCACATCTAGTACAAACGCATCTAAGTCGGTTTCAAAAATTCCTTCTTCTATTGATTGATTGTAAAAGGTTACATTATCAAATTTTCTTCCCCTAGAATAGTTTTTATTTACTAATTTACTGAAGTCTGATCTCCTTTCATAAGTGTATACACTCCCTTGGGGACCTACTGTACGAGACAAGGACAGTGTCATGGCACCAGAACCAGTACCCGCTTCGCCTACACTATCACCTGGTGAAATATCAAGTTTATAAATCATAAAACTGATTTCTTTAGGATACATAATTTGAGTCTTTCTCTCTAATTTTTTTTCAAGAAAATCAGCTAATGTACATTCAAATATAAAGTATTTTTTTTCGTTTAAATAAAATTCCGAACCTGGAGATAACTGTCGCAACTTTTCACCTGTTAGAATCCCCGTTGGTAATTGGACACTATCAGCTTTCAGATCAACTACCTTTTTGAATTTGTTTCCATCTGTTATCATTCTTTTACTGTCTAATCCTGTGGACATTTCTATCACTCCTTACATAAAAACTTTGATTTATATTTTAACTTCAATCAAAATTTATTATAATAATTCCAGGAGGTGAAATAATACATGAGTTTTGTTTACGGTCCCGTTAAGTCAAGAAGACTGGGTTTATCATTAGGAGTAGATATAACTCCTGATAGAATATGTAGCTTTGATTGTATCTATTGTGAAGAAGCCTGCGCCACAAAAACTTTAACAATTACTAGAAGTGAATATAGTCCTACCGAGACAGTCATTAACGAAATCGTCACACAAGCCAACAACCACCCCCGTCTAGATTATATCACTTTTTCTGGGTCGGGCGAACCCACTCTTCACTCCGAGTTAGGAAAAATTATTACAGAAATAAAGTCTCAAACTGACAACGCTGTAGCTGTGTTAACTAACTCCTCTTTATTATACCGTGAAGATGTAAGAAATGATCTACAAAAATCAGACTTGGTAGTTCCTTCAATCGATGCTATAACCGAAAAAAGTTTCACTGACATAAATCGTCCTCATGAAGAAATTAATAGCTCACTTATAGTAAATGGTATCAAAACTTTCTGTCAAGAATACACAGGAAAAATCTATCTAGAAATTTTACTTGTCTCTGAAGTCAATGACTCTTATGAAGAGATAGAAAAATTGGCTAATTTTGTTAACGATTTAAATGTAACTAAAATTCATTTAAATACAGTGAGTCGTGCCACAACAGAACCTGATGCTCAAAATATCCCCTATGATAAACTTAAAGAAATAGTAAACCTATTTTCCAAGCCCGTAGAAATCTTTAATTAATACATTGCAACAATAATACATTGTGACTTGGATAGGAGGTGATGTAATGGAAATAACAGTAACAACTTCCAAGAAAATAGAGTTTATTAATATTACTGAGGAGGTTAAAAAAGCACTGTCTCAAATGGAACTTCCCCAGGGTAATAACAAAGTTCATTTATTTATTCCACATACAACAGCTGCTATTACAGTTAATGAGACTGCAGATCCAGATGTCTGCTTCGATCTAGAAAACGCCTGTCAAAAAATAATACCAGACATTTCTTACCAACATCTTGAAGGTAATAGTCCAGCTCATTTTTTATCTTCTCTAGTAGGGCCTGATATCATGGTACCTATTAGGAAAAACACATTAGATTTAGGCAGGTGGCAGGGTATAATTTTTTGCGAATTTGATGGTCCCCGCAGAAGGAAAGTAAAAATCCTATATTAACTTCTTTAACATCTTACATTTTTAAGTATAAATAACCCACGACTATAGCCGTGGGTTATTATTATTTCTCAATTATTCAGTTCCATCAACATTATAAGATCTCGGAAAATAAACAGTAAATGTACTGCCCTTTCCTTCTTCACTATCCACTTCTATTTTGCCGTTATGAATTTTTACTAATTCATTGACAATAGCCAAACCTAATCCAGAGCTTCCGCTTTTTTTATTTTGATTTCTTGCTTTATCTACCTTGTAAAACCTTTGGAAAATACTATCAAGCTCTGATTTTGGGATGCCAATGCCGTTATCAACCACTTGCAAGGCAACGTATTGTTCTGTATCAAATGCCCTTAACCTTATTGTACCTTTTTCAGAAGTATACTGGATAGCATTCTTTAACAAATTAACAATAATCTGTTTTACCCTCGGAGGGTCTCCTTTAAAGAATGTTTTACTTTCACTCTTATCTATGGTTATAGTTTGATTTTTCTTTTCAGCATCAGGTAATACCATATCCATGGCATCAATTAAAACTTCCTTGGCTGTCATCTTCTCTTTGTTTAAGTTTATAGTACCCGTTTCTAAACTCGACAGGTCTAATAACGTATCGACCATTTCATTTAATTCAACGGCATGTTTCCATATTAGGTTCAAATAGTGGGTTTGATCTTGTTCAGGAACAATACCATCAATAATCAATTCGCTATAACCCCTTATGGCACTTAAGGGAGCCCGGAATTCGTGGGATGCATTATCTACTAAATTTTTTCTAAAAACAGCTAACCTTTTTTGTTCTTCAATATTGTTTTCAATTTCCTGGGCAGCTAAATGAAAAGTGCGGGAAACTTTACCCAATTCATCATCGGTTTCCTCAAGCACCTCGCGACCAATTTTCTGGGTAAATTCACCTTTAGCCAGGGCTTGTGCAGACTCATTGATTGAACTCAACGGTCTAGTAATATTCTTTGAAAGAGACAGGGCAAAGGCACTTGCTACAAGAATTGCAATTCCTCCTGAAATTAAAGTCAACCGACTAATATTAGCCAAAGTGTCCTCAATACCTGCTAAAGGCACATTTAAACTTACTACACCTATAACTTCTTTTTGTTCTTCTTCATTTTGATCATCTTCCTGCTGATTACTTTCACTTTCATTATCACTCTCTCTAGTTTCATCTGTGTTCTGTTTTTCATCATTCTCTTCTTCTTTTTCATATACTGGTATGGCAATCAATAATCGCTCCGCTTGTGGACCGACTAGTTTTTTCGTAAGGGAATTACCTTCTAATACATGGTCAAGCTCATGATTTTCAAATTCTACTGTCCCGGTATCTTCATCGGAATAGTAATTTGCGATTGTAATATTTCTTCCATTTTCGTCAAAAACTGCTATTTCTGCTTCAAATGAACGTGAAAGAGTTTGAGCTTTTTGCATAATATCCTGTAATTCACTATTTTGGATAGGCTCTTGTAACATACTAGCAACTTCACGGGCTTGAGTATTCACTTCCCATTCTCTGGCACCATAAAAATATTCTTCTACTAAATAGGACATAATGCCACTTAATACTAGCAAAGTTACTAGTATGACAACCAAATAACTCAGCATCAGTTTTAAAAATAAGGTCTTGGGCTTAAATTTTTTAATCATTCATTTTTCACCTCAAATTTGTAGCCAACGCCCCAAACCGTCTGGATCAAACTATCAAAACCACTTTCAGGTTCTAGCTTTTTTCTAATTCGTTTTACATGTTCATCTACTGTCCGTGTCCCACCAGCAAAAGAAAATCCCCAAATTTTCTCCAGAATTTCTTCTCTGGTAAATACTCGTTCGGGATTTTTAATGAGTAAATATAATAATTCAAATTCTTTTGGTGGTAAATCAACTTCATTATCTTTAACAAAGACTTTATAACTGTGTGCATCTACAGTTAGATCGCCTTTTTCAAGAATTTTATCTTTATCCTTGAAATCCTGATCTCTTCTTATCAGAGCACGTACCCGGGCTACTAATTCACGTGGACTGAAAGGTTTTATAACATAATCATCAGCTCCCAGTTTTAGTCCCATAATTTTATCATCTTCTTCTACTTTGGCAGTTAACATTATGATTGGTACCTTACTATTGTTTATTGAATTTCTTATTTTATGGCAAACTTCCCAGCCATCCATTTCCGGTAGCATAATATCTAAAATCACAGTATTATAGTTATATTTTTCAACATATTCATAACCTGTCTTACCATCATAAGCCATATCAACAGAAAACCCTTCGTGTTCCAGGGTCAGTTTAACCATATTACATAAATCTTTATCATCGTCTACTATTAGTACTTGTTGATCAGGCATCAAACCCACCTCCAATTTAATTCAAAATTAAACATTATCTAAGTCTAATCTAATATTTTGCTCTTAATAAATAATTTCCTGCTAATAGGCAAATTTTCATTAAAAATGTTATAATAAAAAGATGTGTGAAAGTTATATTATACAAGGAGTGTGGTGCTATGAACAGTTTGAATCTTCCAGACAGTGCAGGAGTTGCAGCTATTGGTCTTAAAACTGATCTAATTGTCCCTCACGATGATATCGCGGAAATAACTGCCAATACCGTCAAAGATATTACCGAAGATAATGATATAATTTGCGTTACAGAGGCAGTTGTGGCTAGATCTCAAAACCAATATGTTTCTTGTGAAAGTTTGGCCGAAGAAATTCGAGAAAAACTAAATTTAAAAGAACAAAGCACTATAGGAGTTATCAGTCCTATTGCAAGCCGCAACAGGTTTTCATTGATTTTAAGGGCTCTAGCTTTAGCCACTCGTGGGGGTAAAGTTATTGTTCAATTTCCTATTCCCTTTGATGAAGTAGGTAATCAAGTTATTGACGAGAATTTTGCATATACCAGACTCAGGTTAAAAAAGACACTCCAAAGTCTTAGAGAAACAAGGGGAAGCACTCCACAGCTGAATGTCTTAATAAGAGAAATTTTAGCTGCCTTAAAACTACAAGAATTAGGATACGGAATTGAAAGCATTCGTAAAATTACCGGAAAAGGCATTG
Organism: Natranaerobius thermophilus JW/NM-WN-LF; assembly: GCF_000020005.1. Classification (NCBI taxonomy): domain Bacteria; kingdom Bacillati; phylum Bacillota; class Clostridia; order Natranaerobiales; family Natranaerobiaceae; genus Natranaerobius; species Natranaerobius thermophilus. Next base: position 1,294,302 of record NC_010718.1, on the reverse strand, counting down.
CTGATTTGACTTTAAAAACCCCTGAGGGGAAAACTGCAGTTGCCGAAGTTACTTTTGAGGACTTAGCCAAAACCGCAAAAAAAGCCATAGGAGTAAAGAAGGATGTGCCTGAAGCGGAAGTTGCGCTAAGTATAGCTGTGAGCTTAGAACATAATAGTATCACAATTGTGGATGCCAACGACTATCTATATAGTGATAATCCAAAAGTTTCCACTATTAATTACGGAAACCAGGTGGATAGTTATTACGATCCAGAAGTAATCTATACCAATGAGATAGAAAATCATACTTTCCCTCATCCTATCACTAAGCATGACTATCGTCATCTTTATTCAGAAATAATTGAAGATGCCGGAGCTCAAGCTTCCATTATATTTACAGATAACCCTGTAAAAGTTTACGAAATGGGTTTTATAGATGGTATATGCGTTGGAGCAGTACACGAACGATACAAACTAAAGGAATTATTTAGTTCTTTTGGAGCGAAAGTTCCAATAATTACAATTGAAGATATCGGTAGTAATCCCTGGGGATTGATTGGTTCTAACGTATCAGATATGGATAAGGGAATTTTAAAACTACTTCCCGATAATCCTCACAAAACTGCCGATAACATTAAAGATAAAATTAAAGAAATTACAACTAAAGATGTTGAAGTTTTGATTTTCGGTGATGGTGCTTATAAAGATCCGGATACAGGTATTTACGAACTGGCCGATCCTCATCCAGCAATTGGAGCCAGTTATAATTTGCGAAGTGCTTCTTTAAGAGAAGGTTCAAAACTAAAACTACAGGTTGACACTTTGTTCCGACAGGGATATTCAAAAGATCAGATTAAAGATATTTTATCCGACGATAGTGATAAAACTGCAGAAAATCTTGGTACTACCCCCAGAAGTGTAACAAGTATATTGGGTACCATGGCAGATTTGATCACGGGCTCTGCAGATGCCGGAACACCAATTGTCTTAGTCAGAGGTTTTAAACATCTATAATAAAGGTATTACCTACTAAAAAGGCTGTTGCCCCACATAGGGCAACAGCCTTTTTAACATTAAACTGCCAGGATATTTACAAGCAAGTCTGTAAGCCGAGTTCTGTCCTCCCCCTAGAGGGAGTGGCAGTCATCTATCTAGGGTGCCAGTCGCCTGACACCTCAAGCGACCAAACCCGGAAGGTCAGCGGGCCACTTCATCCCTTCCCTATTTGGTCTTGCTCCGGGTGGGGTTTACCTAGCCGACCAGTCACCTGGCCGCTGGTGCGCTCTTACCGCACCTTTTCACCCTTACCAGATTGAAGCCTGGCGGTTTGTTTCTGTGGCACTTTCCTGGGGGTCGCCCCCACTGGGTGTTACCCAGCACCCTGCCCTACGGAGCTCGGACTTTCCTCGAAGACAGTTTACTGTCCTCGCGACTACCCGACTTACTTGTAATCATCCCGGCAGTTAATGAAAAAACGGATATTTATTTTCTCTCCGTTTCCGGATTTATAAGTATAACACATACTACTTACTTAGTCAAAATCACAATACGATCACAGCTATCACAAGACACCATTCCTTCAACTTGCAAACGACTGTATCTCTCAGTTGATAATTCTAAACCACATGCACAAGTCACTTCTTGTTCGAATAATTTCACTACTGCATCTCTTGGAAATTTATTGACCAAAGAGTTATATTTTGTTAATAATCGTTCTGGCATTTGCTGTTTTAATTCTTCTCTCTTTGATTTTAGTTCCTCTATTTTTTCGGTTACATCTACTTTATTATCAGCTATTTCATTGCTTTTTTTATCCAACTCTTTTTTAATATCTTGAAACTTATTCTGATTCTGTTCTAAGTTCTTTTCTTCATTGTCAATCTCTTCAGTTAACTCACAATAGCCCTCAAAAGATTGTTGTTCTTTCTGGTGCAAGTCTTTTATTTTTTCAGATAGATCATTTAATTCTTTACTGGCTGTGACCTTTCCGGAATACATTTCGTCTTCGAGTTGCTTCTTTTCTTGATGATACTGTTCGCTTTCAAGTTCCCGTGTTTTCATCAGTCGCCGCTTTTCTGTTAAGCTTTCTTCCTGGTTTTCAATAGTTTTTTCTAGATTATTTAGTTGTTGTTCTAAGCGTTCTGGCTCATGACTGTCTTTTAAAACCTTTAGTTCACTTCTTAACTCAGTCAGTTTCCTGTCTAAGGTAAATAATTGCTCAATTAATTTTTGTTCTTGCAACACTGCACCTCCTAGTCTTTTGGCAAACTTGAATGTTGATAATCGTAAAATTTCAATTTTACTTAAAAATGCTTAGATTTGGTACATCTAATTCTCCTGTTCACTTGTTAAAATGTACTGTCAAACCCGCATAATCCGTTCAATTGATAATTTTACAGTATTAACAACTCAATATAACAGCCCTTATATTAAAATAGATAATTAATAAAAAACAGGTAGAGATAACAGTATCCTGTCACTCTACCTGTAAAACACATATTCGTCATTATGAAAAGATTTTATTTCTAGGTTGTAATCATCACTTAACTGTTCATCTAAAAACTTTGTAACTTTGTCTACAACAGGTAATTCTGTTTCTCTATGACCTGCATCAATTAGAAAAAGTCCTTCTTGTTCAGCTCTCAGAGCATCGTGATATTTTATATCTCCTGTAATAAAAGCATCTACTCCTAGTTTTAAGGCTTTTTCAACCATTTTACCTCCACTTCCTCCACAAACTGCCACACTATTTATATTTTCGGGCCTTGGCCCGGCAAGTCTCACTTGGGTATGTAATCTTTGTTCAATTGTTTCAATCAAAGTCTCACTTCTAATGGGTGAACTTAACTCTCCTACCAATCCGATTCCATATTTTTTGTCAGGATATTCCAGTTGATAAATATCATATGCAGGCTCTTCGTAAGGATGAACAGCTCTCATTTCTTGAATTACTTGATTAATTTTGGAATTAGGAACAATGGTTTCAAGCTTAACCTCTTCAGTGCGAGAAATTCTTCCCTGCTCTCCGATAAAGGGATCAGTTCCAGCCAGGGGTTTAAAAGTGCCTATACCTTGAGATTGGAAACTAACGTCACAATAATGCCCTAAAGAGCCAGCACCTGCACTACTCAATGCCGTTCTCACTTCATCTTCATACCCTTGAGGCATAAAAACAACTATTTTTGAATATTTTTCTTTATATGTTGTAGTCAAAGGCCTTTCGTCAATTAAGTTGATATTTAGTGTTTCAAGAAGTGCATGATTAACTCCAATTTCAAGAGCAGCATCCAAATTTGTATGACTTGTATAAATGGATATGTCATTTTTAATGGCCCTTTTTGTTACATCTCCTATTTTTTCATCAGTAACTACATGTAAGGGGGGCATGAATAAAGGATGATGTGTAATAATTAACTCCGCTTTCATTTTTATTGCCTGTTCAATGACTTGTTTTGATGGATCAAGGGCTACTAAACACTTAGAAACTTTATCATTAACACTTCCAAGCTGTAATCCAGGATTATCCCCTTCAACAGCTAAGTATTTTGGAGCAAATTTTTCTAAAAGATTAATCAAGGTCTTTTTAGCTGGTCGTGTTGTCATGATTATTTAACACCTCCGAAATAGCATCGGCTCTAGTTCTCATTTCCTGCAGTTTTGCTCTTGCCCTCTCAGTTTTAGCTTGTTGAAGTTCATCTATTACTGATTTAGTTTTTACTAATTCTCTATTTAAATATTCTATCAAAACTTCATTTGGATTCGCTAGGATTTTTGGACCCATTTCCATTTCGAGTTCACTTAAGCTATTTGCATCAATTTTATTTACATCAGGTACTGCGTTAATCACTTGATAAAAAAATCCTTTATCTTTAACTAGTTCTTCTCTTTTAAAGAAATATCCTTTGGAAATCAAGTATTTTCTGATATCAGCATGATCAGTCTGAGGTTGTAGGATTAAGTTTGATTTGAAAAGCCATTTATCCTCATTATCCATTAAAATATTTTTTATGGTTATTCCACCTATACCTGCAAGGATTATAATATCTGGGGTTTCATTGCTAGCGAGAACCTCTAATCCGTCTCCAATTCTTAGATCAATATAATTTATTAAATCATGTTTATTCACTTGTGCTCTGGCTTCATCAACTGTAGCTTTAGATATGTCTGAAGCTATAACTTTTTTCACTCTATCTTCTTTAATCAAAGAAATGGGTAATAAGGCGTGATCGGTACCAACATCCAATACTAGTTCTGAATTGCTAATCATGTTTTTAATAGCAGTTAAGCGTTTAGAAATCATTTGCGTTCCTCCAAATAATATTCCACAGTAAAGTAAAAAAACCTTCTCAATAAGAGAAGGTTTTTAGTGGTGGGCGGAACAGGGCTCGAACCTGTGACCCCCTGCTTGTAAGGCAGGTGCTCTCCCAGCTGAGCTATCCGCCCATGTGGTGACCCCTAGGGGATTCGAACCCCTGACTTCGGCGTGAAAGGCCGATGTCTTAACCACTTGACCAAGGGGCCATGATTGTTATAAATATCAGTTGGATGGTGGGCCCACCTGGGCTCGAACCAGGGACCAACCGGTTATGAGCCGGTTGCTCTTCCAACTGAGCTATGGGCCCAAAAATGGCTCCCCAGGCAGGATTTGAACCTGCGACCTACCGGTTAACAGCCGGTCGCTCTACCGCTGAGCTACTGAGGAACTCTTTCGACATGATTTATTATACTTAAGTTTAGCAGCGAAGTCAACAGGTTTTTTAAATTTTTTGTTTGAAAATCTGTCGCTGTCGTCGAGCCATTTCCGCCGCCCACAATAATTTATACCAAAAAAAACGTCTTTTGTAAAGAGTAAATTTAAATTTTATTTAATCTAAGTAATCCTTAAGGCGTTTACTTCTCATAGGGTGACGTAATTTACGCAAGGCTTTAGCTTCTATTTGTCTAATCCTTTCCCTAGTGACACCAAAGTGTTTACCCACCTCTTCTAGAGTTCGAGTTTTTCCGTCATCTAATCCAAATCTAAGTCTCAATACTTTTTGCTCACGGGGTGTTAAACTATCCAATACTTCTTCTAATTGTCCTTTAAGAAGTTCAAAAGCAGCAGCATCTGCAGGTGGTTTAGCATCCTGGTCTTCTATAAAGTCTCCTAAGTGACTGTCATCCTCTTCTCCTATAGGAGTCTCTAAACTTACGGGTTCCTGGGCAATTTTTAAGATTTCCCTGACCTTGTCTTCACTCATATCCATTTGTTCTGCAATTTCTTCAGGTAAAGGTTCCCTACCCAGTTCCTGTACGAGTTGACGCGAAACTCTAATCAATTTATTGATAGTTTCCACCATATGGACAGGTATTCTAATAGTCCTAGCTTGATCTGCTATGGCCCTTGTAATTGCTTGACGTATCCACCATGTAGCATAAGTACTAAACTTGTAACCTTTTCGGTAATCAAATTTTTCTACTGCTTTTATCAGTCCCAAATTACCTTCTTGAATCAAGTCCAGAAATAACATCCCGCGACCAACGTATTTTTTAGCAATACTGACCACTAAGCGTAAATTGGCTTCAGCCAATTTTCTTTTAGCTCCTTCATCTCCCTCTTCAATTTTCTTGGCAAGTTCTATTTCGTCGTCGGGAGATAGAAGGGGGATTTTTCCGATCTCTTTTAAGTACATACGTACCGGATCACTTACTTCTACCCCTTCAGGAAGTGATAAGTCCAGCTCCGCTTTTGTGGGGTCATCTGGATCCACCTCTCCAATAGCATCCACCACATCTATACCGGCCTGAGTCAGTACTTCATAAAATTCATCTATTTGGTCGCTGGAAAGCTGGAATTCTGACAACTGATCCATAATTTCTTTATAGGTGAGAAATCCTCGTTCTTTTCCCACTTTTAACAGTTCATCTTTAATTTGTTCTAATTTTTGGTTTTGATTTTTCTCTGCCATAATTTTACCCCCCTTCCTCCAAGGTCCACTGTTTTGTTTTTTCTATATACAAGCAATCTTGCAACTTTCTCAGAATTTCTCTATATCTATCTGGTTCATGATCAGGATTTATTTGAGAAAGCTCCTTTTGTAGCTCTTCTCTTTGACTCTTAATTCTGCTTTCCTTAATTCTAAATACACAGTCCTTTACAAACTTTTCTATATCCTTTGGCTGCGGAAAATCCTTCATACCAAGTTTAGTAATGATATTTTCTGCATCTGGGTGATCTCTTAATTCCTGGGTGAGATTCGACAGATCTAGTTCAATGTCGTGATTCTTCAACTGATACAGTTTATGAACAATAAGAGCTAAAGTATCACTAGAAAAATCTTCAGGGTACAAAAATTTATTCACTTCTTCAGTATATTCAGGAAAATGCAACATTAGAGCCACCAATCCTTCTTCTGCTTTTTCGCGTGGTGTCCTTTTGTCAGCAAATTTCACAGTTTCACTTCCATTATTTTTTCTTTTATTCTTCCTGTTTACTCCAGTTTTATCCATTTTGCGATAATTTTTATTTCTGTAATTTTTTCTAAAATATTTCATGAGTTCAGAATTGAGTGCTTCTTGAGAAATTCCTAACTGCTCTGATACTTGATTCAGATATTCCTCGCGCTCCACTGCATTATCGATTTTTGAAATTATAGGGATTATTTCTGTTACGTATTGCTTTTTTCCTTCTATTGTTGACAAATTTTTGTTTTTAGCAGCTTGTCTTATTTGATATTCAGTTAGTGGCAAAGCCGTGTCTAAAATTTTCTTTTGAAAATTTTCTAGTCCATAGTTTTTTAAATACTCATCAGGGTCATAAGACTCTGGAAGCTGACAAATCAAGACATCCAAGCCTTTACTTTGCAAAATTTCTAATCCACGGAGAGTGGCAGTCTCTCCTGCAGCATCTGCGTCAAAGGCTATATAAGCCTTGCTAGCATTATTTCTAATTAGTTTAGCTTGTTCTTCAGTTAAAGAAGTTCCTAAAGACGCTACTGCCGTATTCACACCAAATTGATGAGCAGTGATCACATCAGTATAACCTTCCATCACCAAGGCATGATTTTCTTTTCGAATTGTTTTAAAAGCTAAGTTTAAACCATATAAACTTAATCTTTTATTAAAAACAGGAGTTTCAGGAGAATTTAAATACTTAGGTTGCTTTTCACTCTCCTCTAATAGCCTTCCACCGAAACCGATCACTTCGCCTCTTTGGTTATAAATAGGAAAAATTACCCTTCCTCTAAATCTGTCGTATACCCCCTCACGATATTTCCTACGATTACTTAGACCAGCTTTAACTAGTAATTCCTCAGTGAAACCTTTTTTCTTTAAGAAATCACTCAGACCAGTCCAGTTATCGGGAGCGTATCCAATAAAAAAGTCCGCCATCGTCTGCTTGTCAATTTTTCTATCAGCCAAGTATTTTCTCCCAGATTTCCCAGTTTCGGTATTCATTAGTACGTATCTAAAAAAGTTTGCTGCATATTTATTGGCTTTTTTAATAATTTCTCGTTCCTGCATTTCCTGGGATAACTCTTGACTGTCTTGGGAATCCGCTGGCAACTCAATTCCTAGTTCTTCACCCAACTTTTGACAAACCTCAACAAAGTTTAGTTGTTCAATAGATTCGAGAAATTTAAAAACATTCCCTCCTGCTTGACAACCAAAACAATAGTACAATTGCTTTTCAGGTGAAATATGAAATGACGGAGTTTTTTCGCTATGAAAGGGACATAGACCCCAGTAATACTTACCTTGTTTTTTTAAGTTCACATACCTTGATGCAATTTCTACTAAGTCGGCTTCAGCTTGAATTCGTTCTATAATTTCCTGGGGTATTCGGATTGTCATATGGATATCCCCCTCAGATAACCTTCTACATAAATCATCATGAAACGACAAGTATATTCATTTCTCTAACATTAAAAAAAATCCTGCTAAAAAATAAAATCTATTTAAGCAAATTTTTTAAGTTAATAATGCCTTTAATACTTTAGTTAGGTTTACGTAAGACATATTCGACGAAAAAATTAAAATTTCCTTCTAAGGATTAGCAAATACCAAACATATATTCGCCTTTAATTATTCACTATAATTTCCGATAAAGGCTACTTTTATTCTTCTCTGTTAAATCGCCATGGCTTCGGTAAAAATATATCTCGATAAAGATCTAAAATATACCTGTCTGTCATACCCGCTACATAATCACAAACTAACCTTTCCCTACCAACTTGATCTATCATACTATACACATCATTTGGCAACTTTTCAGGCTCATTATAGAAATAATCATAAACTGCCTTAATTACATATTCCGCCTTACTTTCTTCTTCTTTGGCCTTAGAACCTACATATACATTTTGAAATAAAAACTCCCTCAATTCTTCCATGGCAGTTTTTACTCGAGTACTCATTGAAACTTCCCCATTTTTATAGCTGGTTTCTATCAAGTCACACACCATAGTGTCGATACGTGAATTAGATGTATTACCTAATACATTACCCGAACTTTCAGGTAATTGTTTTTGGGATATTATCTCTCCTCTCAGAGCATCATCAATATCATGATTAATATAAGCTATCCGATCACATATTTTCACTATTTGCCCTTCTAAACTGACAGGGGTAATATCACCAGTATGATTTTTAATTCCGTCTCGGACCTCTTGAGTAAGATTAAGCCCGCCGGGGCGTTCTAAAAAATCCACAACTCGTAAGCTTTGATTATTGTGCTGAAAACCCCCGTCATTAACCAATTCATTTAACACCATTTCACCAGCATGACCAAAAGGAGTATGGCCTAAATCATGTCCCAGTGCTATCGCTTCTGTCAAATCTTCGTTTAAAAATAATGCTTTAGCTACTGTTCTAGCAATTTGTGCAACTTCTAAAGTATGAGTCAGTCTGGTTCTATAATGATCACCTTCGGGTGAAATAAAAACTTGGGTTTTATGCTTAAGTCTTCTAAATGCTTTACTGTGTAAAATTCTATCCCTATCTTTTTGGAATGCAGTTCTAACTTTACATTCTGTTTCCGGAGACAATCTACCACGTGTGTTTTGGGAAAATGTGGCTTTTTGTGACAATGTCTCTGTTTCTAATTTTTCCAGTTTTTCACGAAAACTTACCATTTAAAAATCTCCTTAATTAAAGTCTTGACCAAATGAGATAATTAGAGCTAAAATAAATTTGTGTCGTACTATGTGATATACTATTTTGGTCAAGGATTTTCCTGCTTAATCACTAAGGTATTTTGTATAAAACTGTTTCAAAAGTTGAGTGTTGATAACTGGAAATACCAATTTCAATCGAAAGTTTACATTTATTAATAGTGAAATGTAACAGCACCTTGTATAAGAGGAAAAACTAAGGCCAACAATATTATTACGCAAAAACAAGGAGGAAAAGCCAGTGAAGTTTAACAATATCTACATTATTATACCCTTATTATTTTTAATGATTGTTAATCCCCTGTTATCACCATCAGTTTCAGCCGAAGAATTTGACTTTGATGCAGAATCAGTTATATTAATCGAAGCTGAAACAGGGAGAACCATTTACGAAAATAATGCCGAGAAAAGTTGGCCACCAGCTAGTTTGACCAAAGTAATGACTCTTGTAATTGGTTTAGAAGCTCTAAATGAAGGTGAGCTAGAACTTGAAGAAACAACCAGAGTTAGTGCCAAGGCCAATCAAACGGGCGGCAGTCAGATGTTTCTCAGAGAAAATCAAGAAGTTACCATTGAAGATCTCCTGACTGGAATCGCTGTAGTTTCTGCTAATGACGGTTGTGTTGCTCTAGCAGAACATATGGAAGGTTCAGTAAATAATTTTGTCAATCGCATGAATGAAAAGGCAGAAGAAATAGGATTAGAAAACACTAATTTTAAAGACCCTCATGGTTTAGCTTCTGATGGGCAGTATATGAACGCTCGTGATGTAGCTCGACTATCCCAGTATGCCGTTAATGAAACGCCTAAAATTTTAGAATTAGAAAGTATAACTGGATTTCAATTCAATATTGAAAGCACCCAATATAATAGAAATTTAATGTTACCTGACCACCCCCAAACCACAAGATATTCCTATGAAGGAACGGATGGTTTGAAAACTGGTCAAATCGAAGAAGCAGGTTATAACTTTGTGGGTACTGCCCAACGCGACGATATGAGACTAATTGCAGTTGTTTTAGGTGCTGAAGAACAAACTGAAAGATTTAATATTACTCGCCAACTTTTTGATCACGGATTCTCGGAGTATCAAAAAATAAAGTTATTTGATGAAGGTGACGAATTGGAACAAGTAGATGTTAAAGATGGCTCAGAACGCCAAACAATGGCAATATCAGAAACTGAAGCAAATGTAACTACCAAGTTTGACAATGATCAAGAACTTGAATTTGTATTTCAACCAAAAGATGAAGAACTTAGAGCCCCAATCCAAAAAGGTGAATATTTAGGTGAGTTATTAGTCATTGAAGACGGAAAAGAAATAGCTTCTATCCCCGGAATTGCTCAAGATGAAGTAGAAGAACTTGGTTTTTTTGGTAGAATTGCTAGAACAATTAGTGATGCAATATCCAACACATTTGAGAGTATAAAAGATAGTATAGTCGACTTTATTTTTGGCGATGATTAAATTTATGTTGTAATATTTGTTAAATTACCAGCTTAAATTTGAGTTAAAAAGATATGCTCCCCTTAAGGTTGCAGTTAAAAACAAATCTGTACCTAAAGGGGAGCATTTTTACATTACTTGTAATGTGTAAACCAAAATAAATACATAACAAAGAAAAAAGAAATTATACTTATTCTGAATTTAAAACAGATTGTGCTGCAGCCAACCTTGCTACAGGAACCCTAAAAGGAGAACAACTAACATAGTGTAGTCCAATCTTATGGAAGAATTTAATAGAATCAGGATCGCCTCCGTGTTCACCACAAATACCTCTAGTTAAATCTGGATTGACCTGTTTTGATTTTTCAACTGCTATTTTAACTAGTTCACCCACTCCTGCCTGGTCTAAAATCATAAAAGGGTTTTCAGGAATAATGTCATTTTGCATATAATGAGCTAAGAACTTTCCTTCTGCATCATCTCTACTATATCCTAAAGTTGTTTGTGTAAGATCATTAGTACCAAAAGAAAAGAATTGAACATGATTGGCAATTTCATCAGCTGTCATACAAGCTCTGGGTAATTCGATCATGGTCCCAACATGGAAGATTTCTTTTTCTTCTGGTGCTTCTACATGTAAGTCTATTATTTCATGAATGCTATCTTTTAATAACTCCATTTCTGTTTCATGTCCTACTAAAGGTACCATAATCTCTGGTTGCGGTGAGTATCCTTCAGCCAATAGCTTTTTAGTTGCTTTGACCAGGGCTTCCACCTGCATATTATAAATTTCTGGGTATATTAATCCTAAACGACAGCCCCTAAATCCTAGCATAGGATTAGATTCTTCTAGGGCTTTAACTTTATCAAGAAGTTGTTTTTTCTCTTCTAAGGCCTCTTCATCAATCTCATCTTTCGATAAGTTATTCAATTCTTGTTCAAGTTTTTCTCTGTCGGGCAAAAATTCATGGAGTGGCGGATCCAATAATCTTACAGTGGTAGGATATCCATCCATAATTTTTAAGATTTCATAAAAATCTTGTTCTTGATATGGGACCAATTTATCTAAAGCTTCTTTCCTTTGGCTTTCAGACTCTGAAATAATCATTTCCTGAACCTTAGGTAAGCGCTCTGAACCCATAAACATGTGTTCAGTTCTACAAAGACCAATCCCTTTGGCCCCAAACTCTCTTGCTTTTGCGGCATCAGATGGTGTGTCTGCATTAGCTCTCACACCTAATTGTTTGATATTTTCTGCCCAATCAAGTAATTTTTGACTTTCTTCATTTAGTCCAGGGTCCGTTAATTTTACAGCTCCAGAGATTACTTTACCACTACCACCATCAATGGAAATTAACTCACCCTTATTTATGTTTTGGCCGTTAATGATCATTCTCTCATTCTCAAGATCAATACTTATTTCATCACAACCACAAACGGCTGGAATACCCATACCTCTAGCCACAACAGCTGCATGACTAGTCATGCCACCACGACTTGTTAGTATTCCTTCTGCTGCAACTATCCCATGTATATCGTCAGGGGTAGTTTCTGGTCTAGCTAGGATGACATTTTTACCAATGTTTTTTAACTCCTCAGCTTCATTGGCATCAAAGACCACATTGCCAGTAGCAGCACCGGGCGAAGCAGGTAAACCACTGGTCAACATTTCAAAGTCCTGATCGGGATCAATTTGTGGGTGCAATAAATGGGCAATTTGTTCTGGTTCTACTCTTTGTAATGCAGTTTCTTTCGATATTACTCCCTCTTCAACCATATCCACTGCAATTTTTACAGCAGCAGCTGCTGTTCTCTTTCCATTTCTAGTTTGCAATAAATAGAGCTTTTTATTTTCAACTGTAAATTCAATATCTTGCATATCGCAATAATGGTTTTCTAGAAGTTGACTGACTTCTAGAAACTGATTATAAACTTCAGGAAATTCATCCTCCAGATCTTTAATCGCTTTTGGTGTTCTAATCCCTGCTACCACATCTTCTCCTTGGGCATTTAGTAGAAATTCTCCATATATATTTTTCTCACCAGTTGACGGGTTTCGCGTAAAAGCCACACCTGTTCCACTATCATTCCCCATATTTCCAAATACCATGGTCTGTACGTTAACAGCAGTACCTAGTTCGTGAGAGATATTATGAATTTCTCTATAAACTTTGGCTCTTTGATTATTCCAGGAATTAAAAACCGCTTTGACTGCCATAATCAATTGGTCTTTTGGGTCCTGGGGGAATTCCTCACCGGTTTCTCTGTTATATACCTGCTTATACCTTGTGATCAGGTCCTGTAATGCCTGACTGTTAAGTTGAGTATCTTCAGTTACCTGATATTCTTCTTTTAAGCGGGACATTTCATTTTCAAACATATAATTTCCTATTCCCATAACTACATCACTGAACATTTGAATAAAACGTCTGTAGGAATCATAAGCAAATCTATCATTGGAAGTTTGACGGGCCAGACCTTGTACTGTTTCATCATTCAATCCTAGATTCAAAACTGTGTCCATCATCCCTGGCATGGAAATTACTGCTCCAGAGCGCACTGATACTAATAAAGGATTAGAAGGATCACCAAATTTTTTATTAGTTGCATTTTCAATTTCCGAAAGAGCAGTGAAGATTTGCTCCCGCAATTGTTCTGTTAATATCCCATTATTTTTAAAGTATTCATTACAAGCATCAGTGGAAACTGTAAATCCTGGTGGAACCGGTAGACCGATTTTCGTCATTTCGGCAAGATTGGCACCCTTTCCCCCTAAAAAAGGCTTCATATCTCTGCTGCCTTCTGAAAACTTATAAACTAGTTTATCCATCGAAGTCATTATCTTTACCCCCTCTAATCATGTCTAGTATTTTTTGGGCCGTTTCCTCCACAGCCCGATTACTAACGTCAATGGTAGGACAACCAATTTTTTTCATTATTTCTTCAGCATAATCCAGCTCAGTTAAAATCCTATCCATATTTGCATAGTTTGCTTGAGATTTTAAGCCTAAAGTTTTCAGACGCTCCTTTCTAATTTCATTTAGTTTATATGGATTGATTACTAATCCAATCACTTTATGACTAGGAATTTGATATAACTCCTTTGGAGGTTTCACTTCTGGGACCAGAGGTAAATTGGCAACTTTTAAACGCTTATTGGCAAGATACATACTCAAAGGAGTCTTAGAAGTTCTAGATACTCCTAGTAATGTCACATCTGCCTTTAAAATCCCTCTAGGATCCTTACCATCGTCGTATTTAACTGCAAATTCGATGGAATCCACCCTTTTAAAATAAGATTCATCCAATTTGCGAACAAGACCTGGTTGTAACCTAGGTTCTCTTTGCATAACTTTTTCAAAGGAATCTAACATAGGTCCCATAATGTCTACTGCTTCCACTTGATATTCCTGGGTGATTTTTTCCATAAAAGACCTCAAATCAGGATCTACCAAGGTGTAAGCAACCATGCAATTAAAATTTACTGCTTCTTCAATCACTTCTTTAATAGTTTCCTTATCACTGACATAAGGGACTCGTCTTAATTCACAATTCCCGGAATTAAATTGGCTTGAAGTAGCTTTTACTACTAATTCTGCGGTCTCACCTATAGAATCGGAAACCACATAACAGATAGGAGTTAGCTTTTGTTCAGTCAAAAATGTACCTCCTCTCTAGAAATAAATATATTCTTTTATAAACTAATAATATAACTCATTTTTCACCTCTGTTCATCAATTTCAGCTAATAATTTAACCAAATGAGTTTTACTAACTCTACCAGTAAGCTCGGCCTGTTCTTCTACATTGTCATCACTGATTACGGGTATACAATCCACCTGAAATTCTTCAACTTTTTTGGCAGCACTCAAAGCTGTATCTTCATCCCGCAAAGTAACTATATTGGGCCAGCGTGTCATAACAATACCTACAGGCATTTTTCCCAAATCATTATCTCCCAGGGTAATCTTAAGAAAATCTTTCCTTGAAGCTACTCCTTTGAGATAGTTATTTTCATCAACCACAAATATTGTTCCCACATCTTCTAAAAACAGTGTTACAATAGCATCATAAACACTAGTTTCCTCAGATACCGCTACAGGTAGTCCCTTAATGTCACTAACTTTATTTTGTTTTAATATGTCCCCAAGGGCATTTTCGATACTTTTACCAGTATAATAATACCCTACTTTAGGCCTTGCTTCTAACAAACCCGACATGGTAAGGAAACTTAAATCCGGCCTTAAAGTGGCCCGAGCTAAATTCAGATAAGATGCGATCTCTTCACCACTGATAGGACCCTTTTCACGTACTATTTTTACTATTTCATTTTGTCTTTTAGATAGCCGGATGTTCATCACCACCTAATTTTTCTTAAATATGTTATACTATATCAAAATAAACGCCAATATATTATATACTATTTATATTTAATTTTTCCTGCTAATTTTAAAAAAAAGAGACCAAAAAATTTGGCCTCTTTTTAAAACTTTAATTAATCCTGGATAATTGAAAAATCAGCAAGTTGTCTATACATTTCTTTTATGTGGTAAATCAGGTTAAGTCGATTGTTTTGTAAATGTTTATCGTCGACCATAACCATTACTTCATCAAAAAACTGATCAATATAATCTTTAAAACCAGCCAGTTCCGAAATCGCTGATGATATTTCATCCTGTTCTAAATCAGATAATAATTTATCTTCGGTATTCAGATATTTGTGATATAACATTTTTTCTGTTTCATCTTGTAATAATTCAGTATATACATCTTCGCCCTTTGCTTTGTTTGCTAGGTTTTTAACTCTAGTATAGGCAGTCCTAACATCTTCTAATTCTTGAGAATCTCGGTAATCTTTAAGTACTTTGGCTCTCAAATATGCTTTATAAACATTTGCTTTATCAACCTCTAAAGTGCTATCAATAATATCTATTGGTAGTCCCTGTTCATTAAAAATTGTTCTACTTCTTAATTTAACGAAATCCAAAATATCATCAAGAATATTAGAAATTGGTGCCACTAAAGCACTTTCGGGTATGAGAGATAAAGCCCTGTGGAATAGTTGTTCTAGTGAGAAAGCCAATTCTGTTTCAAGAATTATATGGACAATTCCTAGCGCTTGTCGCCTCAAAGCATAAGGGTCTTGGCTACCCGAGGGGCGTTCTCCGATAGCAAAACTACTGGCAATATTATCAACTTTATCAACTATACTGGTAATAGTCCCAACCATTGTTTGGGGTAATTTATCACCAGTATGTCTTGGAAGATAGTGCTCCGAAATACCTAGACATACTTTTTCATCTTCTCCATGTATCCTAGCATATTTCTCTCCCATAATCCCTTGTAGATGAGGAAATTCTGATACCATGTTAGTAGGTAAATCCGCTTTAGATAGAGCAATTGCCCGCAAAGTTAGAGATCGTACAGGTTCTGATAATTCCAAGATGTCTAATAGAGTTTTACCCAACTCTTCCATGCGGGTGACTTTCTGGTCAACACTTCCTAGCTGTTCTTTGTAAATTATAGATTTTAGCTGTTCCCGTTTTGATTCAAGAGAAGTTTTTGTATCTTCTTCAAAAAAGAACCTGGCATCTGAAAGACGAGCCCTGAGAACTCGCTCGTTACCTGCCTTTACTTTATCGATCCCATGGTCATCTCCATTTCTAACTGCAACAAAATAGGGAAGTAATTTTGAAGAATCCTCTTTGTCTACTAGGGCAAAATATTTTTGATGTTCTTGCATGCTTGTTATTAATGCCTCTTTGGGTATTTCTAAAAACTCTTCTGCAAAATTCCCGAGTAGAGCTGTTGGCCACTCAACTAAAAAATTCACTTCTTCCAATAAGTCATGGGGCATTTCCGGACTAGCATTCATTTGGTCTGCCAGTTCTTCAATCTGAGCTTTGATGGTTTCCTCTCTTACATTGTGATCAACCATCACCCATGAATCACGCATTACTTCCTCATAATTTTCAGCTGAATTGATAATCACATCACCTTGGGATAGAAACCGATGTCCCCGGCTTATATTAGATGCCTCTACAGTTCCGAAGTTTAAAGGTAACACTTGATCATTAAACAAGCAAACCAACCATCTAACTGGTCGTAGAAATTTATCCTGTTTGTTATTCCAAAACATTTTAACCGGTAAATTAAATTTAGTAATCAACTCGTCTAGTAATTTTGGCAATACATCCTGGCAATTTTCACCTACAATTTCAGCTACAGCATATACATACTCTTTCCCATTATCTTCTCTAATCTCCAAGTCTTTTGGATCGATATTTTGACCCCTGGCAAAACCTATAGCAGCCTTGGTTGGTTCACCATTTTCATCAAAGGCAATCTCTTTAGCAGGTCCCCTTTTCATTGTGGTACTGCTTTGCTGTTTGTCCGCTAACCCGTTAACAAGCAAGGTTAATCTCCTGGGAGTAGCCATTACTTTTATGTTTTCATATTCAATTCTGTATTCTGTGAGCAAATTAGCGGAATTTTCTTCTAGCTGTTTAATAAGACCAGGAATAAATCTGGCTGGTAATTCTTCAGTTCCTAGTTCGAATAGTAATGTATTATGCATAGCTGATACCCTCCTTCAAAAGAGGATAATTGAGTTCTTCCCGTTGGCTTAAAAAAGCCTTTGCACATATTCTGGCCAAATCACGAACTCTGCCGATATAACCGGTTCTCTCCGTTACACTAATTGCACCCCTGGCATCCAATAAATTAAAGGTGTGTGAACACTTTAAAACATAATCATAACCAGGAAGTACTAATCCTTGGTTAAGAAGGCGTTTGGCTTCTTTTTCGTAGAGTTCAAATTCTTTGAATAGCACTTCAGTGTCTGAATCCTCAAAGGAAAATTTTGAATGCTCGTATTCAGCATGTTTAAACAGTTCACCATATGTAACCTGATCGTTCCATTTGATATCAAAAACATTTTCTACACCTTGAAGATACATAGCGATACGCTCTAATCCGTAAGTTATTTCACAAGACACTTTATCTACGTCAATACCTCCCACTTGTTGAAAGTAGGTAAACTGGGTAATTTCCATACCATCTAACCAAACTTCCCATCCTAATCCCCAAGCTCCTAGGGTCGGAGATTCCCAGTTATCCTCAACGAAACGAATGTCATGTTCTAAAGGATTTATTCCCAGCGCTTGCAGACTTTCCAGATAACGTTCCTGGATATCGTCAGGAGTTGGCTTCATAATTACTTGAATTTGATGGTGTTGGTATAATCTATTGGGGTTTTCTCCATAACGGCCATCTGTAGGCCTTCTAGAAGGCTCTAAATATGCCACATTCCAAGGTTCTGGACCTAAAGCCCTCAAAAAAGTTGCAGGATTCATTGTGCCCGCACCCTTTTCAATATCATAGGGTTGCCATACCAAACATTCTTGATCTTTCCAGTAATTTAATAAAGAAAACATTAAGTCTTGAAAATTCAATTACTCCCACCTCCATAGTCTTGGAGTTATTATTATTGAATACTTTAATTTGTGCAAGTGTCACAAAATACAAAAACCCTCTACGCCCGTATACTAGGGACGAGAGGGATTCTCCCGCGGTTCCACCCTATTTAACCCTCCATTTAAGGAGAGTCCACTCAGGTGACTATGGCTCGGAAACGCCTTCACTACCATATCTTTTCGAGCTCCCACTGTCCCCGAATCGCTGCTAAGATATTGGGTAGCTACTACTTTTCTTCATCGCCATTTCTATTATTTTTTATACTATAAGGAAAATATAGCAAAAACCCCAGGTCATGTCAACTAAAACTGTTAAAGTATTCCTTATTTTATCAAATCATCCATCATATGTTTAACTATTTCTCTGTAGATTGGTCTTAAAAAAAGGCTTAGTTTTACATACAATCCCAAAATGAACTTCGAGCATGCTTGTTAACATTTTCTCCAAAGTATCATACTGTAATTGAGTCGGTTTTAGTGTTCGCAGTTTATATACAGGAAATTCAAACATACGTTTTATTATATTAATACTTCCTTTTTCTACAGGAAAGGCTCTCCCTGGTCCCCGGTTCTCTGTTAACTGTTCAAAACAGGTTTCACAAATCAATCCTCCAGTTTCAGGATCAAAATACAAATTCCCTTGGGTAATACTGCCATGATTGATACATCCTGATAATTCTGGACTCACTCCTAAATTATGTATCAATTTAGCTTCAAATATACGTAATACCAGGGAAGGAGGGTAACTTTTTTCTAATAGATGAAAACAACTTAATGTCACTCCAAATAAAGCCGGGTACTCCTCACCTTCTGGAATTGCTTTATCAATTAGTTCTAAAATACACATACCTGCACTCATTAATACTAGGTCTGTTCTCAATTCTTGAAACCCATGTAATACCTTTCCTTGAACTAGCCGACCAAGGCTTTTTCCTGAGTAAAGTTGATAATTTCCGTAAGTAAAACTTTGTACAATACCTGCTAATTTGCTTTTAGGTTTTTTAACACCTTTCACAACTGCAGACACTCTTCCATAATAAGGGGTGAACAGATTTATTATCTTGTCATAATCTCTATAATCACGGCTTCTAATAACCACCGCATCCGAATTATACAGAGCACACATCTTTAATACCCCAACTCTCTTAAAAATCTTTCTCTGTTTCGCCAATCTTTTTGATTTTTAACCCATAAATCTAAGTATATCTGAGAACCTAATAAATTCTCAATATCGCGTCGAGCTTCTTGACCAACCTTTTTTAGTAATTTTCCTCTTCGTCCGATAACTATCTTTTTTTGTGATTCACGTTCCACATATATTACCGCTTCTATATCTATTAAATCCTGATCTTCCCGATTTTCCATCAACATAATTTCTACAGCTACAGAATGGGGTATCTCTTCTTGTGTATAGTTTAAAAGTTTTTCCCTGATTAATTCGGAAACTACAAATCTCTCAGGCTGGTCTATAAGTTGATCTTCCGGATAGTATTTCGGGCCTTCTGGCATTAAATTCTCAAGCTCTCCTAATAAGTCAACTAAATTGTTCCCATACAGTGCAGATATATAGTGAATACTTTCAGGAGACAATTTTTCCTTAATTTTCTCTGTCTTTTCCCTGGCCAAGTCTTCATCAACCAGATCCATTTTATTCATTACTAAAATAACTGGAGTTGATAGACGCGCTAGTCTTTCAACTAACATAGTTTCTCCCTTTCCAAAGGGAACGGATACATCAATTACAAATAAAATGGCATCCATTTCGTTCAGACTTTCATCAACTGCTTTTACCATTTTTTCTCCCAATTTATGCTTGGGTTTGTGCATCCCTGGCGTATCAAGAAATATGATTTGACTGTTTTCACCATTATAAACACATTGAATTTTATTTCTGGTTGTCTGGGGCTTGTCACTTGTAATTACTACTTTTTCACCTAATATATAATTGATCAAAGTTGACTTGCCGGCATTTGGTCTTCCGATAACTGAGACAAAGCCAGAATAGAAAATTTCCTCCTCCATATTTTGGTTCACCCCTTAAAATTCATATTATTAAATACATTACCCTATTTAATCAAAGTTTATTTAAATTGAATCCCAAATATATTCCTTTTGCACATATGGAGAAGTCATAGTAAATAACACAGCACCATATTCCATATCAAAAGTTATTTCATCTCCTATTTTATAGTTATGATCGCTATCAGTTATGTCTAAAATCAAATGATCACTACTTGCTCCTTCAATTGTTACTTGTTCATCCTCGGGAAGCAAGGAGCCTATTGCCACATCTTGTTTACCAATAGCAGCTATAGCACGTTTCCTAATTCCTCTATCAGGGAATTCCGGAACATTACCAAAAGGATCTTTACCTATCTCTCCTTCGGGTTGTGAGGGACGATCTTTAATTTCAATTATTTCAGTGACCAGACGGAAAGTATCTTGATAAGTGCCAGGTATTGGAGTTTCCCGCACACTATCATTCCCAATTAGGAAAGCCTCACCTACTCGTAACTGATTAATTCCCTCCGGTAACTGATTATGGAACATAATATTCAATCCACATGTGCTCCCACCAGATATTGTAGGTACTTCAATCCCTTCTTGTTCAAGTTCTGATTTTAGATCAATCAAGATTTGAGCATTTTCTGTAGTTGGTAGTACACCCCCAAAACAACCGACATTTAAACCCAAACCTTCAAACTTAACATTTTCAAGTTTGATAGCTTCTTTGACAAAGGACTTAACATCTTCAGGCAACACACCTTCTCGCCGGTCACCTACATCTACCATTATTATATAACCATGTGTTTTTCCCTGCTTTTTTGATTCTTCATCTAACAGTTTTAATGTATCAAGTTCACTATTTAAACTCACATTGGCAAAATTTATTACCTGGGAAATTTCACTGTACATGGGAGCTCTTAATAACAAAGTTTTTCCACTAAATCCATAGTCTCGAACCCTTTTAAGATTTTGGATTCTAGCGTCACCCAAATAATCTAAACCACCTTTTAAGTAAGCGTCTAAAATCTGATGATCTGCAAGAACCCCTTTAGTTACTCCTACTAGAGAGATATTATTTTTAGCAGCTTGTTTTTGCAAATACTCCACATTGTATGCAATGCGGTCAGCATAAATCTCTACTCTGGGAGATCTTATTTCCATATAGCATTCTCCTCTCTTTTAATATTTTTTCACTCATTTAAAGATTTTTAGATTCCTCTTATTACAAATAGATGTTTCATAGATTTTACCTCTTACTCTAATTCCTGTGCCGTAAAAGCCCCCGGCAACAGTTCACTTGCTTTCACAATCTGATAATCACCATCTTTATTGGCAAGAATTAATATAGCATCATCACTAAACTCTGAGATCACTTGTCGACAAGCACCACAGGGTGAAGCATGTCTTTCGGAGTTTGAGACCACCGCCATCACTTGGATATCTCTATAACCGTGGCTAACAGCTTTAAATATAGCTGTCCTTTCTGCACAATTCGTCAATCCATATGAGGCATTTTCTACATTGCAGCCAGTAAAAGTTTCTCCATCTTTAGTTTTCATTGCAGCTCCAACTGGGTAATTTGAATAAGGCACATAGGCATTTTGTAGTGCTTGTTCTGCTTGGCTTAACAAATTACGAATTAATTCTTCTTTAATTTCTTTTTTCTTCATATTCCCCTTGTCCCTCCTTTATGTAAGTTTTATCATGCATGTCCGCGACAGGAGGTGCTACTACCCCACCTGAAATCACAAATTTTAATCCCTCTTCGATACTCATATCTAAAAAGGTCACATTTTCCTTGGGAACCATTATTAACATTCCAGATGTAGGATTAGGAGTAGTCGGTATAAAAATACTTAACAGATTTGAACTAGTACGTTTCTGAGGCTCACCTTTTGCATCACCAGTAGCAAAGCCCATAGCATAAATACCCTTTCTCGGATATTCAACCATAACCACTTTTTTAAAAGAAGTTTTACTATTTTGAGAAAATGTATCCAAGAGTTGCTTGACTGCTATATATATATTTCTCACAAAGGGGACCCTGCTAAAAATTAAATCCATTAGACTCAGAATTTTCTTACCTACTATATTGGTTGCCAAAAGACCAGTCAAAAATATGATTATAATAGCAGATACAATACCAGCACCAGGTAAATCCGATGGGACAACTTTTAAAGGCCATCCTACCAAGCTATCCAGCCAATTAAACAGCACCCAAAATAGATAGATGCTAGTAACAATAGGTAGCAGTACAATTATTCCAGCTATAAAATAATTCCGCACCTTCTTTAATACAGTTCGCGCCATAGTTCTCACCCTCAATGAATAACAACGTTCAAAAAATTAATACTAACAAACCAAAAATCAAACCTATTAATGCCCAAATAAAATTAAGTTGTAACTGAAGTTGTCTTCTATTTCGCAAGTATAACAGAATGAGCAGGTAAAACCCAAGTCCAATTGTCATGGCCAGTAGAATATGTTCTAAATAGTTAAACATTAATACGATAATAGTGCCCAGGATAAAGCTGACACAAGCTGTTATAAATTTGACATTATTACCTTTTAGATATGTGAAAACACCGATTACTATCATGAAACCAAAAATAAATAATAACAAAGTATTTAAGGTATTATCAGAAACTAGGAATTCCGTCCAGGTTAACAGTAAAATATTTACGGGTTCAAAAAAAACTATATAACCTAAGATAATTGCATTAATAGCCGCTAGTAATACCGCCCCGGCTGCAACATCCTTGGCGATAGCTGCTAGTTGTTTTTTTTCCCTAGTATATAAATCAACAGTACTTTCAACTGCCGTATTAATCATTTCAGTAATCAAAACTAAAAAAATGGCAAACACAACCAGTAAAAGTTTAATTATATTAATTTCCAAGAACAATCCCAAACTAAAGGCCAGGATTGCAGCCACCAGATGATAGCGCATATTTGGTTGAGTTAATAATGTATATGCAATTCCTCGAATAGCAAAATAGAAACTTTCCAATAAATTACGTCGCTCCATGGAAATAGCCTCCATAAAGAACCTTGTAGGTTCTATCTTATACATTAAAGAGGGACTAAGGGTTTACTAGCTTTATCAAATCCTGATTTAAATTCCTTGATAATTTATTAGTAAAATCCTGATTTCTGATTTATTGTCTGGTTATTCCTAAACTTGATAATATTTCCTCTTGAAGAACGAACATTGATTCTTCCTCGCTTTGTGCTTCCTCTTTTTCATGATCGTATCCTAATAGATGAAGCAATCCGTGTAAAAACAGAAATGCTAATTCCCTTTCAATAGAATGGCCGTATTTATCAGCTTGGTCTAAGACCGCCGATTCCGAAATTACAATATCTCCTAGTAATAAATAATCATCGGAATCTCGTTCAACTAAATCATCTTCTTGGTATTGGGGAAAAGACAAAACATCAGTGGACTTATACTGATTACGATAATCTCTATTTAACTCTTTAATAGTTTCAGCATCTACTATCATCAATCCAACTTCCCCGGGGCTGTTAGCTATTTCTTTCTTCACCTTTTGAAGCGTTGTTTCCACAATCTTGGTTAACATCTTTTTCTGTTCTTCCTTGAGGGTCATTTGAGTTTGATTGTTGATTAGTAGTTCCATTCACAGTACTCCTTTCAGGGAAATTTTCAGGGTACTCCACTCTGCTATGGAAGATGCCCGACAGAACCTGCACAAAAGAATCTGAAATTTTATTCAAATCTCTTAATGTCAAATCACATTCATCTAACTGTCCCTCGGATAAATGCTGTTTCACTAATTTTCTTACAAGGCCTTTAATCTTACCCGGATTGGGTGAAGAAATAGTTCTAACAGCTGCTTCCACGGCATCAGCAAGTAAGATGATTGCAGATTCACGAGATTGGGGTTTTGGCCCCGCATATCTAAAGTCTTCTTCCTTAATATCTTCCGCTTTCTGTTGAGATTCACAGGCCTTTTGATAAAAATAACTACACAATTTAGTACCATGATGTTCTTTAATTATATCTAATATTGCTTGTGGTAACTTGTATTTCTTAGCTAATTCCACACCATCTTTTATATGAGATGTAATAATTAATGAACTTAGAGTTGGTGAAATTTTGTCGTGGGGATTATCCTTGGCAACTTGGTTTTCTATGAAAAAGTATGGTCTAGCTACTTTACCAATATCGTGATAATAAGCTCCAACTCTAGATAAAATTGAATTAGCTCCTACCTCATCAGCTGCAGTTTCCGCTAAATTTGCCACAATCACACTATGATGGTAAGTACCTGGAGCTTCTAAAAGCAACTTTTTCAATAAAGGGTGATTAGGATTCGCTAATTCTAGCAATTTTACCGAAGTAGTAAGGCCGAATCCGCTTTCTAAAAAAGGTAAAAATCCAATCGCCAATATTGCTGACAAAAATCCATTTAGAATTCCATAAAAAACTTTAATTAAAATATTAATAACAACATCTGGATCGACCTGAAAGCCTTCTTCAATTAAAAGTAAAGCAACAATAACCAAAGCATTAGCTCCTGCCACATATAAACCCGATCGAGTCAGATCGCCTCGTTGCTGCAATTTCGCTACTGAATAAGTGCCCACAAAACCAGATACCATTGATAAAATTGCAATATTAATATCATTGTCCGCCATTATGCCAATCAATAAACTCATAACAGCAATTATAATCATTGCAAATCTAGAGCCGAATAAGACTGTGATTAAAATTGCAGCCATTGCAGTGGGAATCAGATATCCCGAAAAAGGTATTAAAATACGCGCAATCAATAGTGTTCCTACAATAATCAGTCCTAATAAGCTTAATTTGTTATTACTGAAAAATACTTCTTTTTGATAGAAATACAAATACATCCCAATCAAAGCTAGTATGGCCAGGATTAAAATTGATAAGCCCACCAGCATAAAATAGTCACCGTGAGCACGCTTTAAACCTAAATCTTCGAGAATCATTAAATGTCGGTCAGTTAAACGTTCCCCTTCCCGTACAATCACTTCGCCTTCCATTATTGTAACCGGCTCCACTTCTTCTCTTGCTTCTTGACGCCTTTGTTCAGTGGCTTCTTCATTATATGTCATATTGGGTACTAAAGCTTCTTTTAAAACATGGAAAGTAAATTCGTTCATCTCATTAGAATAGGGTAGAATCTCCACTCGCTGTTCTATTTGCTCTTGTACATTTTCGATACCATCGGGTTTAACTCCTTGGTCCATAAAACCTACTAAAATGGTTTTTGCATCTTCTTGAATATTTTTTAAATCATCTGTTTCTACATAGCCCAGAGGGATTTCTAACTCCTCTAAATCAAGGGGTACTTCTTCATTAAATTCAGCTATCAACTCCTGGCGATACTCCTCTTCATTCCAGCCTTCATGATTATTTTCACCTTGACTAGCTTCTTCCATAGCATCATTCATTTCTCTGTTAAAAGTAATCATTATGTCATAAACTTCATCGATAGTATCCAAAGATTTTTCCTTTACACTCGGATCTAAATCATAGACTTCCGGAACTTCTTTAGCTGCTTCTTGCCTTCGTTGTTCCGTGGTATAACTGTCTTCAACTTCTCTGGGTGCATAATAATTTTTTGGACTTACTTGTCCAACTTCAAGAGTATCGGGTAAAAACCCAATACTCATCACTCCAAAGACGCTCAAAAAAACCAATAGGGCAATTATCACTCTTTGCCAAAGCGGACTGATACCCCTTTGATTTTGATTTGTAGTTTTTGATTGAGCGCCTTTTTTAAAAAACATGACAACTCCTCCTAACTATCCTTACCATCATCAGCTTCCCCATTATATTCAGTAACTTGATTTTCAGTGTCTTTCTTCAACTCTAATTCTTTTTCATGATTTTCATAAGCCATGATAATTTTTTGAACGAGTTCATGCCTAACCACATCTTTCTCTGTTAAGTAAACAAATGCCAAACCAGAAATACCATGGAGAATATTAGTCACTTCAGTTAAGCCTGAATATTTACCCGAAGGTAAATCTACTTGGGTAATATCCCCTGTGATAACTGCTTTTGAATTTAATCCAATCCTGGTAAGGAACATTTTCATCTGCTCCGAAGTTGTATTTTGAGCTTCATCCAAAATAATAAAAGAATCGTCTAGAGTACGTCCTCTCATATAAGCTAAGGGTGCAATTTCAATTATTCTCTTTTCCATGTATTTATGCACCTTGTCCATTCCCAGTAAATCAAATAAAGAATCATATATGGGACGCAGGTATGGATCAACTTTTTCTTGTAAATCGCCAGGCAAAAATCCTAATTTTTCGCCCGCTTCAACAGCAGGTCTAGTTAAAATCAATCTATTCACTTCTTGGCGTTTTAAGCTGGCAACAGCCATAGCTATGGCTAAAAATGTCTTACCAGTACCAGCTGGACCAATTCCAAAGACTATATCATTGTTTTTGATTGCTTTCAAATAATTCTTTTGGCCAACTGTTTTGGGCTTAATTTTCTTTCCTCTGTAAGTCGTAAATACTAATTCTTCAAACATATCTTTAATCTTTGACTCTTCACCTTTCTTGACTAGATCGGCCGCATAGTTTATATCAAAAGCTGAAATTTGTTTGCCATCTCTAGCTGTTTGTGATAGTTCATTAATTAAAGCTTCAACTAGTTCCACATTTTGTTTATCACCTTTAATTTTTATTTCTTGGCTTTTTGGTATTAATGTCACAGGAAAGCAATTTTCAATGGTTTCGAGATTTTCATCAAACTTTCCAAGTAAGTTTAATACCTCTTCTTCATTGGACATTTTAATTGTTTTAGTTATTTCTGCATCAAACTGTCCGTCCAACCAGACACCTCCCAATAAATTTATTCTACTTCAATCTCTTCACCAATGTTCTTTTCTACTGATAATACAGCTTTTATTTGAACTACATCTTCATCTTGATTGTCTAATTCACGATAATCAACACCGATGATCTCGATGTCTTGATCTTTAATATCTTCAATCTTATCTTGGGCTTCATCATAGGCTTCCTTCTTGGCAAGCTCCTTTGCTTCACTTCGATCTAGATGAATCTCTTGGCTTGATATTTCATACAACTCTTCTCTAATCAAGGCTATTTCCCATGGCGGATAATTTAAAGATAACTTTCTCATGGTCTTCTTCTTATCATACTCTACATAAGGTATTTCTTTCAAGTCCAAATACCTGGTTTCGCCATTAAAATACAAGCCATATCTTGTAAACTTATCACCAGTTCTTTCTTTTTTTACTTCTGTTAAACCTTTTTCACTGTAACCTTTATAGTGAACTCTGCCTTTTACAATTCCACGGGCTTGAGTTCCGGGATATTCAGTCAATTCCTCTTCTTCTAGCTCTCCCAGCTCAGTTCCGCTTGGAACAACTCTACCATATATTAACACATCATCTTTCCTAACAGCATCACCAGGTTCAACCGCAGGATACCCTGAATAAACCATTGTGTCAACAATATAGGCATCCGTTTTTGCTATTATATTTGAAGGACCTTCTATCTGTTCTGGCTCTTCTTCCTTCTCGTTTATATTGACTTCAGCCCGGGTCCCTCTTATGTTAATTCCTGCCCACAAAATTTCATCGTGGGTAGCTATAATATCGTCCTCTATTTCATGAATATCAACAGCTGAGCGTTTAACACCCTGTTGCAAATCGTGTTTTGCTAAAATTTCATGTATTTCCTCATCATTAACCCGATCGTTTCCAGTAATATCAATAAACCAAATATATGAAGAAAGATAAGATAGCACAACTAATGTAAATATTATACCACCTGTCAGTAACTTCCGTTCTTTTAATTTTTTAACATAAAAGGGCAGCCCACGTTTTCTAACTATTTTTACCCTACAACCACTATTTTTTACTACTTTCCTTACTTTAGCAAAATCTTTGACACCAATCTTAACTTTTAATCCTCTGGGATATTTTTTCACATCCCAAATTAAAATATTTTCTTGTAAGGCCAAATTTAAAAATTTTTCTACAGCTATCCCCAATACGGTAACTTCTAAATAACCGATGATATAATACCATACTTTTTTCAAAATCACCAAATTCCCCTCCACTATTCTTGAAATTCTATCTTTTCAATATCGCCCTCGATTAAAATTTCTTCTTCGAAAATATTGCGGACAACCAGATTAGTCCCTATAACTTTTAATTCCCCACCTGTAATTTTAATCCGAATAGTATCCTCAGAGTATTCAGAAATGCCTCTATGATTCTCCACGTAGAATTGAGTATTGCCGATTATAATAATTCTTGGTAAATTCAAAACTATATCCTTGGGTAAATCAAAAAAATCTGTAAATAACTCTTTGAAATTATTATGATCCTTCATTTCCTTTCCCCCTCTCCCTAAGATAAAAATATGAGCTATTGCATCCCAATATTAAACTTACGTGTAAAAAGCTATGATTTTTGTTGATACTGTAAAATATCAATTTAACGGATTACGGAGGTTTGCCAGCACATCTTAAAGACAAACAAAAAATTAGATTTAATACAACAAAAAAAAGATGGATTGAAAAATTCAACCCATCTTCTAAAAATCTATCCTTTTAAATTAAAATCTCAATGTGGTCTTTTGCTCTTGGGTGGACCTAGAATTTCTGTTAATAAAATTGCTTTTTTCAAATCATTTCTACTGTCTAGTAGACTTGAAACATCTGCGCTTTTAGATGAGGATCTATACTTGTTTACTCGATACAAGTTTTCAACTTTTTTGGAGTGTTTTTGAGATTTCTTTTGCTTCTTTGTCCGGTAATTCTTCAATTTCTCATCAATAAAGCGACCATCTTCTTTATACATTTCTACATCTTCTGCATGAGACGAGATTTCACGGGGTCTAATTTCTTTTTCTTTATCTTTATCTTGGTCCTCAAATCCGGGAATACCTGGTAATTCTTCTGGGGTCGGGATTTCTGGAAATCCCCCTTCTTGTTCACTTTCTCTTTTAGGTTGTGAATGAGGAATTTCCTGTTCATCAGTTGGCTTAGGAAAATCCCTCCTGGGCCTATGACCAGGACTAGCAGCATTTCGAATTGCTGAGATTACTAAAATAATTATGATTATAATGATAGTCTCCATCTCAAGGCCCCCTTTTTTGTAACAAAATGCTTGCTAAGTCGAATTGTTTATTCGTTGTCATCTTCATCACCATTATCTACTGGTCTTTGATAGTTAGGTGTATCACTGTCAGTAGATTGATCTCCTTGAGAAATATAATTTCTCATATCAGTATCCGCCTGAATGTTTTTCATCTGATAATAATCCATTACGCCTAGTCTTCCTTCTCTAAGAGCCTCAGCCATGGCCAAGGGTACTTGAGCTTCGGCTTCTACAACTTTTGCTCGATTTTCTTGAACCGTTGCTCTCATTTCTTGTTCATGAGCAATAGCCATTGCACGACGTTCTTCTGCTTTGGCCTGAGCAATTCTCTTATCAGCATCAGCCTGATCCATTTGTAACTGAGCACCAATATTTTTGCCCACATCAACGTCGGCTATATCAATACTCAAGATTTCAAAGGCTGTACCGGCATCTAATCCCTTATTTAAAACATTATGGGACATGTTATCTGGGTTTTCTAGAACTTTTTTATGGTTTTCAGAAGAACCAATAGTAGTAACTATACCTTCACCTACACGTGCAATAATTGTGTCTTCACCTGCACCACCAACAAGTCTATCAATATTTGCTCGAACGGTAACCCGGGCTTTTGCCTTAACTTCAATTCCATCTTTAGCCACAGCGGCTACTACCGGAGTTTCAATCACTTTAGGATTAACACTCATCTGAACTGCTTGCAACACATCTCTGCCTGCCAGGTCAATAGCTGAAGCCCTTTCAAATTCCAAGGGAATCTCAGCGCGCTGGGCAGCAATTAACGCATTTACTACTCTGTCTACATTACCACCTGCAAGATAATGTCCTTCTAATTTATTTACACTTAAATTTAAGCCAGCTTTGTTTGCTTTGATTAAAGGTTTTACAACCTGAGCCGGAATTACTCTTCTAAGCCGCATCCCTACTAAAGTAAATATACCGATCTTTACTCCAGCAGCTTGTGCAGAAATCCATAATCCTATCGGGATAAAACTAAACAAGATCGATAAAAATACGATTACTAACGCTACTAGAATTAATAATGTTACGAGAGAACCATCAATCATTCAGTATCCTCCTCCTTCTGATCACTTTCTTCTGATTTGATTTCTTTGACAATCACTCTTGAGCCTTCAACTTTAGACACTTGTACAGGAGTCCCTTCTGGTATATACCCCCCTTCACTGATTACATCTATTCTTTCACCCGAGATTTGGGCTGTTCCAGCCGGCCTTAAAGGTCCTTCCGTAACACCTGATTCACCTACTAAATTTTTATATTCAGTATTCGTACCTACATAACCCTGGTCTTTACTTTCAGAATGGTTTAATATAATTCTATCCCAAAATCTACTTCTAACAAAATACCTAAAGGCAATCACTAGAACTATAATAGTACCCAGTAAACTATACAGTAACATCATTAAGCCTTGTTCTGTACTTTCTGCCGATATTACTATGGCAAAACCGAATGATACAATCCCTGCAAGCCCCATAACACCAAACCCAGCAGCAATGGCTTCTATTAATAATAAAATTATTCCCACTATAAAGAATAGCAGTACTTCATAACCAGCCAAACCTGCAAAGATATGTCCTCCAAAGAACAACCCAAAACATAGAAGTCCAACCAATCCAGGCAATCCTAATCCTGGTGAAGATAGTTCAATAACAAGTCCGGCCATTCCTAAAGTTAATAAAATTGAAGCCACAGCAGGTGAGGTAAAAAACCGAGCCATTCGTTCAGCCCATTCCATGGGATATTCCACTATATTTGCACCTTCGTAACCGGTTTTTTCCAGTAATTCGTCGTAATTATTTACAATTCCTTCTGCCATACCATGTTCCTTGGCTTCTTCCGCACTTAAAGTTAATAGTTGATTTTCTGATACCAGACCTTCTATCTCCATTTCACGCCGAACCATGGCTGCAGCTATGTCAGGATCACGGTCCCTTTCCTTGGCCACAGTTCTCATTTCCGTTTCCCATACACTCATCACTTTCTCATCGGCTACTTCAGTCCCCATACGCGCTTCAGCAGCACCCATGGTACCAGTTGGTCTCATGTAAATTTCATCAGAAGCTAAGGCAAGGTATGAACCAGCTGATATTGCCTGGGAATTAACAAAAGCATAAACTGGTATTTCTTCATTGACTATTAAATCTTTAATCTCAAAAGAAGCATCTAATGCCCCTCCAGGAGTATTTATATCTAAAACAATTAGATCTGCATTTTCTTCTTGGGCACTTTCAAAAGCTCTGTTCAAAAAGGCAGATAATCCTCGTTCTATATTGCCTTCTACAGGAACTTGGTAAACAGTTTTTTCTCCGGTATCAGCTAATGACTGTGCCTGAACCTCTTCAAAGTGAATAAATAAACCACTGAAAATCAGTAAAACACATATGAATGAACAGAAAATATTAAAGTTTTTACGCACCAAAATCACCTTCCTCCGGAAGATTCACTCAAGAACCAGGACTAAAAAAAATTTTTGCTATTATACTCATTATACGACAATTTTACTTTAAATTCCAAACATTTTTACGTTTATTTGGCTTTGTGCTAATAAAAAAGGGCCTTACGGCCCTTTAATTTTCATCTATTAACTTGTTAATAACTCTTTTACCAACTGATTAACAATTTTACCATCTGCTTTTCCTTTAACTTTAGGCATAACTTCTTTCATGACTTCACCCATATCACTGGGAGATTCCGCCTTAACATTGGAAATTGCCTCTTCAATAATTTTTTTCAGCTCTTCTTGAGATAATTGTTCTGGAAGGTACTCGTCCAAGATTTCTATCTCTCGTTTTAAATCCTCAACTACATCGGTTTTACCGGCTTGCTGATATTCTTCAAGAGAATCCTGTCGTTTTTTCTTTTCTTTAGCAATTAGTTCTATAGCTTCGTCTTCCGAAAGCGACTCTGATTGAGAAATTTCTCTATTCTTAATCTCAGAGCGCATCATTCTAATAACTGACAAGCGGAATTTATCTTTTTCTTTCATTGCTTTTTTCATATCTTCTTGTAATTGATCAGCAATTCCCATATCTTACTCCTCCTACCGTACTTATTTTCTGCTATTACGCTTTTCAGTAGCTTTTCGTTTGCGCTTTTCACTGGGTTTTTCATAATGTTTACGTTTTTTGGCTTCACTTAAAACACCACTTTTGGAGCATTGTTTTTTAAAACGTCGCAAAGCGCTATCTAATGTCTCGTTTTTACCAACTTTAATCTCAGCCACGTATTTCCCTCCCCTCTTTCACAACAAACAATTCTATACATTTAATATCATATCATTTATTTATATGTAAGTAAAATAAATGATAATCCTTTTTTAACCTGGTGGCCAGGTCAAGCTGCGTTTGCCTAACAAATGAAAGTGAACATGGTTAACAGTCTGTCCACCTTCTTTCCCGCAATTATTTACAATTCTAAAACCTGATTCATGAACATCAAACTCTTGAGCCAGTTTTTGAGCTACAAAAAAGATTTTTGAAATAAGTTCTGAATCTTTATCTTCAAAATCCATAACTGACTCAATATGCTTTTTGGGAATAATCAGCAAGTGGACTGGTGCTTGAGGATTCACATCTTTAAATGCAATAATATTTTCATCCTCATATACTATTTCACTATCCATCTCTTTATTGGCTATTTTGCAGAATATGCAGTCCGACACTCTCTGTTCACCCCCTTACTTCTTAACCTTACAAAAAGTATACTTACTAGCATGAACAAAATTTACATCAATAAATAAATTAAATTTCTTATATGCTTTGTAGCTAAATATTTCGCTTTTTAAGTTAACAATTCCTGCATAAAGCACAATTAATTCTATAAAGTTATAGTTTGTATCTATATTTTTCCAAGTATTAAAATATCTATACATATTGACGAAACTCACGAAAACCGATTTTAATTAACTAAGGGTCCTGAGTGATTTGATAAAGTCTTTCACCATCAACATCTACAAAGTGCCAATTTATTAGATCTGCACCTGTGTCTCCAATTCCTAATTGTTTTTGATCCATGACAGCTACATGATAAAAATCATTTTCAGGACTTACAATTACTTCAACTTGTTTTTGATTGTCTCCTTCAAGTAATCGTATTTGTTCTATTTCACAATGAAAAGTAAATACACCTATTTCTCTTTGCTCATTAAAGGCATCAGGAGACAGACCTAAATCTTTTTCTTCAATAATTTGTACCCACTCATTATTGCTTTCTACAATTATAAAAGAAGCAGGCTCAACACGATAGCCTTCATCTTTTGTAGAAAACTCCAACTCTTCCAAGGCTCGTTCACCCTCTACCTTTTCTGTTAACACCCCAGTTTTCTTTGGTTCCGGAGTAATTTGATCATAAAGGGATAAACCTGATAGCAAGACAAGTAATAATATAAATGGTATTAAACGTTTTAACTCAAATACTATCACCTTACTCAACAAAATCACCTACCTTGAGCAATACTCACTTAAACTTATGCCCAAGATAGGTGATTTATTACTAACTCATTTCAATTTACCTGCCCCTGCTTATCAACCACCTGTTTATTCAGGTAATTCTCCATAAACCATTTCTTCATCGGCACTATTTATTTGTACCTGACAAATTTTGTTATATAAATTAATCTCGGATTCCACATTGAATGTTACTTTTAAATAGGTATCACTGACCCCAGAAGCAACATCCTCTTCATGTTTTTCAACTAATACAGGAACAGTTTTATCAATAAACTGTTCGTGATAAACTCTGCTAAGATCTCGAGAAATCTCAATTAATTCTTGGCTACGAGCTTTTTTTTCTTTACTATGCACTTGGTCTGAAAATTCTTGGGCTGGTGTATTTTTTCTCGGTGAATATTGGAAAATATGAATATCAGAAAAACCTATCTTTTTGACAAATTCCTTAGTATTTCGAAAGTGATTCGCAGATTCACCCGGAAAGCCTACGATTATATCAGTGGTTATTGCTATGGAAGGAGACTTTTCCCTAGCAGCCATGACTATTTTTCTATAATCTTCTTTTGAATAATCTCTATTCATTGCTTTTAAAATTTCATTATCCCCACTTTGGAGAGGTATATGAAGATGTTTACAGATTTTTTCAGAATTAGTAACCAGCTCTAATAACCCAATAGTAATTTCTTGAGGTTCACAAGAGCTCAATCTTATTCTGTAATCCCCCTTTAGGTGAATGATTTTATCCAGCAAGGTTGCCAAATTGGGTAAATTTGAATTTTCACGGCCATAAGCTCCTAGATTTATACCTGTTAGTACTATTTCTTTAAATCCATTACTAACTGCCTGTTTAATCTCAGAAATAACATCTTCTGGCGGGCGACTTCGCAAATGTCCTCTGGCATAAGGGATAATACAATAAGAACAAAATTGGTCACAACCTTCTTGTATTTTTAAGAAATGTCTTGTTCTATCATGTTTTTTAAAGTTTTTGATCTTTAAGTTTTCAAATTCTCCCTTTGGTCTTGAGTCATGTAGATGTATAGCTCCCTGCCAGATGTTTTCCTTAGATAAAGCCTGCTCTACCAGTTCAACTAAACCTGATCTATCTTCAATTCCATGGACAATATCCACGCCTTCTAAAGCTTTAACTGTTTGAGGATCAGTCTGAGGATAACAGCCAGTAACCGCTATAACACAATTTGGGTTTCGCCTCTTGAGTTTTCTGATATGCTGTCGAGCCTTGCGATCGGCTAAATGTGTAACTGTACATGTGTTAATAATAGCCACATCAATATTATCCAATTCCTGAGGATTCCAATCACTTATCTCAAATCCCCTGTCCTGGAATAATTCTTTCAGGGCTTCTGAATCATACTGATTAACTTTACATCCAAAAGTAATGAATTTCACCCTTGGTACGTCTGACATTGCTCAGTTCCTCCCAAATCTGCTAATTCGTATAGAATTGCTGAGACGGCAACTATACCTGCAGTTTCAGCTCTTAGTATTCTAGGACCCATACTCACAGAAGAAAAACCTTGTTCCCGAGCTAAATCCACTTCATTATGGGAAAAACCCCCTTCTGGCCCTATCAATATTATAGCAGAAGACGGTGGAGTCTCGATAGTTTTCAGGACCTTTTTTAAGGGGGTGTTTTCTTGTTCATGACACATTATTTTTAATCTCGAACCATTATTGTTCGAATTCTCATTGTTATTTTTTAGATACTTTTCAAAATTGACGGGGTAATGAATTAGAGGTAGTACTTGCCTCTGACATTGCTCTGCAGCGTTTTTAACTATTTCTCGCCAGCGAGTTAGCTTTTTGGAGACTTTTTTGTCTGATTTATTTAATAAATTCACTTCTGTACGTTGACTTATCAGGGGATAAAATTCAGTCGCTCCCAATTCGGTACCTTTTTGGAGTACAAATTCAAAGTTGTCTTTTTTAATCAATGATTGGGCCAAGGTTATTCGTATAGGCGCTTCTTTATTATCAATTAATGGTTCTTCTAATTCAAATTCAATTTGGCCTTCTCCTAATCTATTTATAAAACTAAAACAGGCTCCTCCTTTACCATCTAGCAAAATTACTCGATCACCAATTTTCAAACGTAACACACGTGTCAAATAGTGGTAATCTTCTCGGGAACCTGTTATTTTCTGGCCTGCACTAACTTCAGTTAATGAATTTTCTTCTAAAAAAATTCTTGGTATTTGACCACTAATTGCGAACCACCAGGGCTATCCACTCCCCTGAGGTTTCCTCTGCAACAATTTCCATACCATGACTATTAAATTCATCAATAACAGCTTCTTTTTTGTTTACAGCAATACCCGATCCAATGAAAATTGCATTTTCCTTCATCATATATTTTATATTTGGTACTAAAGAAATAATTATATCCGAAATCAAATTACCGACAACTACATCTGCCTTTTCTTCAACTACTTGTTTTTTAACATCTCCCCGTTTAATGTCTATTAAATCTCTAACTTCATTCAAGTTAGCATTTTGACCAGCTACCCTACAGGCTACCGAATCAATATCATAAGCAAAAACTTTTTCAACTCCTAACTTAGCAGCAGCTATTGACAGAATCCCTGAACCACATCCTAAGTCAATAACTTTTTCATTTCCCTGTAGATATTGTTTTAAAAAGGAAATACACATAATAGTAGTGGGATGAGTTCCCGTCCCAAAAGCCATTCCTGGATCCAACCAAATTGTAGTTTGCTCATTATTATCCGGGGAAGTCCAAGTGGGCCGGACAGTAATTCCATTAACGTTTACAGGTTGATAGTACTCTTTCCACGCTTCCGACCAATCGTCTTCATCTACTTTACTAACATTGAGATCATTAGCAGAGACATTCAAACCATAATTCTCCATGTCACTGATTCTTTCTCTAATAGTACTTAGTTTGTTAGATAGTTCTTCATCCCAGGGTAAATATGCCATAACATATACTCTGTCAATCAAACTGTGTTCCGCATGTTTTTCTAACTTTTGTGGGTCTTGCCATAACTCATCTTCATCTAATTGGGGTACTATTTTGGGATCTTTAATTACAACTCCACCTGCTCCCGATTCGTGAAATAAATTAGAAACAGCTTCCATGGCTTCCCTCTCTGTGGTGAGTGTCAATTCGGCCCACTTCATGTTCTCGCCCCTTTTCATTATTTTGGAATCATTCATTTCCTCCCAGGGCTTTTTTAACCCTGTTTAAAAAACTTTCGTCAGATGAGATGTTTTTCCCCATAGATAAGGCCAACTCTCTGACAAGTTGTTTTTGCTTTTGTGTAAGTTTTTTAGGAATATCTACATTTACTATGACGATTTGATCTCCTCGTCCTTTTCGTTTGAAATGTGGTACTCCTTTTCCTTTTAAAGTGAACTCAGTTTTCGGTTGTGTGCCTGCGGGAATCTTTAATTTTGACTTGCCATCTAAAGTAGGAACTTCAATTTCAGTTCCCAAAATAGCTTCAACAAAACTCACATTTATTTCAGAATAAACAGTGGTACCATCACGTTTAAAAGTATCATGAGGTTTAACAGAAATATCTACATACAAGTCACCTGGGGGGCCACCATAAGTTCCAGCTTGGCCTTCCCCTCTTACTCTCAATCTGGTACCATTATCAACTCCCTCAGGAATGTTCAACTTAACCTTCCTACGTCTTACGACTTTACCTTCTCCTTGACACTCAGGACAGTGTTCTTTGATTACAGTTCCTTCACCACCACATCTACTACAAGTAGCTACATTAACAAACCTTCCAAAAGGAGTTTCTTTGACCTGGCGCATCTCGCCACTACCATTACAAGCTGAACAAGTTTCCGGTTGAGTTCCTGGTTTAGCTCCTGATCCATCACATTTCTCACAGTTTTCTGTCCGTGGAATCCGAACTTCCTTTTCAGCACCGAAAACAGCTTCTTCAAATTCAATTTCCAGTTTATATCTTAAATCCGAACCTTTACGAGGGCGGCGTCGTCTTTCGCCGCCTGAAAAACCGCCCCCAAAAAAGGCATCAAAAATATCTTCAAAGCCACCAAAACCACCAAAATCTTGGCCGCCAAAGCCACCATATTGCTGGTGCCCATCACCATTGACTCCGGCGTGGCCGAATTGATCATAGCGTGTACGCTTTTGTTCATCACCGAGGACTTCATAAGCCTCTTGAATTTCTTTAAATTTATCTTCTGCTTGTTCATCATCTTGATTAACATCAGGATGGTATTTCCTCGCCAATTTTCGGTAGGCTTTCTTTATTTCATTTTGACTGGCATTTCGGTCCACACCTAAAATTTCGTAATAATCACGTTTTGCCATTACAATCACCCTTTAGTGCAATTAAATTTATAATTATTAGCCTTTTTGCTGTTGATCGTCGTCTTCTTCATTGTCAACTTCATAGTCAGCATCGACTACATCCTCTTCTTGACCCTGGCTTTCTGGATCTCCTGCTGCATCGGCACCTGCTTCTCCCGTTTGAGCCTGGGCATCTTGATATATCTTTTGGCTTAATTCGTGGAAGTGGTTAGTTAGTTCTTCCTTGGCCGAGTTTATTTGATCAAGATCATCTTCTTCTAGGGCATCTTTAACTTTCTGAATAGCATCTTCCACTTCTTTCTTTTTAGATTCGTCTACTTGTTCACCCAAGTCGTTTAAGGTCTTCTCAGTATTATAGACTAGTGAATCAGCTTCGTTACGAGCTTCTATTTTTTCACGTTTTTTCTTATCTTCTTCTTCATGTTCTTGAGCTTCTTTAACCATTTCTTCTACATCTTCTTCAGATAACCCACTAGAAGGTTCTACTGTAATTTTTTGCTCTTTACCAGTTCCTTTGTCTTTAGCACTTACATTTAAAATTCCGTTGGCATCAATGTCAAAGGTGACCTCTATTTGAGGTACTCCCCTTGGAGCCGGTGGTATACCATCCAGTATGAATTTACCCAAGGATTTATTATCCTTTGCCATCTCACGCTCGCCCTGCAAGACATGAATTTCAACACTGGTTTGATTATCTGCTGCAGTTGAAAAGACTTGTTGCTTACTTGTAGGGATAGTTGTGTTTCTTTCAATTAATTTGGTGAATACACCACCCAATGTCTCAATTCCTAAAGATAGAGGTGTAACATCCAATAATAATACATCTTTGACATCACCACTAAGAACTCCTGCTTGAATAGCTGCTCCTCGAGCTACAACCTCATCGGGATTAATTCCTTTATAAGGATCTTTTCCGGTAATTTTTTTAACTTCTCTTTGTACAGCTGGAATTCGTGTAGAACCTCCAACTAAGATTACTTTATTAATATCTCCAGCAGAAACTCCAGCGTCTTTCATGGCTTGCTTCATTGGCTCTATAGTTTTATCAACTAAGTCACTGGTAAGTTCTTCAAATTTAGCCCTAGTCAAGTCCATATTCAAGTGTTTTGGGCCTTCGTCAGTAGATGTGATAAAGGGTAAGTTAATATTTGTTTGAGAAACACTAGACAATTCTACTTTTGCTTTCTCTGCCGCTTCCTTAAGCCTTTGAAGACTCATATTGTCTTCTCTAAGGTCAACTCCATGTTCTTTTTTAAATTCTTCTGCCAGGTGATCCACAATTCTCTGATCGAAATCATCTCCACCTAGCTTGTTATTCCCACTAGTAGCTTTAACTTCAAAAACTCCATCTCCCAGTTCTAGTAAGGAGACATCAAAAGTTCCTCCACCTAAGTCGTAAACTAAAATTGTCTGATCTTCTTCCTCTTTATCTATACCGTATGCCAAAGAAGCTGCAGTTGGTTCGTTAATAATTCTTTTTACTTCTAAACCTGCAATTTTCCCAGCATCCTTTGTTGCCTGTCTCTGACTGTCTGAAAAATATGCTGGAACAGTAATAACAGCCTCGCTAACTTCTTCTCCTAAGTATTCTTCTGCATCTCTTTTAAGTTTTTGAAGAACCATAGCACTGATTTCTTGAGGAGTGTACTTTTTGCTATCTATGTTTTCAGTATGGTTGGTCCCCATATGCCGTTTAATAGAAGCGATTGTTCTATCAGGATTAGTGATAGCTTGGCGTTTAGCAACCTGACCAACCAGGCGCTCACCATCATCTTTGAAAGCTACCACGGAAGGGGTAGTTCTATCACCTTCAACATTAGTAATTATACTGGTTTCTCCACCTTCCATTACTGCCATACATGAATTGGTCGTTCCCAGATCGATTCCAATTATTTTACCCATAACTATTACCTCCCTTAAGTTTTGTTTTGAATAGAATAGTTCAAATCATTTTGAATCCAGATTATCTATTATCTGGAAACTTTTACTACACTTGCTCTCAGCAGGCGATCTTTAAATAGAAAGCCAGGTTGAATCTCCTCAATGACAACATTGCTTTCATGTTCCTCACTGTCAACTTGCATAACCGCTTCGTGATAATTAGGGTCAAATTCTTGGCCTTCTGCTTCAATTCGCTCTAACCCATTTTTGGTTAGTACCTCATATAATTGATCATAAATCATATTAACCCCTTCATAGAAATTGGGGTCAACTTTTTCGTCGTCAATGTTGTTAAGAGCCCTTTCAAAATTGTCCAAAATTGGTAATATATCCTCTGCCAATTCTTTTGCTTTTTCTGTGCTTGTGCGTTCCCATTCTTTTGCAGTACGCTTTTTATAATTATCAAAATCTGCTTGTAAACGTTTCAATTGCTGGAGATAGCTCTGTTTTTCCTCCTCTAAACGCTCGTTCTGGTTTTCTAAATCCTCAATTTTTTTCTCCAAATTCTCCTCCCCTTGTCCCTGGTATTGTAAGTCTTCTGCTTCACCTGATTCTTCTCGGCTTTCTACTTCCTCTTTGTGATTTTCCAGTGTGTTTGTTGTTTCTGTATCTTTTTGATTTTGTTCTTTCTTTTGGTTGGCCGATTGCTTTTGTTCTTCTGTGATATTTTGATTATTTTCTTTTTTCATAATCATCACCTACTCCTCAGTAATTTTCTTTTTATCCAATGCCATTGTAAGTTCATTGGCAATTTGAGCCACTATGGCAATCACCCTGGAGTAATCCATCCTGGTAGGACCTAAAACACCTATAGTACCCAGGGGGCGTCCATTTAATTCGTAACTAGCAGTTACTAGACTGCAATCTTTCACTTCATCCCTGGGGTTTTCCTTCCCAATTCGCACAACAATGCCTTCCGATTCAGAAAGCAATTCAGCCAAGACCTCTTCATTCTCAAAAAATGATAGTAACTCTTTCACCTTTTTAAGATCATTAAATTCAGGCTGATTTAAAATATTCTTTGTCCCGCCTAAAGCCACGTTGGCACTACTGTGTCTAAAGGAATCAGCCAAGATATGCATGGCTTTTTCCACTAAATCCACTTCTTTAATTAAATCTGTCCGCAACTCCTTTAATAGGCTAGGGGTGATATCATCTATAGTTAAACCTTTCAGTCGTTTGTTTAGATGTTGAACTATGTTACTAAGCTCTTGTTTTGATAAGTTACCAGAAACTGGCACCGGTTTGCTTTCTATAATTCCTGTATCTGTTGTTAGAACCATTAATACCCTTTGTTGATCAATAGGAAAAACTTGAATTTCCTGAAAAGCACTTTTACTTGTTTGCGGACCTAAAACTAAAGAAGTATAATCTGTCATTTCAGCCAGAGCCCGAGCTGTTACTTGCACTATTTCATTTATTTCTAGAGCCTTGAATTTGGTTAATTTTTTTAAGAGCAACTCTTGCTGTGGAACTGATAAACAGCGAGTTATCAACTCATCAACAAAGAAACGATATCCTCTTTCCGTAGGAATACGCCCGGCTGAAGTATGCGGTTGCTCCAAAAAGCCCATATCTTCTAAGTCTGCCATTTCATTTCTGATAGTAGCGGGACTTAAATCAAATTCATATCTTTTTGTCAGGGTTCTAGACCCGACGGGTTCTGCACGTTTAATATAATCTGAAATAATAGTCTTTAAAATTTTTTGCTTACGCCAATTAAGGCTCATCAAATCACCCCTGAAAGTTATTAGCACTCTTAAAACAAGAGTGCTAATTGATCCAGTTAAAAAATAACACTAGCCAAGTTATTTGTCAAGATGAGGTAGGAACTCCATAAAAACATAATTTGACAGCATATATGCCTTTTCGGTTAGTTTAATAACAGAACCTGTTTTTGTTAAAAATCCTTGATCAATTAATTTTTTAATTTGTTTAGCAAATTTTTTCTCTACATCTAATTGAAACTCTTGAGAGATTTCTTCCAAATCAACACCTGATAACAAACGCAAGCCTAAAAAAATCCTTTCCGA
Source organism: Natranaerobius thermophilus JW/NM-WN-LF (assembly GCF_000020005.1). NCBI lineage: Bacteria > Bacillati > Bacillota > Clostridia > Natranaerobiales > Natranaerobiaceae > Natranaerobius > Natranaerobius thermophilus. The sequence goes on along the minus strand of NC_010718.1, from coordinate 1,252,325 downwards.
TAAAGCTTCTTCTCGTGATACATCCCAGCAATCTTGAATTAAGGTTCTTTCATCCAAGTCTTGGTCTTGACTGGCTTTTAAATAGTCTGTAATGGATTCGGTACAATAAAATCTTTTGCTATTCCACAAGCTGTGCGCACCAGGTCCTAAACCCAAATAGTTATGTCTTAACCAGTAGATTAAATTGTGTCGGCATTGATATCCTTCTTTAGAAAAATTAGAAAGTTCGTAGTGCTTATATCCTCGATCTTGCAGGATTTCCCTGGCCATGTTATACATAGACACTTCAGACTGTTCATCAAGGATAGGTAGTTCTCCTGTTTGATATTCTTCCATTAACGGAGTTCCTTCTTCTATCGTTAGATTATACAAGGATATATGTTTCGGGGGAAAAGGAGTTAAATTCGTAAGAAGATCCAGATCTTGTTCTAAATCTTCCAACCTTTGTCCGGGAATGCCATAGATTAAATCAACATTAATATTGTCTATCCCTTTTGATACCAAGAGTTCATAAGCTCGAATAAAATCATTCCATGTGTGTATTCTTCCTAACCTTTTTAAATATTTAGAATGAGTACTCTGTAAGCCTATGCTGATGCGATTAACTTTCGAAGCTAAAATAGTCGCTTTTTCACTAGTGATTGAATTAGGATTCACTTCCACAGTAATCTCTCTGCTTTGCCCGTCGTTGTCAAAACTAGTATTGGAGTTCTCTATATAGAATGACAATAAATCGTGTAAAGCCTCTTCCGTTAAACAAGAAGGAGTTCCTCCACCAATATATATGCTGTCCCATGATTCTTGGTTAAGGCCAAGTTTTCTGTAAAATGTCTTAGTCTGTTTTTTTATTGTTTTTAAGTAGTTTGTTATTTCATCCTGGGATTGAAGTTCTCTACTATTAAAATCGCAGTATTTACATTTAGATAAACAAAAAGGGACATGAATGTACAGTCCCTTTTTGTAATCCGTTTTATTTATCAATGCTCAACACCGCCATAAAGGCTTCTTGAGGTATATCTACCTTCCCGACTTGTTTCATTCTCTGTTTCCCTTCTTTTTGTTTTTCTAATAATTTTCTCTTACGAGTGATATCTCCACCGTAACATTTTGCCAAGACATTCTTTTTGACTGCTTTCACCGTTTCCCTGGCAATTACCTTATTACCGATAGCTGCTTGTACTGGAACATCGAACATTTGTCTTGGCAGCATTTCTCTTAGTTTACCTGCCAGCTGTCTTCCTTTATAATAAGCTTTATCTTGATGAACTATAAAGGATAATGCATCCACAGGTTCCTTGTTCACCAAGATATCCACTTTAACTAAA